>NZ_JAFIRI010000004.1:0-365111 GCF_018682295.1 Leucobacter sp. CX87 | reverse complement strand
CCCTATTGTACAACTGTGCCCCCGGCGCCCGGCCCACACGGGGGTTTTGCCCCCGCGCGAAGCCGCAGGTTGCGACGGCTCGACAGAGGGACAAAGGGTGGAGAACCACAGCGGGGCAGGATCCTGCCCGAACCCCTAGTCCTCGCCGAGGAAGACGATCGACTCTGTCGACGGCTCGCGCTTGTTGGGGTCGAGGTACACGTCGGGCTCGAGGTAGATGACGCGCGCCGCGGGCACGGCCTCGCGGATGCGCCGCTCGGCGAGGTTCACCGTGACTGCGAGCTGGTGCACGGTGAGCTCGGGGGCGACGCTGATCTTCGCGCCAATCATGAACTCGTCGGGGCCGAGATAGAGGGTCTTCATGTGGATGATGCGGTCGATGTCGTCGCCGGCCATCAACGCCGCCTCGATCTTCTCGAGGTCGCCAGCGCTCGCGCTCTCGCCCACGAGCAGACTCTTGACCTTGAGCCCGACAATGACCGCGACGCCGACCAACAGCACGCCGATCGCGATCGTTCCGATCGCGTCGAACAGGCCATTGCCGGTGATCACGGTGAGGCCGACGCCCACGAGCGCGAACGAGAGACCGCAGAGCGCTGCAAAGTCTTCGAGCAGCACGACGGGCAGCTCGGGCGCCTTCGAGCGGCGAATGAATTCCGCCCAGGTCGCGTCGCCCTTGTGTGGCCGGCTTTCGCGAATCGCGGTGCGCAGCGAGAAGCTCTCAAGAATGATCGCGATGACGAGCACCAGAATCGGCAGCCACCACAGCTCGATCGGGTGCGGCTCTTGGGCTTTCTTGATGCCTTCCATGATGGAGAACATGCCGCCGACCGAGAACAGCACGATCGCCACGACGAATGCGTACACGAAGCGCACTCGACCATAACCGAACGGGTGATCCTGATCGGCCTCCTGCTTCGCACGCTTGCCGCCAATCAGGAGCAGCAGCTGGTTGCCCGAATCGGCGAGCGAGTGAACACCCTCGGCGAGCATCGAGGACGAGCCCGAGAAGAAGGCCGCGATGAACTTGGTCACGGCGATGCCCAGGTTGGCGGCGAAAGCCGCCAGGATCGCTTTGTTTCCGCCGGTCGCGCTCACGTCGATTCCCTTCAACCCCCGGGCACTGAACTGGCCCTGGCCGCGACTCCATCCTAGGATGTGGCGGGTGACCGACACGACGGAAATCTGCCCCCTCCCCACCACCGCGATCCTCGGCCTTGGCTCGATGGGGCGCGCGATCCTGCACGGCCTGCGCGCGCCCGGCGTCAGCGTGGACGGTCCGATCCGGGTAACCACTCGCTCGATCGACAGCGCGAGCGCGCTCACGGGCATCGAGGGCGTCGTTCCGCTCGCGACCGAGGCGTCCCTTGACGCGAACCGCGAGGCGGTCGCTGGGGCCCGCATGGTGATTCTGGCGGTGAAGCCCTGGATGATCCACGACGTGCTGCGCGAAGTCGCCGACTCGCTCGCCCCCGGCGCCGTCGTCGTGAGCGTCGCCGCCGGCATCACCACCGCCAGCATGGAAGCGCTCGTGCCCGAGGGCATCTCGGTGCTGCGCGCCATGCCGAACACCCCGGCCCTCATCGGTCGCGGCGTGACCGGCATCGCGGCCGGCGCGACCGCTGACGCCGCCGCGACCGAGGCGGCCCGCGCGCACTTCTCGACGGTCGGCGAGGTGCTCGTGGTCGACGAGGGGCGCATCGACGCGCTCTCGGCGATCTCGGGCTCGGGCCCCGCCTACGTCTATCTCTTCATCGAGGAGCTCACGGCGGCGGCCGTGCGGCTCGGGTTCACGGGCGACGAGGCGCGCGTGATGGTGCAGGGCACCTTCGCCGGCGCCTCGGAGCTTGCCGCGCAGTCGGCTGACAGCCCCGCCGAGCTACGCCGCCAGGTGACGAGCCCGAAGGGCACCACCGCCGAGGCCATCGGGGTGCTGCAGGGCGCGGACCTGTCAGCACTCTTCGACGCCGCGCTGGCTGCGGCGATCGCGCGGGCCCGCGAGCTCGCGGCCGGCTAGCACTCTCGGCACGGTCCCAGCAGGATCCTGCCCGCCGCGTCTGGCCCCTCGCGCTTTCGCCCACTAGTAGATCCGCGCTCAATAGTAGATTTTTGGCCTCCCAGCGCCTTCTGGGCGCGGATCTACTATTGAGCGCGACGGATAAAACACAGGATCCCGGGACCGGGGGCAGCGGCGCCTGGCGCGCGGACGCGCTAGCGCCGGGCGCGGAAAAACTCGCCGAGGAGCTCCGCGCACTCCGCCTCGCGCACCCCGGCGACCACCTCGACGGGCGGGTGCGGCAAACGCCGGTCGCGCAACAGGTCGTAGACACTGCCGCACGCGCCAGCCTTCTCGTCCCATGCGCCGAACACGACGCGGGGCACCCGGGCGGCGGCGATCACCCCGGCGCACATGACGCAGGGCTCGAGGGTGACGACCAGCGTGCAGTCCTCGAGCAGCCGGTCGCCGATGGCGAGCGCGGCGCGGCGGATGGCGACAATCTCGGCGTGATCCGTCGGGTCGAGGCTCGCCTCCCGCTCGTTGCCGCCCTCGGCCAGGATCTCCCCCGACGCATCCACAATGACCGCGCCGACCGGGATCTCGCCCGCCTCGGCCGCGCGCCTGGCCACCGCGAGGGCGACGCCCATCAGGCGCTCGTCGCGTGGGTCCGCGGGGATCCCGCCAGTGCGCCGCGCCATGTTTGCCCCTCGGACTCGTCTAGTGCCCGGGTTTCTGCGACTAGAATCGCCCATATGCGAGTCTTCGTTGCGGATCACCCTTTGATCACCCACAAGCTTACGGTTCTCCGCAATGCGCAGACCCCTCAACCGACGTTCCGTCTCCTCATCGAGGAGCTGATGACGCTGCTCGCCTACGAGGCGACCCGCGAGGTGCGCGTCGAGCCTCATGAGATCGAGACGCCGGTCACGCGGACCACCGGTGTCCGCCTGAGCGAGCCGCTGCCGCTGATCGTGCCGATCCTGCGCGCGGGCCTCGGAATGCTCGAGGGCATGGTGAAGCTCGTCCCGACCGCAGAGGTCGGATTCCTCGGCATGGTGCGCGATGAGGTCACACACCAGCCGACCACGTACGCCGAGCGCCTGCCCGACTCGCTCGCAGGACGTCAGTGCTTCGTGCTCGACCCCATGCTGGCCACCGGCGGTTCGCTCGCCGCGGCCATCGAGTTTCTCTTCGATCGCGGAGCGGACGACGTCACCGCGATCTGCGTGCTCGGCACCCCCGAGGGCATCTCGGCGATGCGCGAGGCCGCCGGCGACCGTAAGGTGACACTCGTCCTCGGCGCGCTCGATGACGGCCTCGACGAGAACGCGTTCATCGTTCCCGGCCTGGGCGACGCGGGCGACCGCCTGTACGGCACCGCCGACTAATCCGGCCCCAGGCCATCGGCCGCCACGTTCTACTCACCAAAAACTGCGTTGCGCCGCCGCGTAGCGCAGTTTTTTGTTCCCTGGCGCGCCCATCTCACCCCGAATCCTCACAACCCACTTGACAGGTGACGAAGAGTTGAGATTTACTAAGCCTCATGTCTGACACCACTCGCACCCAGTCCGCCCTCGAGGTGAATTTTGGGATTACCGGCATGATGATGGCCGGTGCAGGTGTTGCGCGTTGCCGAATGTGCAGCTAGCTACGAAGGAACAGCCGGGCGCTTAGCGCCCCCACCGCACTCGCGGTCACTCCCGGACGATTCTCGCCCCTTGAGCATTTCGCTCCCATAGGGCCCGTCCTAGCTCACGCACATCCGGCGCCAAGGACGGCGCCAGGCCCGACCTGCTCAGCAGGGGGCCACGGCTCGAAGGAACCCATCATCATGTCTACCCTCACCACTTCCGCAGCTCCCCAGACCGCCCCCACCGCAGCCCGCGCACTTCCGCAGGGCGCCGAGGTTCGCGGTTTCGCCCTCTACGTGGGGCTCGCCGATGCGAAGATCGCGGCGGGCGACCCCCGCCTCGGCGCCATCGTCGAACAGCTCAAGCAGCTCGTCGCCGAGCTCGCCCCCGCCGCCGAGACCTACGCCTCCGTCGCCATTGCCCCCGAGGGCGCCGGCGGTCGCGACGTCGACGTGGTCCGCCTCGCTCTCGGCGATCCTGCCGCCCACGCACGCCAGAAGCCTGTCGAGGACGAGCAGGATCGCGCCCGAGCCGGCGTCGTCATCGACCTGTCGCGGAAGCGCCTGCTGCTCGATAGCGTCGTCGCACCGCTCACCTTCAAGGAGTTCGAGCTACTGCAGTACTTCGTGCTGCGCGAGGGGCGTACCGTCGCCCGCGAGGAGATCATCGAGGCGCTGTGGAGCGACGCGCCCATCGAGGAGGTGCCAAACGAGCGCACAATCGACGTGCACGTCCGCCGCCTCCGCGTGAAGCTCGCGCAGTACCAGGACATCGTGCGCACGGTGCGCGGCACCGGCTACCGCTTCGACCGGCACGCCGACGTCTCCATCCTGCAGTCCGCGACGCCGAGCCCGGACATCTTCTAGGCGCTATCCGCGGCGTTTCCCGCCTGATCGCAGGGTGAACTGACTCCAAATCTTGACCCTCAATCGGCGACATGTTCGCCCGAGATGGCTATGCTGAGAATGAAATGGCCCGCGCGTTTGGAACCTTCGGCGAACGGGCTGACCCGAGTGTCTGATCAAAGGAGATGACCGTGACTACTCTTCCCCCAGAGCCGAACGACGGCGATTCGGCGGCGCAGCAGCCCGGCGCTCCCGTGCCCCCGCCCGCGGCACCGGTTCCCCCGGCTGCCCCCACGCCGCCTCCCGCAGCGCCCGCTGCTCCGGTTCCGCCGCAGCCGCAGTACCAGCAGCCCCAGTACCAGCAGCCCCAGCAGCCGGGCTACCAGCAGCCCCAGTACGCTGCAGCTGACCCGGCCGCGCAGGCCGCCAGCATGGTCACCCTGAACTACTGGCTGTCAGTGTTCTTCACGTGGCTGCCGGCGCTCATCTTCTACTTCGTTGAGAAGGGGAAGAACCCGCTCGCCGATCAGTACCACCGCGAGAACCTGAACTTCTCGCTCGTGCGTATGATCCCGATCGTCGCCACCTGGGTGCTCGCGTTCATCCCGTACCTCGGCGCGATCCTCGCGGTCCTGCTCTGGATCGTCTCGGCAGTGCTCTTCGTATTCCACATCATTGCGGCGGTGAAGGCGACCGAGAACTTCAAGCAGGGCATCCCCTCGAAGTTCATCTTCAATATCCCGTTCATCAAGTAACCCAGTACGCAAGAAGGGCCCCGGATTACGTGATCCGGGGCCCTTCTTGCGTCGGGCAGGCTACTCGGCGCTCGCGCGCGCGAACACCCGCTCGCCGCCGATCCAGGTCTCGTCGACCCGAACAGTGTGGAGGTCTTCGCTGTCGAGGGCGAAGGGGTCTCGATCCAGGATCACGAAGTCGGCGTAGAACCCGTCCGCCAGGCGGCCCGTCGCGTGATCAAGGTGGTTGATGCGGGCGGTGCCCTGCGTGTACGCGTCGACGAACTGCTTGACGGTCAACTTCTGCAGCTCGGGGCCGAGCACGGGGAGCGTGCTTCCCGGGTGAGTTCGGTTGACCGCGACGTGCAGTGCCTCGATCGGGTTCGGGCTTGACACCGACCAGTCGCTGCCGGCAGCGAGGTGCGCGCCGGTCGCCGCAATCTCGCCAAACGGGTAGTGGTGCTGCTCGGAGTCAGCGGGCAGGAACGGGAGCGTGAGCTCGTCGAGCTGCTGCTCGTGAGCGGCCCACAGCGCCTGCAGGTTGGCGGTGGCCCCGAGGGGAGCGAAGCGCGCGACGTCCTCCGAACGCACGACCTGCAGGTGCGCGAGGTGGTGACGGTTATCGGTGGCACCGTTCGCCGTGCGCGCCTGCTCGAGGGCGTCCAGGGCATTCGTGACCGCGCGATCGCCCAGGGCGTGGAAGTGCACCTGCATACCGTTCGCGTCGAGCTCGGTCACGAAACCGGCCATTTCTTCAGGGTCGAAGAAAGAGATGCCGCGGTTGCCCGAGTCGTGCCCGTGCGGATCAAGGTACGGGGCGTGCATGGCCGCGGTGAAGTTCTCGGCGACCCCGTCAACCATCACCTTGACCGAGCCAACCGAAAAGCGGTCAGGATCGCAGGATGCCGCGATGCGGTCGCGCCGCTCGAGCACCTCGGCGAGCTGACCCTCGCCGTCCTCGCGGCTCCACCACTGGGCGCCTCGCACGCGTGCTTTCAGGGTGCCTTCGGCAATCGCACGCTCATAGATCGGCACCGTATCGGGGCTCCCCATGAAACGTCCGACGGCGGCATCCTGCCAGGCAGTGATCCCAAACTGGTACAGGTGCTCCTGAGCCGCGAGCAGTCCGGCATAGCCCTGCTCGTCCGACGCGGAGGGCTTGACCCCGTGGAAGAGCGACATCGCGCCCTCATGAACCGTCCCCGCGGGGAACCCGTCGGGCTCGCGCTCAAACCGGCCATCGGCAGGATCCTGCGTGCTCGCGTCAAGCCCGGCGAGTTCGAGCGCGCGGGTGTTCACCCAGGCGCCGTGGTGGTCGCGGTTCTCGAGCATGACCGGTCGGTCAGGGACGATCTCGTCAAGCATCTGGCGGGTGGGCGTGCCGCCCGGGAAGAAGTCCATCGACCAGCCGGCGCCGACGATCCAGCTGACGTCAGGGTTGGCGTCCGCGTAGACACGGACCGCTTCGAGCGCTTCTTCGGCGTTCTCGCTCGAGCTTAAATCACAGCTGAGCATCTCGATCCCTGCAATGACGGGGTGCAGGTGGGCGTCCTGGAACCCCGGCAAAAGCAGGCGGCCGTCCAGATCGACGCGCGAGGCGGCGGTCTCGGCGAGGCGCGCGACCTCGTCGGCGTCGGTGCTCACGATGCGGCCTGCGGCGACCGCGACGCCGCCGCGGCGCGGCGCACTCTCGTCGCCGGTATAGATCCATCCGTTTTCAAACACCACATCTACCGGGGCGTTCTGCCCGTCGACGTTGACCATTGTTCCTCCTTGGTGCACCGACCACCCGGTACATCCACCAGCGTATTCGGGCCCGCGGACAACGTCAACGTCACTGACAAGCAAACTGTGGCGACCATAGGCGCACCGTCGATACACTGACCTAACGCGCCAGAGGGCGCACGACGAGGAGGCGCGATGTCAGAGCACACTTCGACTCGGCCGCGACGTGGCCGGATCGACCGCGAAATGATCCTCGACGCCCTGCTGCGCCTCTCACAGGAGGACCCGCGCAGTCGCCTCACGTTTCAGCGCCTGGGCGCCGACCTCGGCGTCGACGCCACCGCGATGTATCGCCACTTCCGCAACAAAGACGAGCTCATGCGGGCGGCGCTCGATCGCCTCATGGAGCGCACCGTGCTCGCGACGACAACGGCCACGGCGGGCATGCCGTGGCGCGCGCGCGTCGAACACCTCGCGCAGCACATTGCCGAGGCAGCGCTCGTCTACCCGACCATCGGCCAGGATGCCGCAACCCTCACCACCCAGGGCCCCGGCGAGGCTTCCGAGATGGAGTTCCTGCTCACCGCCTTCCACGAGGCTGGCTATCGCGACGACGCGCTCGTGCGCGCCTACGCCGCCTTTGACAGCGCGCTGCTCGCGCTCGTCGCCGGAATGGCCCGCGAGGCGGCGCTCGACGATCACGTCGCCCCGGGCTCGCCCGCTCCCTGGGTCGAGCGGCTTTCGCTGCCAAACTCGTCTGATTACCCGCTGATCGTTGCACACCAGGAACAGCTCGTCGCGCTCGACGGAATGAACGTGTTTCATGCCGCGATCGGGGCCATTCTGGACTCGATCGAGCGTGCCGCCGAGCCGAACTCGCAGTAGTTCACCCGGGCCAACCCTGGGTCTACCTGAGTGCTCCGGGCCGAAATTTGCGAACACATTCCCAAACCGCAGGCATCTTCGTCTAGACTCTGATTAGGCGCTCAACCGCGCTACATGTCCCGACGAACACTCGAAGGCGAGTCTCGGCGGCCAACGAAAAGAAGTTTCTTATCACCACCTGCACCACCCTTGCCCCACACACAGCTTCCAGCGATCCTCGCATTCTGCGAGTCCTGGCCACGGGCCCCAGAGCTTCATCCCTCTGCTGAGTCCATCTCTATCGCCGCATCAGCCGCCTCGACCTCTTCGTGTCGATCGCCGCACACCGGCACCCACCCCCACAATCGTCTGCGTCGACTGAGTCGAAACAGCACATACGCCGCACTTGCGGCATTAATGAAAGAAGAAAAGCAACATGGCAACTGGCACAGTAAAGTGGTTCAACTCGGAAAAGGGCTTCGGATTCATCGAGCCCGACGACGGCTCGGCCGACGTCTTCGCTCACTTCTCGGCGATTAGCGGCAGCGGCTACCGCAGCCTCGAAGAGGCCCAGAAGGTAGAGTACGAAACCGAGCGCGGCCCCAAGGGCCCGCAGGCTGCGAACATTCGCGCCCTCTAGGTCGTATTTACGGTTTGATGGGGGCTCTCGACTGCGAGAGTCCCCATCGATCCGGACCTTCTCTTTACCCGCGGATCGGTCCAGCGTTCCCAACAGTGAACTGGACTTCTCATTTCCGTAACCAGCATTGTCGATACCAATCTCGGCCCGCTTCGCCAGACGTACGCCCGCACCGATTCTTTCCCCAAGATCGCCCACGCGTACACCCAGGTCTCCCGCACCGTTCGTGATGCCGGACTCCTCCGCCGCACTCCGTGGTTCTACCGGATGGTTGGCGCTGTACTCGTCGTTCTCTTCGCTGGCTGCGTCACCGGATTCATCCTGCTGGGCGACAGCTGGTTCCAGCTGCTCATTGCTGGAGCAGTCGGCATCGTCTTCACCCAGGCCGCGTTCCTGACTCACGAGTCCGCGCACCGCCAGATCCTCGCGACTGGCCCCTCGAACGACCGGCTGGCCCGCGTGCTCGCCGCGTCGATCGGCCTGAGCTACTCGTGGTGGGACTCAAAGCACACGCGTCACCACTCGAACCCCAACACCGTAGGCAAAGATCCCGACATTGATGTCGACACGATCGTCTTCCTCGAAGAGGACGCCGCCAAGGTCAAGGGCCCCCTTCTCTTCATCACCCGCCACCAGGGCTGGCTCTTCTTCCCGCTGCTCACGCTCGAGGGACTGAACCTGCACTACCTGAGCTACAAGCACCTGCTCACGCAGCGCGGCGTCAAGCAGCGCTGGGCCGAGCTCAGCATGATCACGGTGCGGAACGCGCTCTACATCGTGCCCCTCTTCATGTTCCTGCCGATGGGCATGGCATTCGCCTTCCTCGGCGTGCAGCTCGCCGTGTTCGGCGTCTACATGGGCGCTTCGTTCGCCCCGAACCACAAGGGCATGCCGGTGCTCGCGCACGACGCCCGCCTCGACTTCTTCTCGAAGCAGGTACGCACGTCGCGCAACGTCTCGGGCGGCTGGATGGCCACCTGGTTCATGGGCGGCCTGAACTACCAGATCGAGCACCACCTGTTCCCGAACATGCCCCGCCCCGCGCTGGCTCGCACTCGCGAGATCGTGCGCGAGGCCTGCCAGACGCTCGATGTCCCGTACACCGAGACCTCGATCTGGCGCTCGTACGCCATCGTGATCGCGTACTTGAACCGCGTCGGCCTGGCCGCTCGCGACCCGTTCGAGTGCCCCATCACGGCGCAGTACCGCCGCGGCTAACTCGCGACGCTTACACAGAGGGGCAGGATCCGCGCGGATCCTGCCCCTCTGTCATTTCCCTGGCGAGTGCGGTGTTCCGTCAGGCGGCGCGCACCTCGTCGAGCGACTCCTCGAGCGCACCCAACAGGATCGGCAGCTCCGCAGAGCTAAACGCCAGGGGCGGGCGCACCTTGAGCACGCTCTCGTGGCGCCCAATCTTCGAGATCAGCACGCCGTGCGACTTCATCGCCTCGACGACCTGCTTCGCGAGCGCCGGTGCGGGCTCCCCGTCAACGGCGAAGTCGAGCCCCAGGAAGAGCCCGGCCCCCTTCGCCGAGCGGATGAAATCGTAGCGCCCGGCGAACTCCTCGAACTTCGCGAGCGCGAGCCCGCCGAGCTCGCTTGCCTGCGCCATCAGCCCCTTTTCGTCCATCTCCACCAGCACGGCCTCGCCGACCGCGGCCGAGACCGGGTTGCCGGCGAAGGTGTTGAAGAACTCGTTGCGCGAGCCGAACGCAGTCTGGATCGCCTCGGTCGTGACCACAGCGGACATCGGGTGGCCGTTGCCCATGGGCTTCCCCAGCGTGACGAGGTCCGGGTCCATGCCGAGATAGCGGTGCCCCCACATGTGCGACCCGGTGCGGCCAAATCCGCTCTGCACCTCGTCCGCGATGACGAGCCCCCCGGCCGCGCGCACGCGCTGCACGATTCCCGCGGCAAGCCCCGCGGGCACCCGCGGCATGCCCTCGGTCGAGAACAGCGGGTCGAAGAGGCTGGCCGAGACGCCGAGGCCCGCCGCCTGCAGTGAGGCGATCGCGGCGTCGAGCTCGGCGAGCGTCTCGGCGCACACCTCCGCCTCGGGGCGCGGGTCGAGGTCGAGGTCCGGGATCCGGAGGGTGCGCACGTGCGCGCCAAGCGGTTCGCGGGTGGTGAGCCCGGTGGTGAGTTGCGCGAGCGTGATCGTGGTGCCGTGGTAGCTGTAATCCGACACGATGACGCCCGTGTTCCCGGTGAGTTGGCGCGCGATCCGCAGCGCGAGCTCGTTCGCCTCAGACCCGGAGTTGCCGTAGAAGACCCGGTCAAGGTGCGGCTCGAAGGTCGACAGCAGCCGCTCCGAGTAGTCGACGACACGCTCGTTGAGGTATCGCGTGTGGATGTTGATGCGGCCCGCCTGCTCGGCGAGCGCCCGCACGACGCGGTCGTTCCCGTGGCCGACGTGGGGCACATTGTTGTACCCGTCGAGATAGCGCCGCCCGTTCGCCTCGGTGAACCAGACCCCCTTCGCCGAGACAAACTGCAGCGGCTCGGCATAGAACAGGGGCGAGAAGGGCCCGATCGTGGAGTTTCGGCGGGCGATGAGGTCTGCGTTGCTGGTGGTCATGATGTCCTCGTGTTGCGTCAAGCGGGCGGGTTGGTCAGACGGCGGGCTGCGCGAGCAGCTCGCGGGCGAGGCGCACCACCTGTGGCAGCACGGACTCCGCGTGGAACTCGGCGGCCTCCTCGCCGCGGCGGTCCGCCGCCCAGCCCAGGTACGTGAGCCCGCGGGCGAGCAGGATCGCGGCGAACGCCGTGCGGTCCGCGTCATCGAGCGGCCGAATCGCCTCGTACCCGGCGAAGAGCGCCCGGCGGTACTCGTCATAGCGCGGGTGCGGGGTGAAGAAGTAGATCGCCGTGGCGAGGTCGAACAGGTGCCAACCCTCGGCGAAATCGTCGAAGTCGATGAGCACCAGGCCCGCGTCGGTACGCAGGATGTTCTCGGGGGTGAGGTCGGAGTGGATGGGGCCGTACCTCTCGGGGCGCTGCCCGTAGGCGGCGAGTACCTCGGCCACGCGGGCGATCGCCGCCTCCACGTCGCCGAGATCCTGCCCCGCGAGCTCGGGCAGCCGCAGCGGGTCGCCCCAAACGGGGTGCTCACCGACGAGACCGGCCGCGTCCCAGTTCTGGCGCGGCACTCCGAGCGTGAAGCCCGAGCGCTCGGCGGCGGCGTGAGCGCGGGCTGCAAGGCCACCCAACTCGGCGAAGTCGTCGGGGTCGAGCTCGGCCGTGCCATCGAAGGCGGTGCGTTCGTCGCCGAAGTTGCCGTGGTTCTCGAGCAACAGCTGCAGGTCGACCTGGTGGGCGCCAACCGCCTGACCCGCCCCGACAACGCAGAACGTGCGGTCGTCGCGAGTGCGCACAAAGCGAGGGACGGCGACGCCCTCCGCCCGCAGCGCCTCGACGAACTCGAGCTCGCAGACCAATTCGGCGTCCGAGTGATACCCGCGGCGGTGCACGCGAAGGACGTACTCGGTGCCCGCGTGCGCCAGCGCGAACACGAAGTTCTCGCGGTTCTTCAGGAGGCGTAGCGGCGCGTCGGCGGCGATGCCGAATGCCGGGAGTGCCTCGCGGGCGAGCGCCGCAGCATTGGCGAGGGTGACGAGCTCGGTCATCGGCGACCTTTCATTCGTGGGGAGTGGTCTCACTACAAAACTAGACTGTTAGTTCAGAAATTGCATTTAGAAATCAATTTCATGCGCGTCCGTCCTAGACTTGGGGTCGATCCGAGAGGAAGTGCGCATGACCCAGCCCGCACCGGCAACCTCGCTGCGCGAGCGACGCCGCGAGCGCACGCGCGACGAACTCATCGGGACGTTGCTCACCATCATCGCCGAGGACGGCGTTGACACGGCCACGATCGAGCGGATGGCGACGCGATCGGGCATGGCCCGCGGCACTCTGTACGCCCACTTCCCCGGCGGGCGGGACGATCTGCTGCGCGCCGCTTACGCGCGGCTGACGGACGAACTCGTGGCACGCAGCCGGGCGGCCGTCTCGGCGGCCTCGAGCTGGCAGGATCAGCTCGTCGCCCTCGCCCGCGAGATGATCGAGCTCGCCGGTGACCCCCGGGTCGGCCACTTCTACAACGTCTCGGGGCCCGGCCTCATCGCCACGGGGCCCGAGCGCGGGCGCGGCTCGGGGGCGAGCGTCGAGCTCGTGCGCGGGGTGCTGGCCGAAGCCCGCGCGGACGGCGAGCTCGGCCAAGACGTCGACGAGGCGCTCACTGCGGCCCTGCTCGTGGGGGCGCTGCGCGAGGCCGCGATCGCGGTCGCCAGCGGCGGCACCCGCGACGGCGTTGGCGCGGATCCTGCCCGCATGCTCGCCGCGTTTGCGCGCCTGGTCGCGGGGCTGGCCGCCGGCCATGAAGGCCGCGATAGCTCGGGCCGCGGTTTGTAGACTGAGGCAACACGCACTGGCCAGAAGGAGAATGCATGACCCGGGTCGCCCTCATTCAGCTCGCAAGCCCTGACGGGGAGACGCAGGCCGAGCGCATCGTGCGCGCCGAGGGGATCCTGCGGGCGCAGCCAGGCGTTGACCTATTCGTGCTGCCCGAGCTGTGGAGCGCCGGGTACTTCGCGTTCGATCAGTACGCAGAGCTGGCCGAGACGCTCGACGGCCCGACCGTGGCGATGGGCCGGCGGGTCGCACGCGACCTGGGCGCCCAGGTGCACCTCGGCAGCATCATCGAGCGGGCCCCGGACGGGGCGCTGCACAACACGGCAGTACTCATTGGCGCGGACGGCAAGATCGCGCAGGTGTACCGGAAGATCCACGTCTTCGGATATCAGTCGCTCGAGTCCGAACTGCTCACACCGGGCACGACGCTGAGCGTCGTCGACAGCGCGGTCGGCAGGCTCGGCAGCACCACCTGTTATGACCTGCGCTTCCCCGGCCTGTGGCAGGCGCTGAGCGACCGAGGCGCCGAGGCCGTTGTCGTGCCCGCCGCCTGGCCCGCCGCCCGCCGCGCACACTGGCGGCTGCTCACCCATGCGCGCGCGGTCGAACACCAGGTGTGGATCTTCGCGTGCAACGCCGGCGGCAGCCAGGGCGGGGTCGAGCTCGGCGGCTTCAGCCGGGTCGTTGACCCGTCTGGCGCCATCGTCGGGGAGTGCGGCGCCGGCGAGGAGGTGCTCGTCGTCGACATCGACCCGGGCCTCGTCGCTCGGGTGCGCACGGAATTCCCGGTCATCGCCGATCGCGTCGCGGACTACCCCGGCATCTCGAGCGCGAGTGGGGCGGAGGCGTAGCCGACTCCGTCAAGCACCAACACCCACTGTTCCCGGGGCGTTCACTTCCGGTTCCCCGCCGCGTTGTCGGCGGGTGACCCGCCCTCCCTACCGTTGGTTTTGACCCGCAGTCGATCGGGTCGAACACGATTGAACAGAAGGTAGTCCCAGATGGTTTCCCTGATCACGCTCGATGTCGCCGGCACCACCGTCAACGAGGGCGGCGCCGTGTACGCCCGCCTCAAGGAGGTCGTCGAGGAAGCGCTCTCGGTCCAGATCTCGGACGACGCCCTCCGCCCCGCACTCGGCGCCAACAAGCGCGAGGCGATCGCCGGGTTCCTCAAGACCTTCCGCGGCGAGGCCGACCCCGCCGAGGTCGAGCGCCTCTTCCTCGAGTTCCGCGCCCGCCTCGAGCAGACCTACCGCGATACGCCGCCCACCGCCCTCCCCGGGGTCGCCGAGGCACTCCAGCGCATGCGCGCTGCCGGCATGCAGGTGGCGCTCACGACCGGCTTCGACCGCGGCGTGACCCAGATGATCCTCGACGCGATCGGGTGGACGGTCGGCCCGACGCCCGAGCACACGGTCGACTTCGCCATCACCTCCGACGACGTCTCGCTCGGCCGCCCGGCGCCCGAGCTCATCCAGGTCGCCATGCAGCGCGCGGGCGTCACCGACGCGGACCAGGTCCTCGCAGCAGGCGACACCGAGCTCGACCTCGCCGCGGGCATCAACGCCGGCGCGAAGTACGTCGTCGCGGTGAGCACCGGTGCTCAGTCGCCCGAGCACCTCGCCACCTTCCCGCACACCCACGTGTGCGACGTGCGGGACCTCCCCGAGCTGCTCGGCCTCGCGGCCCCCGCGCTCGCGGAGTGAGCCAGGCGCACGACTTCGACCTCGCGGTCGTCGGCGCGGGCGTCGTGGGGCTTGCCCACGCGGCGCTCGCGCACGAGCGCGGGCAGCGGGTGGTCGTCATCGAACGGACCGATCGCCCGGTGGGGGCGTCGATCCGAAACTTCGGCCACGTCGGCATCACCACGCAGGACGGGGAGGGCCTGGCGTACGCCCGAGCGGGGCGGGCGCACTGGCTGCGTCTCGCTGAGCGGGCGGGATTCTGGATCAAGGAAGCCGGCACCCTCATCGTGGCCCGCGCCGACGACGAGTGGGCCCTGCTCGAGCGCTTCGCCGAGCTGCGCGGCGAGGGCGTTCAGCTGTTGAACCCCGCCGAGACCCGCGAGCTCGCGAGCATCGCTGACCCGCGCCTGGTCGGGGCCGCACACTGCCGGAACGACCTGCGGGTGAACTCGCCCGAGGCGATCCCAGCCCTGGCCGCCTACCTCGCCGAGCAGGGCGTCGAGTTTCGGTTCCGCACGAACGTCACGGGCGTCGAGTCCGGGGTCGTGCACACGAGCCGTGGGTCGGTCACGGCCGAGCGCGTCGTGGTAGCCACGGGGCACGACCTCGACCTGCTCTTCCCGGAGGTCGCGGAGGAGGCGGGGTTCACGCGCTGCCTGCTCCACATGCTCGAGACCGATGCGCCCGCCGGCAGCCACTTCGACCCGGTCATCCTGACCGGCACCGCGGTGATGCGCTACGACGGCCTCGCGCACTACCCGGAGGCCGCGAGCATCCGCGAGCGGCTCGCACGGGACACCCCCGAGCTGGTCGAGGCGTTCGTCAACGTCAAGATGTCGCAGCGGCCGAACGGCCGGCTCGTCATCGGCGACACGCACGCCTACGCTCACACGCACGACCCGTTCAAGGACGAGGCGCTCGACCTGCTGCTCTTGCGCGAGTTCGAGCAGCTGCTCGGCACCCCGCTCACGGTGCGGCGGCGGTGGCACGGCGAGTACGCCACGAGCACGGCCGAGCCCTTCTTTGTGCGCGAGCCGGCCCCCGGGGTGTTCATCGCCTGTGTCACGAACGGCACGGGCATGAGTACCGGGATGGGCTTCGCCGAGTCCGTGCTCGACCGCATGTGAACTGCGTCACCCGAGCGGCGCGGCCCGATCTGACTTCCAGATCTGGCCGCGCCGCTGTCATTTCGCCGCCCGCTTCTCGCATCACAGACAGGACCCCATGACTTTCTCCCCTGCCGCATTCGCGCTTTCCCCGCAGGCTTCCCCGCGGCGCAGGATCCTGCTCGTCGGACTCGACGGGCTGCGCGTGGACCTCGCCATCGACGCCGGCCTGATGCCGACGCTCGTTCGCCTCGCGGCGGAGGGCTCCCGACACGGCATGCTCGTCGCGGCTCCCACGATGTCGGGCCCGAGCTGGGCGACGATCCTCACTGGCGCGACGATCGCCGAACACGGCGTCACGGACAACCAGTTCCTGGGCTCGGAGCTGTGCCGCTACCCGGATCTGCTGAGTCGCGCGTTCTACGCGGATCAGCGCAGAAAGACCTTCGCCGCCGCGAGCTGGCCGCCGCTCGTCGACCCGGCCGGGTTCGGCCCGATCATTCACGAGCGGCGCGAGCAGCACCACGCAGGGCTGCACCGCGTCGTCGTGCGCGACGGCGAGACGCGCGGCTACGTGCCCTTCGACGCGGAGATGGTTGACCACACGATGTGGTCCCTCACGCACGACACCCCTGACGTTTGCTTCACCTACCTCTGCGACGCCGACGAGTCGGCCCACCTGCACGGCCCGCTCTCGCCCGAGTACGCGGCCTCGCTGACCCGGCTCGACGCGCACCTCGCGCGCCTCAGCGCCGAGGTCGCGCGTTTGGCCGAGGTGGACGGCGACGACTGGCTGCTCGCCATCACGAGCGATCACGGCCACGTCGATGCGGGCGGCCACGGCGGGGACTCGGCACTCGAGCGCGAGTCGTTCGTCGTGCTGCACCGACCGCAGGGCGCCCCGCCAGCCTGGCCGGCGGAGGTTTCTCCGACCGAGGTGACGCCGCGGCTGCTGGAGTTCCTCGATCCGGCGTAGGACCGCACCAATCAGACGCAACAGCGCCCAGCCCGGCTCCACGACAGGCTGGGCGCTGTTCTGCATGAGGCGACCTACGCCACGCGCACCCGCTCGGCGGCGGTCGCGGTCGAGACGGCAACGGCCGGCAGCTGGCCGGGATCGTCCCCCAGCACCCGATAGATCGCGGGCTGAGTGAGCCGCACCGCGACCTGCTCGCCGACCGGGATCGTCACGACCCGGTGCGTCGGAACGTCGATCTTCAGGCGGTGCTCGCCTTCCAGGGTCGTGACCGTGATGCGGGTCGTCGCCCCGAGGAAGAGGTGCGCGGTGACGCGCCCCACCGGGTCGGTCGACGGCTCGCAGTCGAGTGCGTCGGGGCGGACGTAGAGCCGGTCGGTCGCGGTCCCCGCCGCGGGCACCCGCCAGAGCGCCGGCTGCGGTACCCCGGAGGCGACCGGCAGCTCGTTCGTAACACCCACAAACCCCGCGACGAACTCGCCGCCCGGGCGAAAGAACAGCTCGTCCGGGGCCGCGATCTGCTGAATCCGACCCTCGTGCATCACGGCGACGCGGTCCGCCATCGCGAGCGCCTCCTCCTGGTCATGCGTCACGAACACGACGGTGACGCCGGTGCGCAGCTGCAGCTCGCGAATCTCCTCGCGCAGGCCCGCGCGCACCTGCGCGTCGAGCGCCGAGAGCGGCTCGTCGAGCAGCAAGATCTCGGGGCTGATCGCCAGGGCCCGTGCGAGCGCGACGCGCTGCTGCTGCCCGCCCGACAGCTGGTTCGGGTAGCGGTCCTCGAACCCCGAAAGGCGCACGATCTCGAGCTTCTCGCGCGCGATCTCTCGCCGCTTTGCGCGCGGCACCCCGCGCAGTGCCAGGCCGAACTCTACGTTGCGGCGCACGGTCAGGTTGGGGAACAGGCTGTACGCCTGGAACACCATGCCGATGTCGCGGCGGTGCGGCGGCACGGGCAGCACGGAGCGCCCGTTGACGAGCACGTCGCCGGCGCTCGGGGTCTCGAACCCGCCCAGGATCCGGAGCGCGGTGGTTTTTCCGCAGCCCGAGGGGCCGAGCAGCGCGATGAACTCACCGGGGTTGATGTCGAGCGTGAAGTCGCGCAGCACGGGCGTCGAGCCGTACGACTTCTGCACACCCCGGTACTCGATGCTGGCGCCGACGGGACGAGAGGTGGGAAGCGTGTTCATGAACGAGCCTTTCGAGAGGCGGCGACGCGGTTTGACGCCTGGAGGACGATGATCATCAGCACCCACGACAGCAGCGTGACGAGCAGCGAGACGGCGATAGAGGTGCGGAAGTTGCTGCCCGAGAGGCTCATGAGCTCGACCGACAGCGTATGAAACCCGAGGGTGATGGAAAACGTGTACTCGGCGAGGCCCGCCGAGAGACCGAAGAAGGCGCACACCCAGAGCGACGCGCGGATGTTCGGGGCGACGACCTGCAGCACCGCAATCGGAAACGGGGCTCCGAGGCCTCGCGCGCTATCGAGTAGCTGGGCGACCGGAATCGCGGAGAGCGCGTTGTCGATGACGCGGAAGGTGAACGGCAACAGCACGATGACGTAGCAGCCGACGAGCACGAGCGGGTATGAGGGATCCTGCAGGAACTGGCTCACCGTGCGCGCGACCGTGCCCGCGCCGACGCCGGCGCGCAGCACCACCATGACGCCCGCCACCAGCGCGATGCCGGGCACGACGAGCGGCAGCATGCAGCTCGCCTCGACCAGCGGCCGGTACCGCTGCGCGCCGACGTGCAACTGCACGACGGTCGGCACGAGCACGACGAACAGGATCAGCACGGAGGCCAGCGAGAGGCCGATCGAGCGCGCGAGGCTACTCATTACCTCGGGGGAGGCGACAGCGTCGGCGAGGGCCGTGAGTCGCACGCCCTCACCCGGGATCCAGAAGCTGTACCAGAGGCCCGCGAGCAGCGGCCCAGCCAGGTAGATGCCGAGCACGACCAACGTCACCACCGCCAGGATCCTGGGCAGTCGCGAGGGGCGGTAGGCGCGCTGCGCGACCTCGGGACCCGTCGAAGTCGCGCTCTGAGGGGCACTCACTATTTCGCGGACAGCCACTGCCGGCTCCGTTTCTGCAGGGGAATGGAGATCGCGAGCGTCACGAGGGCGATCACGATCATGTTGACGCTCAGCGCCATCGCCACGTTCTCTTGGCCGGACGCGTTGCCACCGGTGAGCAGCCCCGCAATCTTCAGGGTGACGAGGGGAAAGTTCGCGCCGCCGATCAGCGCGGCCGCCGACACGTGGGTCGCGAGCGAGGCACCGAAGAGCAGGACGAAGCCGCTGAGCAGCGCCGGGGTGACCACGGGAAGGCCGACGCGCGCCCAGAACTGGTACCAGGGGGCGCCGAGCGACGAGGCCGACTCGCGCCACTCGCGGCGCACCCCGCCGAGCGTGGGCAGGAAGAGCATGACCATGGTCGGGATGAGGAAGTACTGGTACATCAAGATGAGGCCCGCGCCGCTGTAGAGCGAGAAGCCGATCTCTTTGAGCGGGAGCAGCTCGGTGAGGAAGCCGACGTTGCCGAGCACCACGATGAACGAGAACGCGAGGCTGATGCCGCCGGCGTTCGCCAGCACCGTCGAGAGCACGGTCGTGGTCGAGTGCAGCGCAGGCGAGTCGAGGGTGACGATCGCCTGGGCGACGAGAGCGCCGCAAACCGTGCCGATCAGGGCAGCTATCGCGCTGATCTGGATGCTGTTGCCGATCGCCTCGCCGGGGCCGCCGCTCAGACTCGCCGCAAAGTTGCCAAGGCCGAGCACGCTCTGCCCGGGGGCATTCGGCACGGGGACGTGGAACGCGGAGACGATGAGGCCGACGAGCGGCGCGCCGAGAAACAGGGCGGTGAAGCCGAAGAACGGGAGCAGCCCGACGGCCGTGCGGGGCGACCGAGTGGCCGCCCCGCGAGACGAACGGGTCATGAGGAGGTGACGGCCATCCATGCAGCGGTCAGCTGCTCCTTCGCCGCGTCGCGCTGCTCAGCGCTCGGGATGGTCGCCTCGCCCTCTGCCGGGGGCAGTGCTGCGACGGCGTCAGCGTCAGCGGTTCCCGCCTCCAGCATCTCGCCGAGGCGCGCGGGGCGCGTCTGGCCTTCGAGGAAGATGTTCTGGCCCTCGTCGCTGAACACGAACTCCATCCAGAGGCGAGCCGCCGCGGGGTGCGGGGCGTCGGCGTTGATCGACGCGGCGTAGTACGCGGACCACAAAACGTCGGTCGGGACGTTCACCTGGAAGTCGATGCCCGATTCGGCCAGCTTCGTGGCGGAGGCCAGGTTGAGGTAGTCCCAGCTGAGCACGATCGGGGTCTCGCCCCGCTCGATGGTGCCGTCGTTGCCGACGACCTTGGTCATGTTTCCGCTGTCCGAAAGCTCCTGGAAGAAGTCGACGCCCGGCTGGATGTCGTCGAGCGACCCGCCGTTCGCCATCGACATCGCCCACACGATATTGAACTCGAGCTCGCCCGAGGTCGGGTCCTCGAACGCCCCGATCTTGCCCTCGTACTCAGGCTTCGTGAGATCGGCGATCGTCGTCGGGCAGACCTCGACGCGTCCGGCATCGCAGCCGATGCTCATGTAGCCGCCGTATTGACTGGTCCACTGGTCGCCCGCGCCGCGCAGGCCCTCGGCCAGCGCCTCGGCGCCCGCCGGGCGGTACTCGGCGAGCAGGTTCTGGGCGGCGCCCGACTCCGCGAACGAGACGCCCGTGTCGAGGTAGTCGATCGAGCGCTCTTGGCCCACCCGCTGCTGCACGACGTTGATCTGCTCCTGGCTCGAGCTCATCGACACGTCGTTGTTCACCTCGATACCGTACTTCTCGGTGAAGGCGGCTTTCAGCACACCGTAGTTGGCCCAGTCATCGAACAGCCCCATGGTGTTGAGGGTGCCCTCTTCTTGGGCGGCCGCGACGAGCGCGTCGAGCCCGCCACCCTCCTCGGCGCTCTTTGCGCTCGCCCAGGTGTTGTCAGCGGTTGGGCTCTCACTCGCCGAACAACCGGTGAGCAGGAGGGAGGAGGTAACGAGCGCGAGCGCGCCTGCGGAAAGCAACTTCATAATCGTTCAAGCCCTACTTCGCGTGGAAAGCGGCCGACAAGCTCGGCCCCACATATCTGAACAGCGGCGCGTGAACGCGCGCTAACGCAAAGTGAACTCCCGGATGAACGTCGAGGGGTGCGAGGCGACGTCGCCCGTCAGCATCGCGAATATTCCGGCGCGCATCGCCGATCACACCCCCGCACGCCCTACCATCGGGATATGCGCACACTGGCAGTGCTGTGGCGGTCAACCCACCCCGGACCGACGTTGGTCGTGACCGCGATCGCCGCAGCGCTCGGGGTCTCGGTCGGGCTCGGGCCGGGCCGGCTCGCCTTGCTGACCGCAGCGGTGTTCGCCGGCCAGGTCTCGATCGGCCTGTCGAACGATGCGATTGACGCCCCGCGCGACCGGGCAGTGGAGCGCACCGATAAACCGCTCGCGCGCGAGGGAGCGCCCCTCCAAACCGCCTGGGTCGCGGCCGTCTCCGCCGCTTTGATGGCAGTCGGGCTCTCGGCCGTCCTCGGCTGGCGGATGCTCCTCGTACACCTCGTGCTCATTGGGTCGGGGTGGGCGTACAACGCGGGGCTCAAGTCCACTGTCTGGTCGGCTCCCTGCTTCGTCCTTGCCTTCGGCGGGCTCCCGTCGCTCGCGACGCTGAGCCTCCCCGCGCCGCTCTTCGCGCCCCCATGGGCCACGCTCGCCGGCGCGGCGTTCGGCGTCGCCATCCACTTCTCGAACGTCCTCCCCGACCTCGACGACGACCGCGCGACGGGCGTGCGCGGGCTGCCCCACAGGATCGGCGCGACGGGTTCCGCCATCATCGCCGCGGCCGCGCTCATCGCCGGTGCCGCGGTCGTCGCCCTCGCACCCGGCTACGCCGTCGGGCGCGGGCTCGAGGTGTTGCCCGTGCTGGGTTTCGCGGCGGTGAGCGCGCTGGCGATCGTCGCCCTGGTGGCGTCGCTACGCCCCGGCGCGAGACGTCTCGCCTTCATGCTCGTGCAGCTCGCCGCACTCTTGCTCGCGACACAGCTCATTTTCACCGGCGGGCTGACGGGGTAGCGTCCGCGTCCAGCCCCATCGCGTAGGCGTTCGCCGCCAACCGCCCCAGCGGCCCTGAGAGTGCCACGCGCAATGCCGTCGTCGCGAGCAGATGAGCCGCGACCGGTCGCGACCGCCCGACGGACGTGTTCGCGCCGGCGAGGCGGGCAGCCGTCCGTGCCGAGGCAAGCCGCCGCCGCTCCCAGCGATCGAGCTCGCTTGTCGCCTCGTCGTCCCGCAGCCAGCGCACGAGCGCCGACGCGAGCGTCGCCGCGTCAAGCAAGCCGAGGTTCATTCCCTGCCCGCCGATCGGGCTCACCTCGTGCGCGGTGTCGCCGATCGCGAACACCCGCCCTCGGCGCATGCGCCCGAGCAACACCCGGCGTATCCCGAAGCCCTGCGCGCTCGCTACCCTGGCAGCGAGCGCCTCGTCGCCGGTGCGCGTGGCGACCGCCCGGCGCAGTAGCTCGTCCGCCCGCTCGCCGGGTGGCTCGACGACCTCCCCGCCCCGCCCGACCCACGCGACGAGCCGGCGCCCGCCCCCGGGCAGGGGGAACGACTCGAGCACGCCCGTCCCGTCGAGGGTGATGACCGCGGTCGTCTCGGGCTGGGTGGGCGCGGCCTTGATATCCGCCATCAGGTACCGGTCGGGAAATTCCCGGGCGCGCACCCCGTGTGAGGCCGCCACAAGCGCGCGCCCAGAGGCACCCGCCGCCACCACGACCGCGCGGGCGCGCAACTCGCCGGGGCCGGCCGCGCTCTCCGTCGTGACCACCACGAAGTCGCCGGCATCTCGCAGTGAACCCACGAGGACACCGCGGAGCGGATCCGGTGCCCCCGCGCCGACCGCAGCCTCGGTGACCGCTTGCGGCACGGCAGCGACGAACGGAAACCGGGCGCCCGTCCGGTCGAAACGCACCTCGCCCAGCTGGCGGTCGCGCGTGCGGGCAATGCCGCGAGGGATCCGCGCTGCCCGCGCGAGGATCTGCTCGGCGGCCCCCGACGCCTCGAGCGCCAGGAGCGTCGGCGGGTGCACCCCGATCGCCCTCGTGCCCGGCGCGCTGTCAGCACGCCGCTCGAGCACGGCGACGTCGATGCCCGCCCGGCTGAGCTCAGCGGCGAGCAGCAGCCCGCTCGGGCCCGCGCCGACGACGACGACGTCGTGATCGACCTGGTGGGCCCGAGGCCCGCTCACCGTCGCCCCGACTGTGTGTGGTGCACCGCGAGCAGCCGGAATGTCGAGACCTGCCTGGCTGCCCAGCCTCTGGGCAGGCGGGCCGCGAGCTCGTCGCGAGTGTAGCTGCGGCGGATGCTGCGGAGGCCGTCGGTGCGGAGGAACGTCCCGGGTGCGAACGGGGTGATTCCGGCGGCGTAGGCGGCGTACGCCAGGCGGCCGCGCGCGATGTCGGAGTGTATGGCGAGCGTGGTGGCGAGCGCCTCCGAGTCCGCGAGCAGACCCGTGAACTCGGCATCCCGCAGGTGGTGCAGCAGATGGTTCGAGAGCACGATGTCGAACGTCGCCCCCTCAGCGACGAGGTCCCGGCCAAACGCCTGCCGATAGGTGACCCCCTCGGTCTGCGGCGCGCTTCGGGCGACCTCGAGCGCGCGCCCGTCAGGATCCACCCCGATGCCCGTGACCGCGAAGCCGTCGCCGCGGGCACGCAGGACGAGCCGCCGGAGCACGTCGCCGCCACCGCAGCCGATGTCGAGGATGCGCGCGGGGCCGTTCGTCCGAGCGAGGGCGGGGCGCAGGTGCGAGCGGTACACGCCGTCCCAACCGGCGACGAGGCGGTTCACCACCGCGAAGCGCTGGAGCGTGCGCCGCAACCGTTCGGGGTCGCAGCCGGGATCGTCCATCAGCTCTTCGAGATGCTGATCGCGATCCGTGAGGCTCATGCCGCCGCCCGGCCGCTGCCGCGGGGCACGCGGCGGGTGAGCAGCGCCGTCTCGACCGTGAGCCCGGGGCCAAACGCGAGCGCCGCGATCCGGGAGCTCGGGGGAAGCGTGTCGTCCTCGAGAATGCGGCGCAGGATGAACAACACGGTCGCGCTCGACATGTTGCCGTGGTCGCGCAGCACCGCGCGGGAGTGCGCAAGCCGCTCGTCGGGCAACTCGAGGCTCGCCTGCACGCGGTCGAGCACGCTGCGCCCGCCCGGGTGCACCGCCCACGCATCGACGGCGGTCCTATCGACGGCGGCCGTGGGATCCCCGTGCTCGCCGAGCATCGAGCGCACGACCCCGGCAATCTCGCGGCCGATCACTCGCGGCACCTCGGCAGTGAGCCGCATCTCGAAGCCCTGGTCGCCAATGCTCCAGTCCATGTCCTGCTCGCCGTCGGCGGTGATCGACGTCGAAAACGCCCCCACGTCGAACACGGCTCCTGCGGTGCGCGGCTCCTGCGCCGATACGACGGCCGCGGCGGCTCCGTCCGCGAACACCGCTGACGCCACGATCTGTTCCGGATCCTGCGAGGACCGGATGTGGAGGGAACACAGCTCGGCGCAGACGACCAGCACGACCGCGTCGGGCTGACTCTCGCTGATCCGCGTGGCGACGCGGAGCGCCGGGAACGCGGCCGCGCAGCCCATGAAGCCGACGTGGGTGCGCTCGGCGTTTGGCGAGATCCCCAGCTGTTTGACCAGCAGGAAGTCGGGCCCTGGTGCGAAGAAGCCGGTGCACGAGGCGGTGACGACGTGGGTGACCTCGTCGGGCGCGAACTCCGCGCGTGCAAGCGCATCTCGCGCTGCCGCAGCAAAGAGGGGCGGAGCCTCGCGGCGGTAGACCGCGTTGCGCTCCCCCGTGCTCGGCGCCCGCAGCTGCCCATCCTCATCAACAAAGAGGCCGGGCTCGCCCGCGAGATCGCCGAGGACCGTGTACCGGCTGTCGATCGCGGACTGGTCGAATGCCGCCCCGATGAGCCGTGCCGCCAGCCTGCCCATTCCCGCCTGCGCAATGAAGAAGTCTCGTGTCCTCGACTGCGGCAGGTGGAACTGCGGAAGCGCGGTGCCGATCGCGTGGATCTGGGTGGCCATGCCTCACGCTACTCCCGCGGGAGTCGCCGCGTCGAGAGGTGGGGGCGAACGGGGTCAGGTCCAGCGCCAGGATCCTGCCGGAACGCAGAAACCCCCGCCGCATTCGCGACGGGGGTTTCTGGTGAGTAAGTGGTAGCTGAGGCGGGATCCGAACCCGCGACCTCACGATTATGAGTCGTGCGCTCTGACCAACTGAGCTACTCAGCCACAGAGCCCCGACCCAGGTTTGAACTGGGGACCCCTTCCTTACCATGGAAGTGCTCTACCACTGAGCTATCGGGGCGTACATCATCTTGCGATGACAACCGTTAGAGAATAGCACCAAAACTCGTGCCATATGAAATCGGCCAGACGCCCGGGCGTGCTGCCACTCGCTAACGGGAAATTGCGTTGTACTTCTGGAAGAACGGCATCGGGTCGACCGGCTCGCCGTTGATCTGGATCACGAGATGGAGGTGCGGGCCGAACGACATACCGGTCGCGCCCACTCGGCCGATCATCTGCCCGGCGTTCACCACACTGCCGACCTCGACGCGGGTCGATCCTTCTTGCATGTGACAGTAGCGACTCTCGACACTCAGTCCGTCGACCTCGTGCGCGATCTTCACGCCGGTGCCACATCCGTCGGTCGTCGGGCCGCTTTCGAGCACGGTCCCGTCGGCAATGCTCCGGATCGCTGCGCCGTTGCCGGCGGCGAAATCCTGGCCGTCGTGGAACTGCGCGATCGGTGCCGTGCGATAGCCGAAGGGGTCGGTCAGCGGGACGCCCTTGCTGAAGGGGTACTGCACGATGCCGTAGGGGTTGTTGACGAACGTGTCCGCGGAAATCAGCGCCGCGTCGGCCGCGACCTCGGCGCCGTCGACACCCTCCACGACGTCGACGTCGAGATTTGATGCGGTCGATCCGCCGAGGCTGAGCTGCTGGATCGCAGAGGCCTGCGTGCGGTCCTCGCCGCCCATCGGCGCGAGCGACGGGATAGCGGCCGTGAGAATGAGGCCCGCCACGCTCGCGGCCGCCAGAGTCACTGAGAGCGAGCGGCGCAGGATCCCGCCGAGGCTGATCGACGCAGCGTCGGTGACGGCGGAAAGGTCGTCGCGGCCGAAGTTCGGCGCGACCGGGGCGGCCAGCGGGAGAGAGGCAGAGTGCGGAGCGAGCGGGATCGTGCCGATGTCGAAGCGGAAACGCTGCGCTCCGGTCGTGGTCGACGGCTCAGCGACCGCGGGCGGGGCGACCGGCTCGACCAGCGCCGGCGGCTCGGGCGGTGCTTCTGTCGGTGCGGGTGTTTCGATTGCCTCGGTCGACTCGGACGCCTCAACCGGCTCAGGCACCTCTGCCGGCCCTGTTACCTCAATCGGCTCCTCGAGCACCGGCTCCGGCGCTGCAGGAACGGGCGCGGCCACTGGCACTGCTTTGAGCACCGGAGCGGCTGGCTGGGCGATGGCCGGTGCCGCAGAACTTCGCGCCTTGACTGCGGCGCGCGGGCGGATCCTGGGCGGTGCCGCGGACGGAAGAATCTTGACGGCACCCTCGACCGAGACCGGCTCGGTCGGCGCAGGCGCAGCAGGTCCTTCTGTCATCTGGGGGGCTTGTGCCAACTCACGCATGCGGCGTTCCCGGCGCGACTCCGCAGGCTTGGGCGCAGCGGCTGGCGACGCAACAGAGGAGCGCAGACGCTCCTCAGCAAGTCGCGCTTCACGCATGTCCCGACGGGTCAGCGGCGCTGCACGCCGCCCCCGAGGGCGTGAGTGGTCGCTTACGTCCAATATGTCGGTGTCCTTGATGCCAGTGTCAGAATCTGTGGACCGGAGTAAAAGCCGGTGGACTCTGCACGTTACACGACGACCCTGGGCGATGTCACGAGCCTTGACGTTCCCCACAACCGGCCCGACGTCGCGCCGAACTCCGACGCCCCGAGGCACCCGACGTGGAAGAATGGGGCCGCGCGGATACCCCGCGCCAGGCTCGTGGAGGTGGCTTCGTGTTCGCGCAAATTGTGGCGATTATTGGTGTCGTGTTGGCGCTCTGGATGAGCGTCGGGCGCTGGCTGTTCGGCATCGGCGGCGAGCTCACGTGGTGGTATCTCCCGACCATCGGGCTCGTGTTCGCCGGGCTCAGCCTCTGGACCGCGCGCCGCATCCGCATCACCCGCGAGCGAGGTCGTCCGCTCGGACGCGCCCCCATCGTCGCCCTCGTGCTCGCGTGGGCGTGCGCGCTCGCGTTTGGGATCACGGTGCCCGACAACCCGAACGGCGAGCTCGTCTCACTATTGAGCCTCTGGGCGGGGCCCGACGCGCTCGGCATGTCCATCGGCATCTGCAACCCGCTCGGGATCATCGCGTTCGCCTGCCTTATCGCCGCGCTCAGCTTCGCGGCCGCCGCCGGACGCGATCCGCACGTTGACCTAGACGAGCTCGATGGTCAGATGGCGGCGCATCCCCTCGACCCTCGGGCGTAACCCCGGGCGGGACAGAACCGCATGTAGCTTCCGCTAGGATAGAAAGCGTTGGCTGTTCGCGGCCAGCATGGAGGATTCGCCTAGCGGCCTATGGCGCACGCCTGGAACGCGTGTTGGGTTCACGCCCTCAGGGGTTCAAATCCCCTATCCTCCGCAGTAACGAAACAGCCCCTCACCTGGGTTTCCCGGTGAGGGGCTGCTTCGTTTTTTCTCCAGCTTCCCATCGCACTGGAAATTCAGTTTCAGACAAAACTTGCAAATTACGCAGGTGGAATTTCAAACCACCCCTGTCCACATTTCAAATACCGGCTATATTTGAAAAATGGATGTCGCAAATTTCAAATCTTCCCCAGTTGGTTCACTCGAACCAATCAGCGGTTGGGACAATGAGCTTGGGCAGACATACGACCACTACGCATTCGTGCCAACGCCCCTTCCCGCGCGCATTGACATGCGTCAATCAACGGTGAAGTTGATGGGTGAAGCCGACCGTGCACTTGGCTCACTGAACGCACGAATCAAGTTCCTCCCCAATCCAAGCCTTCTCGTCAGACCCGCCCTGAAGCGAGAAGCGCAGGCGACATCCGCATTGGAGGGGACCTATGCGCATCTCGACGAGATCCTTGCGGCAGACCACATTGACCCGCCTCGCCAATCGAATGACGTCCGGGAAGTCATGAACTATGTGGAAGCTGCAATCCAGGGCTTGGAGCTCGCGAAATCGCTTCCCATCTGCCGCAGGATGCTGGAGCAAATCCAGAAAACACTGGTCAGCGGCACACGCGGTGACACCTACGACGCTGGATCTCTCAGACAACGTCAGGTCTTTATTGGAGAAAAGGGAAGGCCCGTAGAAGAAGCTCGATTCGTGCCTTCTCCCCCGGGCGACCTACTCGAGACAGGGTTCTCCGACTGGGAGCGCTGGGTAAACGCCGACGATGACCACCCTCTTCTCGTGAAGTTGGCCTTAACTCACTACCAGTTTGAGACACTCCACCCGTTTAGTGACGGCAACGGTCGACTGGGCCGGCTCATTATTTCCTTACAACTGCTCCTAGAGGGCGAGGTCGAGTACCCGATTCTCAACTTGTCTGCGTGGTTCGAACCGCGAAAAGATTCATACATCGACGCGCTCAAGAACGTGTCTCTGACAGGCGACTTTGATCCATGGGTAGCCATGTTCGCAGAAGCGGTCAGGGACCGCTCACGCCATGCATTGCAACAAATCGACGCGCTGTTCGCATACAGAGATGGTCTCGTTGCACAGGCGGCCGAGAAAGGTATCCGCGGGATTACCACGGAGGTGGCAGAAGTACTTCTCGGCCAGCCCGTCATCACAATCCCAGAGTTCAGCGAAGCCCGGGGGATCGCGTATGGCACGGCTCGATCCCTCGTGCAAAAACTCGAAAGCCTTGGTGCAATTCGTGAGATCACTGCGTCAAATTACGGCCGACTCTACTTTGCTGATGGGGTAGCACGAATATTGGCGAGATAGCGCTTCCGCCCTTGGTGCCAGAATCAACCTGGAATTGAACGCGACGTGTGCACGTTCGTGCTGGCGCCAGATACGCATGAACCAAAGGCAGCAGGATCCGCCCAGGCGATGCCGAGTTCCCGAGTACACGTATTCCAAGAGAGCGCCCTCTCAACAATCCCTGCCCTGTCGTCGAGCAATTCTCCAAATATTGACGATTATTCGTTCCCGCAAGTTCAATTCCCCTATCCTCCGCAGTAGCGAAACAGCCCCTCACCTGGGTTTCCCACTGAGGGGCTGTTTTCGTTTTGGGGCCCATTCGGGCGCCGTCCCGCTGGGTAGGCTCTGAGTATGCGAATTCGACCCCTCCTGCGGCGAGCGCTTTCCGCGGCAACCGCAGTCGCGCTCATGTCCTCGCTGAGCGCCTGCTCGCTGACTGCTCTGGCGGCGAAGTTCGCCGAGGACGCCACGGGAAAGAACGACTCGGTGCAGCCGGCCGAGATTCACAATCGGGCAGTCGCCGACGAGGCGGAGGCGCTGCTCGCATTCATCCAAGACGACGACTGGGCGCCGCCGCTCGGCGGAAATATCCTGAGCCCCTGCGACGCCCCCGACACCTACGCCTTCTATGGATCCTGGTTCTCCTCGGAACCGGCCCAGTCCCCTGCAGACGCGGAGACCGCCGTAGCCGTGATCGATGGGCTCAGTGCGTGGCTCGAGTCCCGTGGTTGGTCAGATATCGAAGAGTTCGATTTCACCACCGATTCGGTCGGTGTGAACGCATTGGGCATCTCCGCCTGGCACGAGAACTTCGGCGTCTACGACATGCAGACGATTTTCTATTACGAGGGCGACATCGGCGTCGATTACCCCCACATCGTGGTCGACATCGACAGCGACTGTCTGCCTGCCGATTTAGAAGCCACGGATCCGTCCCCGACGTTCCAAGCGAGCCAGTAGGTGCCGCGCAATTCCGTGTTCCTCGAGGCGCTTGGGCCGGATGCCGCGCGCCTGCGGCCAGAGGTATACGAATACGTCGCGGGGCCGGCTGCGACGCCCCAGTCCACGGGCGCTCATGGGGTCGGCGAGGGGGTCTTCGAGATCGCCGGGGCGCGGTTTGGGCGTCTGATGACGCTGCTTCGCCCGTTCGTAGGGCGAGACCTGCTCATGACCCGGATCGACCGAAACGTGCCGTTCACGATCGTCAACACTCCGGCCGTGGGCGCCGACGGGCGGATGCGGCTCGAGGCGCTGCGCACGTTCCACTTCTCGGATGGTCCGCAGCAGTTTCGCGACGTGCTCGAGGCGGGTGACTCCCCCGGCACACTCATCAACTACCTCGGCGCATCGAGGCGGCTCTGCCTCGTCTTGACCTGCGTGGCATCGCCGCAGGGCAACCTGGTGATTTCTTCGCGAAGCACCCATGTACGCGTAGGCGGCACGCGGATGCGGCTGCCTCGGCTCCTCGGGGTCAGCGCACACGTGGAGGACGGGTACGACTCGAAGCGTCATCGGCGGACGATCGACGTCGTCATCAAGAACCCGATCGTGGGCGTCGTGATGCAGTACCGCGGCTGGTTCCAGTACCGCTACGTCGACGGACGTCCGTAGCCGCCCAGAATTACTTCTGTGGGTACAGCGCCTCCAACAGGTCGTCAACGTACCGCGGGAAGCTCGCGTACTGTTCAATGACCGATGCTCGACGATCGCGAGCAGCAGCCGTCTCACCCTGAGCGACCTCAAGCGCTCGCCCGGCCAGCTCGTCGTCCGTTTCGCAGAACGTTCCGACCTCTTCGAACACCGATCGAAGACTCTGCAAGCCCAGATCACCCGGAGCAGCGACGAACGGCGTCCCGCGACGGGCGGCATCGACTGCGGTGGTCGGGCCGGGATCCTGCCGGGAGGTGAGCAGATAGACGTCGGCGTTGTCGTACCAGGCCGCTGCATCGGCACGGAACCCGGGGAGCATCAACGGCAGCCCATCCGCGATCGCGCTGTCGGCAATGCCGCGCGCCCACGCGCTGAGCTCGCCCAGCCAGATGAACCCGGCCGCCGGCTCCCGCGCACGGATGGCCTGTGCCGCAGCGACAAACCGGTCGAACCCCTTCCGGCTGTCGGCGTACCCGGCCCCGAGGAAGATCGGGTGGGACGACCCCAGGGAGGCACTGATTCGGTCGCGCACTCGCGCAGTGCTTTGTGGCCCGACGGATACGTGCAGCAGCCCCGGCTGGATCGAAACTACGCGTGACCGGGGAAGCCGACCAATGAGTCCACTGGCGATGTTCGGAAACGACGCCACGACGAGAGGCGACCGTCCCACGTCCTCGATCAACCCCTCACGCATCAAGAACTCTGGCATCTCATGGACAAGAATGCCGCCCGGCAGATCGGAGCCCAGCGCCACGCGCACCGGAGCGCTCAGCGCGGTGTTTCCCACAACAAATGTCTCGGGCGCCAGTGCGTGCCCGAGGCCAGCAATGTCGTACCCCTCGGCAAGAATCAACGTGGGGCCTACGGCTGTGTACGCCGGGAGAAGAGGTCCGGCGCGCAGCAGCAAGATGACGGGCGAGTACCCACGCGCGCGCAGATGTCGAGCGATTTCCAACAGCAGCAGCGGTGCCCCGGCCTGCTGCGCGTCATTCCCAATGAGCACGACCGGGCTACTCAGGCCGGCAAGAGCCTGCCGCATCGCGTCTCGGCTTTCGCTCGCCGAATACTCCCGAGGTAGAGGCAAAAATCCGGCCTCGCGGCCCTCTTCGAGGTAGTGCCGCAGCGCGCCACCCGCTTCGAGCGGCAAGTACGTACTCGCGTAGAAATTGGCGTCAAATCCGGGGCCTGGTGAGCGCCGCTCGCCATCTCCGAAGTCCACGAAATGCTGCCAAGGGTCGGTCCCCGCGGTATCGGGGTAGGTGGCGCGGTACCAATTCGCGTCGAAGAACTCCTGCCCGGCGAGAATAGCTCCGGGAGTCGTGGAAGGATCGTCGTTGGTCACTGGACAAGAATACTGGACGGTGGCTAGCCTAAGCAGATGCTGCAGAGTTCAACCGGTTTCTTGCCGAGCCGGATGCTTTGCTACGGCGCGGGCGGCACCGGGTCGCAGGTGGCTTTCGACCTGCAACACCAGGCGGGACCCGGAATCGAGTTCATGGGATACATCGATGACGTGCGCGATCCGCGACGCATCGTCGAACCGGGACTCCCGATCTACTCGTTCGCAGAGGCCCTCACGCTCGAGGATGTCGGCGTGGTGCTCTCGGTCCACGACCCAGCATTGCGGCGCACGCTGTACCAACGGCTGGTGGACCACGGCGTCCCGATCCTGGGCTCTCGAGGCCTGCCCCACCTGGTGCACCCGCAGGCGGTCGTCGGCACCGGATCCTTCATCTCGAGCACGACCCGGCTCGCATTGTCGACGCGGCTCGGAGACGGCGTCATCGGGCTCGCGGACATGATCGCTCACGACGTCACCGTCGGCGACTTTTCCACCCTCGCGTTCGGCTCGCGGGTGCTCGGGCATGTGCAGATCGGACGCGACGTCTTCATCGGGGCCGGAGCAATCATCAAGAATGGCACGATCAATCGCCCCCTGGTGATCGGGGACGGGGCCCGCGTCGATGCCGGGGCCATCGTCGGCAGGGACGTCCGGCCAGGGCAGACGGTCTCGGGACCAGGCGCGCTCTCCATTCGCCGCTGGAGCGAGATCCTCGCCGCGCGCCCGGTTCGCGCGTGATCACTCTGGGGCAGCCGGTTGCTCCCGACCTCGCGATCCTGCACCAGCTCATCGGCGCCATCACCGCGTCGGGTCGATGGACGAACGGTGGAGCCACGGTTCGCGAACTCGAGCACGCCCTCTCGCAGGATCTCGGCAGCGCCTGCGCCCTGACCACCGCGTCGGGAACCACCGCTCTGACGCTGGCGCTGCTCGCATGCGATCTCCCGCGCGGCGGCGAGGTCATCACAAGTCCCCTCACCTTCCCGGCGACCGTACACGCTATTGAAGCGGCTGGGCTTGTCCCCGTCTTCGCCGGAGTCGATCCGGTGACACTGAACCTTGCCGCCGATGCCGCGTACCTGGCGATTGGGCCGCGCACCGTCGCGATCCTGCCGGTGCATCTCTTCGGGATCGCGGCCGATCCCGAGCTCGACGACATCGCAGCGGCCGCCGGACTCGCCATTGTCTACGATGCTGCGCACGCGTATGGCCTCCCCGAGATCAGTGCGCGCGGCTCGGCTGCGGCGTACTCGCTTCACGCCACAAAGCTCATGCACACGGGCGAGGGCGGCTTGGTGACGACCAGCGATCCTGAATTCGCGGAGCGCTTGTCCCTCGCCCGCAATTTCGGACTCGTGGGCGACCGTGCGCTCACCCCGGGCACCAACGGAAAGCTGTCAGAGCTCAGCGCGGCGCTCGGCTTGGCCGTGCACGCCGGGTTGGCGAGGGAGATCCAGTCCAGGCGGGCCACGCGCGACGCGTACCAAGGAGTGGTGGAAGCGTCAGAGCGCGTTCGCCCGCACGCGCCTGGCTGCCCCCGAGCCCTCGTGATGGAAGCGATTCGCTGTGATCCTGACGACCAGGAACAGTTGCTCGCAGATCTCGCACAGCGAGGAATCGCTGGGCGACGGTTTCCTGCGCTGACAGCAGAGAACCAGCGATACTCGCGGGTTCCGCTGATCGGCGGCGAACGGGCGGATCTCGATCGGGTAGCGGCGAGTGTGCTGGCGATCCCGCTGCACGGTCGCGTCACACAGCAGGCGATCGACGCCGTGGCGCACGCTGTCCGCGCGGCTCCGATGCTTACTCAGGACGCCTCGCTGGCACCAATCTAATGTTGTACTCAGTTGGAGCAAATTCGACTACGCTCATCTACGCACCTTTCACGTGAAGCGTCGACGATTCGCGCCGTCGGCATCCGCGAGAAGGAGCATTCTCCGTTCCTTGGTGTGAGGTATCCCCGCAATGAAGCCCCCTGCGCTCGACTCCGTGCCCGAACCCGCGCGCCGCTGGGTCTCGGGCTTGTCGGCCGACAACGACGCTCTCCGCGCTGATATCGACGCCCTCCACGCCTCGCTCGATGCCGCACACGCCGAGTTGGAGGCAGTACGCGCTCAGCGGGCAATGCAGGAAGCACAAGCTTCGGTCGAAGCGGCGGAGCACGTGAGCGAGGTAGCAGGACTGCGCGCCCAACTGGGCGCACTCGAGCGAGCCGCGCGCGAGTCCGATGCGGCCCGCGAAGCCCAGGCCTATCGAGACGAGGTCGAACGCCGTGCCCGAGAGCTGAGCGAGTCCGCCCTGCGGGACTTCTCGACCTCGGTGCATCAGATCGCGCACGATATCGAGGGCGCACGGATCCGGCACGCGCACCACGCAGCACATCTGCAGGCCGAGATCGAGGCGCTCCATCGCACGCTGTCCTGGCGCGTCACCCAGCCGCTGAGGGCAGTGCGCCGGGCGTGGAACGCGAGCATCAGCACGATCTCGCGCGGGCGCTGGCAGTTCGCCGTTGCGCGCACGGTGACCCCACCCACCGCCACAGCCATCCCAGCACCAGTGCCGATCCTGCCGAATGAGTGGCTGCTGGACCCGGATCACTATCGGCGCTGCTACCCAAGCCTGGATCTCTTAGACGACCTTGAGTTGCACGCGCACTATGTGCAATTCGGCCGGGCGGAAGGTCGCACCTCGCTCTCGCCTCTGCGCAGCGCCATCGTCGTCAGACGAGACCTGGATGCGGATCGGGAAAACGTGCTTGTGCTCGTGCTCGGCGATCTCTCGCCCGACATCGGCAGTGAGTGCGTTTCAATCGTGGAACGGCTCTCCCTGACCAACAATGTCGTTGTCGTCGTCGAATCCGATGCGCCACAGCTCGTTTGGGGAGCGGTTGAACCCAGCATGCTGGTGGTGCTCGGAAGTCGAATGGGCCGCGTGGAAGATGATTTGCGCGCATTCGCCGCGGAGATCGCGGCAGCGACCACACCTCAGTACGCACTCACCCTCGCAGCGTCTCAACACCCAGTCGCCACCGCGCTCACGCACGAGGGTGTTCCTGTGGTTGACGTTCATGGGGTGGCTGGACCGCCCCCGCGACGCGACGCGACACAGGCAGACCGTTTCTCCTACGCCGCGACGGCCGAGGCGCTGGGACTTCGTGCCGCGCGCGCAGCGGCCCGAAGCGACGAGGACCTGGCGGTGCTGCTCGGCCCGGGCGGCTTCGACGCTGCCTACGCGACCGGCGACTCGGGGAACGACCGCGCCCAACTTGCACAGGACTATCTCCGGCAGATTCGTGCACTGACGCCGCTCCGGAGGCCGACCGGACCCGTCGGCCTGATCCGGCCCCGCGCGGGGTTTCACCCGCTCGCATACGCCGAGTCAGCACCCAACTTTCCCGACGACGGGCGCGATCCTCTCGCCCACTATCTACAGAACGGCGAGCCGGCCGGCCGGTGGAGCCGGCGACTCATCCGGCCCACGGAGCCGTGCGCCGTCGCAGAGACGGACCTGCGCGTCTTGATCCATGGGCACTTCTTCTACCCCGGCCTTGCGGTCGAGCTGCTCGATCTGCTCGCGATGAACTCGCGGCCAAGGACACTCGCCCTGACGACCCACTCGCCCGATGCCGCACGCGAGCTCGAAGAGATACTCCGCGCCCACCCAGCTGGTGGGAACTCGAACGTCTTTGTGGTGCCCAACCGCGGTAGAAACCTCTCGGCACTCTTGAGGGGACCTGTGGCCGCGTTGGCGCGCGAGCATGACCTTGTCCTCCACGTACACGGCAAGCGCAGCCCGCATGCCCCGACCGACGTCGGCGAGCAGTGGCGTCGGCACATGTGGACGCATCTCGTCGGCGACGGTACTGCGTTTGCAGATCAGATTGTCGCAGATTTCTCGGCGTCCCCCACCCTCGGGCTGGTTGCCCCCGAGGATCGTCGCCTGCCCGATTGGGATGGAAATCGCGAGTTTGTGCCTGACTGGCTGGGGCGTTTAGCTCCCGAACTCTCGACGAGAATCGACATCCCCACGCACTTCGATTTCCCGGTCGGTGCCATGTTTTGGGCACGCTCCGAGGCGCTCGGACCGTTCCTGGACATGAATCTCTCCGAGGGCGACTTCCCGGAAGAGCCGCTCCCGGTAGACGGCACATCACTCCATGCGCTCGAACGCCTCATCCCGCTGGTCATCGAGCATCAAGGCTATGAGTTTGCGAAAACGCATCTTGGCCCGCTGCCCGCTGAGGGAACCACGTCCCTACGCCGCCCGAACCTCGATCTCGCCGACGGCGGCGCCCTCCGCGCCGAACACGAGGGCGTGGTTCGCGACCTTGTCCGTGAAGAAACGGTCATGGCTGACCACGACGACCGCCCCGGGGAAGTGCACGAGCGCGCGCTCCATCACCTGCGTGCTCGCGAGGTCCAGGTGGTTCGTGGGCTCGTCGAGCAGCAGCACTGAGGCGCCGGACAAGAGGCACTGCGCCATTGCCACGCGGGCGCGCTGGCCGCCCGAAAGCTCGCGGATCCGCTTTTTGAGGTCGGCCTCAGAGAACTGGAACATCGAAAGAAAGCGCCCCACTGACTTCCGCGTCGCCGTCAGCGCGAGGCTATCGGGCATCGCGTTCACGGAGTGCGTGACGGTGTCGTCTGGGTCGAGGTCTTCGAGCACCTGGTTGTAGGAGACGACCTTCGCGCCTGACGCCCAGGCAACGTCGCCGGCGTCGGCCTGCTCTTCGCCAGTCAGCACGCGCAGCAGGGTGCTCTTGCCCGAGCCGTTCGCGCCGAGCACGACGATCCGGTTGCCCCGGCGCACCTCAAAGCTGAGACCTTCGAACAAGAGATGCTCGCCGTACGCCTTCCCCAGCCCGTTCACGCGGCACAGCACATCCTTGACGTGCAGCCCGCCGTAGATCTCGGTGATGATCTGGTCGACCGGGCGGGGCGCGCGCGACTTCTTGATATTCGAGAGCTGCTTGCCCAGCTTCTTGCTCCCGCCCTTTGCCGCCTCTCGTCGGTCGGCGATGCCCTCGGCTTCGAAGGCGAGCAGCTCGGACTCATGCACGAACTGCGACTCGAGCGTCTTCAGCCGGAACTGCTTCTCAATGATGTACGCGCCGAAGTTCCCGGAGTACTCGTGCAGGTGGTAATTCTCGACCTCGATGATGCGGTTCGCCACCGCGTCGAGGAACTTGCGGTCATGCGACACGATGATCGCGGCGCCCTTAAAGTCGCGGAACCAGGATTCGAGCCACTCGACACCAGCGACATCGAGGAAGTTGGTCGGCTCGTCCAGCAGCAGCACGTCGGGGTCTTCGAGCAGGATCTTCGCGAGGGCGGCGCGGTTGCGCCACCCTCCCGAAAGCTGATCGATGGAGCAGACCCGTCGCGCCTCGTCGAACCCGAGGGTCGTCAGCGCCTGGTCGATCTTGCGGTGATAGTCCCAGCCGTCGAGCCGGTCCATCTCAGTGAACAGCTCGGACTGGCGGTGGATGAGCTCGTCGAAGTCGGCGGGCATCGCGGCGATTGCCGCCTCGATCTCGGCGAGCTCCTTCTCGACGGCGTGCACCTCGTCGAAGAGCCCGTCGAGCACCTCGGTGATCGTAGCCTCGCCGTTGAGCTCAGAGAACTGCGAGAAGTACCCGATCCGGGTGCCGGCGTCGACACTCACGGTGCCCGAGTCAGGCTGCACCTGGTCGAGCACCAGCTTCAGCAGCGTCGTCTTGCCCGATCCGTTGCGACCGATGAGCCCGACGCGATCCTTATCTTCGAGGCGGAAGAACGCCTCGCGCAGGATCTGCGCGTTCTCGTAGCGGACGCTGACGTCATTGAGTCTGACGAGGCTCATGCAGTGTTCTCCCTTAAGGAATGTTCGGAAATGCAGGGCGCATAGGCGGGCAGTGCCGCCAGCGCTTCCTCCTTCAACCGTAGGTCACGCCCCGGCGCCGGGCGACCATGCTCTTGCTGTGTACGGTTGCAAGCATCGGGACCGAACCGCGGGCCCACAAAACTCAGGAGTAAATCTGTGGAGACCGCACCAATTCTGGCCTGGACGCTGCGTAGTGAAATCGCGACCCCGAATGACATCCTGACGATGCTGGCCGAAGGCGAACAGCCGGTCGCCTCGTTCCAAACGTTCCGGGATTCTGCGACGTTCACGACCAAGCGACTTATCGTTCGTGATGCTCAAGGTATGTCCGGCAAGAAGGTCGAGATCTACTCGCTCCCGTACAGCTCCATCAACATGTGGTCGAGCGAGAACGCTGGAGGCATCCTCGATCGCGACGGCGAAATCGAACTGTGGACGAGAGCCGGACACATCAAGGTCAAACTCGGCAAGGGAGCCGATGTGCGCCGGATCGACAGCCTGATCGCGTGGGCAGTGCTGAACAACCACTAGCCTGCCCCCGCCCGCGAGCTACGGCTTCGGCAGCGAGTGCTGCGCTACGACGTCGCCCTCGAGCGGGTCGATGTCCTCGTCTGCCTCGTCCTGCGCCTGCGCGCCGAGCTTGCCCCGTGTGAGTCTGTTGACGATCATCGCGAGGGCCCCGTCACCGGTGACGTTGGTCGCGGTGCCGAAGCTGTCGAGGGCGATGTACGCGGCGAACATGAGGCCCACCTCGATGTCGCCAAAGCCGAGCATCTGCACGAGCAGCCCAGCGGCGGCGGCGATCGCGCCGCCAGGGACGCCGGGGGCCGCAATCATCATCACGCCGAGCATGAGGATGAACGGGAAGTAACTCGCGAACGAGACGTCGCCGCCGGTAAGCAGCAGCACCGCGATCGAGAAACAGGTGATCTTCACCATCGAGCCGGACAGGTGAATCGTCGCGCACAGCGGTACGACGAAGCCGGCCACCGCATCGGCAACCCCGTTCTTCTTCGTCGAGGCCAACGTGACCGGGATGGTCGCCGCCGACGACGAGGTGCCGAGCGCAGTGAAGTATGCGTCGCGCATGTTCCACAGGGCCTTGAGCGGGTTTACGCCCGACATTGCACCTGCGATCGAGTACTGCACGAGCAGCACGACGAGCGTCAGCCCGAACGAGACCAACACCACGACGACGAACTTCGTCACGACGGTGATGGCCGAGCCACTGGCCGAGAGGTCCATGAAGATGCCGAAGATGAACAGGGGGAGCGCCGGCACGATCACGCGGCGGATGAGCGCCTCGATGATGGTGCGGAACTCGACGGCACCGCGGAAGATGACGCGACTGCGGAAGCTGGTGAGGCCGATGCCAACGACGAAGGCGAGCACGAGGGCGCTCATGACGTCGATGACCGGCATCAGCACGATGGCCGTCGCGGAGTCGCTTCCGCCGGTGGTGAGGGTGATGTACGGCGAGAAGCCGGATCCGGAGCCCTCGCTCAGCGCTTCGAGCCCGCCGCCAGCCAGGCTCGGGGCGAAAAGCCACCGGCTGACGAAGTAGGCGAGGAGGCCGGCGAGGACGGTCGAGCCGTAGGCGAGCGCGGCGGTGACTCCCAACCACTTACCGGCGCCCTTGCCGAGCTCGGCGATCGCCGGCGTCACGAGGCCGAGGATGATGAGGGGAACGGTGAAGCTCAGGAACCCGGAGAAGATCGAGTTGTAGGTCAGGAAGACGCCGCCGAGCCAGCTGGGCATGACCGGACCGGTCACGATTCCCAGGACAATCGCGACGACGACCCAGACGAGCAACGGCATTGAGCGCAAGAACTTCATGAGGCTCCTCAGCCCTAGATGCGGACGTCCCGCCGTTGCAGGCGCACCCCATCGGGGTCACGCCCCATCGCGGAACGACTTAACCCTAACCCGCGCGCCGCCCGCGAACGCAAGCGGGGCGACCCAGAAGGACCACCCCGCTTGCGATACTGGCTAGAACTGTGTGCGCCCCTGCGAACAGGTCACCGTCGCGGCGGACTGGCCTGTGATGTTCTCAGGCAGGGCACCCGCAGGTGGAGCCACCGGTTCGACCGGCTCACCCTCGACGGGGGCAACGGCGTTCGGGTCAACCGGTGCGACCTCGCCGCCGACGACCTCGACCGCTTCACCGGTGGCCGACACGGTGATCGGCTGGCCTGCCCGCAACAGGTCCATCATGGTTTGTGCCGATGCCATGTCCGGGGCCAGGCGACCTGCCTGATACGGGTGCGTGTAGTTCGGGAACTGCACGAAGTTGATGTTGTTGAGATCGATGTTCTTGAGGGTCGACGCGACCTGCTGCATCATCGAGATTGAGGTGAATCCGCTCGAGAGCGTCATGTTCTCGACGGCGGCCTTCGCCAGGCCGTACACCTTCATCGGGTCAGACAGCGTCTCGGCGCTCTTGAGCTTGCGCACCATGCTCGACATGAAGATCTGCTGGTTACTGATGCGGCTCGTGTCGCCGCCGTCGCCGACTCCGTGGCGCGTGCGCAGGAACTGCAGGGCTTCAACGCCCACGAGGGTGTTCTCGCCGGCGGGCAGCACCAGGCCGGTGTAGGGGTCGTCAATCGGAGCCGTGAGACAAACGTCCACGCCGCCGACGGCGTTCGAGATGTTGATCACGCCGTCGAAGGTAACGACGCCACCGTAGGGAATTACGAGGCCGGTGAGCTCCGAGACCGTCTCGACCACGCAAGACAGACCGCCCTGACCGAGCGTGGTGTTGAACTGGCGTTCGCTTGCCGCGGGGTAGTAGTCCTCTTCGCCTTCCGGACCGGTGCAGCTGGGGACCGGCACCATGAGGTCGCGGGGGAAGCTGATGACGGTCGCGTTCTGGTGATCGGCCGATACGTGCAGCAGCATCGTGACGTCGTTGAGCTCGCCCTCCTCGCCGTCGTCGAGTGACTGTCCGGCGCGGCTGTCCGAGCCCACGAGCAGGATGTTGAGCTCGCCCTCCACCGCCTCAGACCCTACCTGGGCGGCGTCAGGGACCTTCGTGCCGAGGTCGACGGTCTGCACCTTATTCGCAAGATCCCACACCGCGTAGGCGGCGACCGATACGCCGCTGAGCACGAGCACGAGGGCCGTGGTGGCGACCACGCGGAGGCCGTTCATCCACGCGTTCGACCGATGCTGGCGCCCGTGGCGCACATTCGATCGACGCGCGGAGGCGTCCTTCGGGTGCTTCGCCATCAATCCTGCTTCCTCGTGAAAAAGTATGCGGCGAGGCCGCGGTTCGCAAACCTCGCAGGACGACGCTACCCCGCAGCGCTGGGTGCCCCCTTTGAAGAGCCTGCGCATTCGCGGCGAGAATAACGTTCCCCGGTGCACCTGGCACCGGGGAACGATTCACTTGGCGGAGGGTAGGAGATTCGAACTCCTGAGGCGTTTCCGCCCACTTGTTTTCAAGACAAGCTCCTTCGGCCGCTCGGACAACCCTCCACGTGGAATCTTAGCGGGGTGCGAGAATCTCCGGAAACTCGGCCTCAAGCGCGGCGGCAAGTCCGCCGTCTTCGACCGTGCCCGTGACGTGGTTCGCGACCGCCTTGACGTCCGCCGGGGCCTGCCCCATCGCGACGGCGACGCCTCGGTGGGCGGCCCACTCGAGCATCTGAATGTCGTTGCGGCCATCGCCGGCCGCGAGCACGCGGTCGCGCGGAATCTCGAGCCGCGCAAGGATGCGCTCAAGCGCCGAGGCCTTCGTCACGCCGTCCGGCGCGATGTCGAGCCACGCGGTCCAGCCGATAGCGTACGAGACGCTCGACAGTCCCATCTTCTCGACGACTCTGAGGAATTCCTCGAGCTGGTGGTCGGGCGACACGACGACGACTCGCGTCGCCTGCACGCCGAGCAGCTGCTCGAACGGGACCTGACGCTTGCGCGTCGGCAACGTCGCGTCCGGGATCGCCTCGGTATAGAGGAACAACCCGTCCGCATCCTCGATCGCGTAGCGCGCCGTGAGCAGGTGGGTGCGGATGCGTGTGAGTACCTCGGTCGTGTCGAACGTCTCGGAATACTCGACGCGGTAGCCGCGGTTTGCCAGCGGGTCGCGCGCGAGCACGACCGCGCCGTTGCAGGCGACGACCCAGCGCGGCTTAATCTTCAGCTGCTCAACGATGGGGAGCGTCGCGTCCACCGATCGGCCTGTTGCGATGACGATCTCGTGGCCCGCGGCCTCGAGCAGACGCAGTACCTCCGCGATCCTGGGATCGAACGTGCCGTCATGGAAGAGAACGGTGCCGTCGAGGTCGAGCGCAATCAGGCGGGTCACTCGGAGGCGCTCCCAGCGGCGGTCATAGCACCCTCGGGCACGAGCACCTCGAGGCCACCCAGGTACGGGCGCAGCGCCTCGGGAACGCGCACGCTGCCGTCCGCCTGCTGGTGGGTCTCCAAGATCGCGACGATCCAGCGGGTGGTCGCGAGGGTGCCGTTCAGCGTCGCCACCATCTCGGACTTGCCGTCTTCGTTACGGAAGCGCGTCTTCAGACGGCGAGCCTGGTAGCTCGTGCAGTTGCTCGTCGAGGTGAGTTCGCGGTACGCACCCTGGGTCGGCACCCACGCCTCGATGTCGAACTTGCGGGCAGCGCTCGAACCGAGGTCGCCCGCGGCGACGTCGATGACGCGGTAGCTGAGGCCCAGCGCCTGCAGCATCGCTTCCTGCCAGGCGACGAGGCGATCGTGCTCGGCCTCGGCCTCGGCGGGCGTCGTGTAGACGAACATCTCGAGCTTGTTGAACTGGTGCACGCGCAGGATCCCGCGGGTGTCCTTGCCGTGCGAACCCGCCTCGCGGCGGTAGCAGGTGGACCAGCCGGCGTAGCGGATCGGCCCACGCGTGAGGTCAAGGATTTCGTCGGAATGGTACCCGGCAAGCGCCACCTCGCTCGTGCCCGTGAGGTAGAGGTCGTCCTCGGCGAGGCGGTACACCTCGTCGGAGTGCTCACCCAGGAAGCCGGTGCCGCGCATGATCTCGGGCTTGACGAGCGTCGGCGTGATGAGCGGGATGAAGCCGTGCTCGAGCGCCTGGTTCAGCGCCATCTGCATGATCGCGAGCTCGAGGCGCGCGCCGATGCCACGGAGGAAGTAGAAGCGAGCGCCAGACACCTTCGCGCCGCGCTCCATATCGATCGCGCCGAGTGCCTCGCCAATCTGCAGGTGGTCGCGGGCCTCAAAGTCGAAGCTCGGGATCTCGCCGACCTCGCGCAGTGTGACGAAGTTCTCCTCGCCGCCGGCAGGGACAGCATCGATCACGACGTTCTCGATCGTGAGGGCGATGTCGGCGAACGCGGCCTCAGCCTCGCCCGCACGCACGTTGGCCGCCTTCACCTGCGCCGCGAGATCGGAGGCGCGGGCGAGCAGCACCGTGCGCTCGTCCTTGGATGCCTTTGCGACCTTCTTGCCGAACTGATTTTGTTCGGCGCGCAGCGTCTCATACTCGCTGAGGGCGGCACGACGCGCGTCGTCCGCGGCTATCGCGCGGTCAACCACCGACTCGTCGTTTCCTCGGGCGCGCTGCGAGCGCTTGACGGCATCGGGGTCAGTGCGGAGGAGAGTGGGATCGATCACACAATGCAGTCTATTCGAGCGCGCGGGCGCTACCCTGGCCCCATGCCAGAACCACGCTTCAACACCCTCCCCCGAGCGGTCGTTGTGTACCACCCGCTGAAGACGAACCTGGCCCAGCTGCGCGTCGCGGTGGACCACCAGGAGGCGGCTGCGGGATGGGCCCCGACCGAGTGGGTCGAGACCGCGGCGGAGGACGCCGGGCTCTCGGCGGCACGCACAGCGGCGAAAAGCGGGGCAAGCGTCGTGCTCGCCGCGGGCGGCGATGGGACGGTGCGCGCGGTCGCGGAGGGCCTACGCGACAGCGAGACGGCGCTCGCCGTGATCCCTCAGGGCACGGGGAACCTGCTGGCACGGAACATCGGAGCCCCGCTCAATGACCTCGAAGAGGCGGTGCGCGCCGCGTTCCATGGGGTGAATCGACCGCTCGACCTCGGCGTCGCCACGATCGTACGTCCCGATGGGACGGAGGACGAACACGTCTTCCTCGTGCTGGCGGGCATGGGGCTCGACGCGCGCGCCATCTCGCTCACGCGAAGCAATCTCAAGCGACGTGTCGGCTGGCTCGCGTATGTCGATGCTGGCCTGCGCACCATGATCAAAGACGCCGCGCTGAAGGTGCGCTACTCCGTCAACGGCTCGCCCGAGAAACCCCTGACGGTGTACACCGTGATGATCGGCAACTGCGGCCTGCTGCCAGGGGGCGTCCTACTGATCCCCGATGCGAAGATCGACGACGGCGTGCTCGATGTCGTTGCCCTGCGCCCGCTCGGCCCCTTCTCATGGCTCCATATTTGGAGCAAGCTCAGCTGGGAGAACGGGGTGCTGCGGAAATCAAAGACGGGCCGCAAGATCATCAACCTCGTGAGCGACACCCGGCACGTCACCTACTTGCAGGCGCGCACCTTTTCGCTGACGGTCGCGAAGCCCGAACCCGTGCAGCTCGACGGCGATGACTTCGGCGAGGCCCTCGCGGTGCGCGGCAACGTCGACCCCGGGGCGCTCCGCCTGCGGGTGCTCCCGGGCTGGGCCGACAAGGTTCAGCTGGGCTGAGCTTCCGCGGCGGGCGGGCAGGATCCTGCCGGGTCGAGATCTCCCGCGACGGGGGCATATCCCTCCGGCTGCGGGACTCCGGTAGCGGCCGGGGCGCGGTGAAACGCTCCCCCGGCCTCGCGGGTCACTCCGCCTCCGGCGTCGCCTCGGGCTGCCCCTCAGCGCCGGCGCCGGCCGTTGCGCCCTTCGCTGCGACTTCGGCTTCGGGCTGATCTAACGGGCAGTCATGACTGAGCGCCGAAGCCTTCGCGAACGGCGGCTTGGTGGGCCCGAATCGGCCCTGTTCCGCGAGCGGGAAAACGTTCCACGCGTCCGGCCGAGACGCGAGAGCGTTTGGCACCATCGGGAAGTCCTGCTGCGCGACCTCGTCCCAAGTAGACATATTTTCGTCAGCGTTGAGCGGCTGGCCCTCCGCGTCGAAAAGCTGCACCCCGTCGATTGGATTGCCCGCGCAGTCATATGCGAACACGTTCTCGACGGGAACTCCGTCAGCCACGAGCCCCGGCGGCACCCACGGCTCGCTGGCTTCTGCTTGGCCACCGATGGCGAACCAGCTCCCGAGCATCATGAACGAGGCCGGGACGAGTGCAATCACCGCTCCCACCGAGGACGCTCGTCGCAGGAAGACAATGAAGCCGTTCGGCTGCCAGCGGCCTCGACCCCACTGCACGCTGATCACCACTGCGGCGGCGGTCAGCAGCAGCGTCAGGAGGCCCAGCCCACGGAACAGGACCGTGAACACGAGCCCGACCATGAGGCCGCGGGCGACCCACCAGACCGGGGTCAGCGTCACCATGAAGTCGGCGACGCCCCGACGCCGGGGAGTCGCGACCCACCAGCGCTGAGCTGCGGACCACGCGTCGCGCAGGCTGGCTCGCTTCTTCTCATTACCCTTCGGGGGCAGCCCGGCGGCGGCGCGCAGCTCGGCGGCGTACTCGGCCGGGTCGCCGAGATCCGCTCCCTCGCAGAGGCGATCGACGAGGTCGGCGCCGAGCCCGTCAGTCAGCTCGTCGATCTCCTCGGCCGGCAGGTCGGCGCACTGGCGCCGGATTTCCTCGATGAAGGCGAGGGCGGCGACCGCGTGGCTGCCCTGAGGGAGTGGGGTGGTGGGCGTAATAGTCATGCGGGGTCTCCCGTCGTGAGCGAGGCGGTCCCGAGGAGGGAGCCCAGGGTGTCTGAGAATCGCGACCAGTCGGTGCGCTGCTGCTCGAGCAGTTCCTCGCCGGCCGGCGTCATACTGTAGTACTTGCGGTGCGGCCCGCCGTCCGAGGGGACGACGTAAGTGGACAGGGCCCCCGCGGCGTAGAGCCGGCGCAGTGTGCCGTACACCGAGGCGTCGCCGACCTGGTCGAGCCCGGCATCGCGCAGGCGGCGCAAGATGTCGTAGCCGTAGCCGTCCTCGTGTTGCACGACCGCGAGCACTGCGGCGTCGAGCACCCCCTTGAGGAGTTGCGTGGTGTCCATCCGGTTCCCTTCGCGCGGCGTCGTCGCGGCTTGTTGCTGCGCTTTACGGTTCACACACTACTACGCAGTGCGCAATAGTGCGCAATGGGGAAGTGTGCGTGCCGCGGGCGTGGGCTGCTTTGCGTGCGTGAGCCGAGCGGCTCCGCGCCGCAGAATGCACCCCTTCGGCAGGGTGTTTCGGCTCAACACCCTGCCGAAGGGGTGCATCTTCGGGACGGCGGGGACTGCTGGGCGCGGCAAACCGAACCCCGCCCGGACGCTAGTTCAGGCCGTCGGCCGTGCCCTCGATCACGCCACGCAGCCAGTCGCGGGCGTCGCGGAACGTGTCGTCGTCCTGCTGCGAGCGAATCGTCGCCGGCAGCTTGTCGGCGCGGGGGTAGGAGCCCAGGAACACGACGAGCGGGCTGAACCGCTTCACGCCGAGCAGCGCGTCGGCCACACGTTCGTCGAGCACATGCCCCTCGGCGTCGATGACGAAGCGGTAGCGGCCCATCCGGTCGCCGATCGGGCGCGACGCAAGCAGCGTCAGGTTGACGCCGCGGGTCGCGAACTGTTCGAGGAGCTCGAGCAGCGCACCGGCGCGGTCCTCAGGCAACTCGACGATGAGGCTCGTCTTGTCGGCCCCCGTGGGAGTGCCGATCGGGGCCGTGCGCGAGACGAGGACAAAGCGCGTCATGGCGTTCGGGTTGTCGCCGATGCCGGTCGCGAGCACGTCGACGTCGTAGTGATCGACGATGCCGGGGGGCGCGACGGCGGCGTTGACTCCGGAATCCTCGAAGAGGTCGGCCGCGGCCTGCACGTTCGACGACGCCGGGATGTGCCGGTGGCCCGGGGTGTTCGCGTCGAGCCAGTTGCGGGTCTGCCCGTAGGCGACCGGGTGCGCGGCGACGACGCTGGCCTCCTCGAGAGTTGTGCCGGGTCGGGCGACGAGCAGGAAGCGCACGGGCACGAGGTACTCGCCGATGATACGCAGGCCCGGGATCGTCGCGAGCGCGTCCTGCGCGACCGTCACCCCTCCGTCGACCGAGTTCTCGATCGCGATCATCGCGGCATCGCTCGCCCCCGAGACGACGTCGGCGAGCGCCTCTCCGACGTTCGCGACCGGGTGCCAGTCCTGGCCGACGGCCTCGGGCACCTGCGCGAGGGCGGCCTCCGTAAACGTGCCGGCCGGGCCCAGGTAGCTGTAGCGGCGGCGGGCGGGGTTCACGTGATCGGACATGAGTTCAGCGTATCGGGCAGTTGCCCGCTCTAGCTCGCGAGCGCGCGCGACACGATCTCGCGCGCCGCCTCCTGCACCTGGGCGAGGTGCTGCGGGCCGCGGAACGACTCGGCGTAAATCTTGTACACGTCCTCGGTGCCCGAGGGGCGCGCGGCGAACCAGGCGTGTTCGGTCTGCACCTTGAGCCCGCCGATCGGGTCGCCGCTCGGCGCTTCCGTCATGATCGCCGTGATGGGGTCACCCGCGAGCTCGGTGTCGGCGATGTCCGCCGCCGAGAGCCCCGCAAGGCGCTTCTTCTGGGCGGGGGTCGCCGCCGCGTCGACGCGCGCATACGCGGGTTCGCCGAGCTTCGCGGCCAGTTCGCGGTAGCGCTCGGACGGCGACTGACCGGTGACCGCGCGGATCTCCGCGGCCAGCAGCGCCAGCAGGATCCCGTCCTTGTCGGTGCTCCACGCGGATCCGTCGAAGCAGAGGAAGGAGGCGCCGGCGCTCTCCTCCCCGCCGAACATGACCGAGCCGTCGGCGAGGCCGGGGACAAACCACTTGAAGCCCACGGGCACTTCGAGCAGGCGACGCCCGTGCATCGCGACCACTCGATCGATCATCGCCGACGACACCAGGGTCTTCCCGATCGCCGACTCCACGGGCCAATCGGGGCGGTGCTGCAGCAGGTAGTCGATCGCGACCGCGAGGAAGTGATTCGGGTTCATCAGCCCGCCGTCGGGCGTGACGATGCCGTGCCGGTCGGCGTCGGCGTCGTTCGCGGTGACGACATCGAAGCGCTGTTGGTGCTCGAGCACTGACGCCATCGCGTTGGGCGACGAGGGATCCATGCGGATCTTGCCGTCCCAGTCGAGCGTCATGAACGACCAACGCGGGTCGACACCCGGGCCGAGCACCGTGAGGTTCAGCTCGTGCCGGTCGCGGATCGCGGCCCAGTACGCGACGCTCGCCCCACCCAGCGGGTGCGCGCCGATGCGCACGCCGGCCGACCGGATCGCGTCGAGGTTGATGACGTCGCCCAGCGCGTCGACGTAGTCGCCGAGGAAGTCGGCGCGGCCGACCGGAGTGCCGATCACACCGTGCGTGCCCGAGCGGGGCACCGCCTCGACGCCTGCCTCGAGCAGTTCATTCGCGCGCGCGGCGATCCAGTTCGTCGCGTCGGAGTCGGCGGGGCCGCCGTGCGGGGGGTTGTACTTGAAGCCGCCGTCGCGCGGCGGGTTATGGCTCGGGGTCACCACGATTCCGTCGGCGCGCCCCGGGTCGTCGGTCGCGCGCGCCCGGTTGTGTGCCAGGATCGCCCGGCTCACCGCGGGGGTGGGCACGTAAATCTCGTCGCCCGAACCGGAGCGCGCGAGCACGTGCACGCCCGCGGCGGAGAGCACCTCGCGGGCAGTGTGCTCGGCCGGGGCCGAGAGCGGGTGCGTGTCGGCGCCGAGAAAGAGGGGGCCGGAGATGCCCTGGCCTGCCCGGTACTCGGCGATCGCGACGCAGATCGCGACGATGTGCGCCTCATTGAACGAGGCAGAGAGCGAGCTGCCTCGGTGCCCCGAGGTGCCAAACACGACCCGCTGGGCAGCGATCGCCGGGTCGGGGGTGACGTCCGTATAGGCCGCGAGAAGCGCCTCAAGATCGATGAGGTCTTCGGGCAGGGCAGGGGTTCCGGCGCGCTCGTGCATGGACCCAGTGTCCCAGATCAGCGCTCGAATGCGCCGGTGCCCACCCCGCCGATGCCGCTACTTTCCCTGCTGTTCCTGTCGCTTCGCCTGGATCAGCTTCCACAGCAGCTGCGCGAAGATGAAGACCAGGAAGACCGAGAACGCGATGTTCGAGACCTGCGGCTCGATGCTTCCCGCGATGATCGCGCCGACCGGCGAAAACGCGCTCGCGGCGACACCGACGATGGCGGCCGCCCGCAGGTCGACGTTCTTCCGCCGGAAGTTGGCGAACGTGCCCGAGATCGAACCGGGGATCATCATGAACAGCGAGGTGCCCTTCGCAATGAGATCGCTCGCGCCGAAGAAGAACATGAGCACCGGCACCACGATGACGCCACCGCCCACCCCCAGCAGGCCCGAAAGCACACCCGTGAGGAAGCCGGTCACGATCAGGCCGGGCACCGAGATGACGGTCAGGTCCATCACGTCGCCGCGCTGCGGCACGACGAACCAGAGGCTCACGATGACGACGAGCAGGAAGCCCAGGAAGAGCCACTGGAGCATGCGTACCGGCAGCTTCGACAGCAGGTGGCTGCCGACCTGCGCTCCCACGATGATGCCGACGGCAAGCAGCGCCCCGGCGATCCAGTCAACCTGCCCCTGAATTCCATAGGTGATCGCGCCGACGACCGCTGCCGGCAGGATCGCGGCCACCGAGGTGCCCGCCGCGAGTCGCTGGGGCATGTAGAGCAGGAGGGCGAGCGCGGGCACGATGATGACGCCGCCGCCGATCCCAAAGAGTCCGGAGAGCGTGCCGGCGGCGATACCGAGCAGCAGGAGGGGGAAGAAGCCGGGGCGAGAAGTCTGGTTCATGCGGGGTACATCTCAATTCAGTGCGAAGCGAATAGGAGGCTCGGTGCGGGGCGCACTCAGCCCGTCTCGCCCGGCACGACCTGCGCAGACCCGTTTGAACGCGGGTCACTCGCGGCCGAGTACCCGTTCGCGTCGATGCGGATGAGGTTTGAGTGCCCCAAGTCTTCACTGTACGTCGGCACGACGTCGAGCGTGAACCCGGAGGCGGCGATGAGCTCTTGTACCTCGGCGGGCACGTCCGATTCCACGGTCACCACGACGGTGCCGTCCGCCTTCGGCTCCTCAACCACCCAGCGCGGTGCGTCGGTCGCCTCGGCCGGGGTGGCGCCGGCGAGCGAGCGCAGCAACAGCTGGGTATGGATCTGCGGCTGCGCGGACCCGCCCATCGTCGACGGAACCCAGGCCAGCTCGTCGCCGCGCATCACGAGCACGGGCATGAGCGTGTGGCGCGGGCGCTTGCCCGGCGCGAACGCGTTCGGCGAGGCAGGGTCGAGCGAGAACGAGGTGCCCCGGTTTTGGAACAGGATCCCGGTGCTCGGCTCGACGATGCCGGCGCCGAAGCCGTAGTAGACCGAGTTAATGAGCGAGATGGCCCAGCCGTCCGCACTCACCGCGCTCAGGCCGACGGTGTCGCCCGAGGGCTTCGGCCGTCCGGGAAGCGGGTGGGGTGGGGCGGTCATGGCGATGAGTTCCTCGCCGGTCTTGCCGCCGAACTCCGGGTCTGCGAGCTCAGCCGCGCGGACCGCGTTGCTCTCCGCGAAGACGCGCGCGAGCGCGCCGGCGCCGGCGCCGAGGGGGTCGTCGATGCCCGCCTCGATTGCGCGCAGCGCACGCAACAGCATGAACCCCGAGGTATTCGGCGGCCCCGTGAACACCCGGTGCTCCCCGAATGCGCCTGCGAGTGGCTCGCCCCAATAGGCGGAGTAGTCGTCGGCGTCGGCCAGCGTAATCTCCGAGCCGAGGGCAGCGAGGCCCGCGATCCACTTCTGGGCGAGCTCGCCCGTGTAGAACTCGGCGGATCCCCCCTCAGCGAGGCTTCGCAGCGAGTCCGCGAGCGCGGGTTGCGCGAGCGGAGCACCCTCGGCCAGCGGCTCGCCGCCCGGGTAGAAGATGTCGCTTGCGCCGGGATCCTGCGAGAAGAAGTCGCGGTTCTCGATGAGCGCGTCGGCCACGGAACTCGCGGTCGGCACGCCGTCGGCCGCGTACCGGATCGCGGCGTCGAAGTGCTGCGCCCAGTCGCGGGTGGCGCCGTATTGGTGCAGCGAGTTCCACCCGCAAACGCCGCCGGGCACGGTCACCGTGTCGATCCCGCGCAGCGGAAGCTGCTCGCCGTGCCGCTCGCGCAGCGCCTCGAGTGTCTGGTTCGCGGGCGCGGTGCCGGTCGCGTTGAGGAAGCGGACGACGCCGTCGGGGCTCCTCACGAGCGCGACGAGGTCGCCGCCGAGCGCCACGTTGTTCGGGTAGACGACGCACAGCGCTGCGGCGGCGGCGAGCGCGGCGTCGATCGCGTTGCCCCCAGCCTCGAGCGCGGCAGCTCCGGCCTCGGTCGCGAGGTGGTGCGACGTCGAGATCGCGCCGCGGGGGTGGGTCAGGGTGCTCATGCGGTGGCTCCGTTCTTCGCGGCGGCGGCGCGCGCGGCTTCGTTGATCTGCTGGCTGATCGAGATGACGTGCGTGCGGGCTTCGGTCTCGGCCAGGTCGCCGTCACCGGCGGCGATCGCCTCGTAAATGCGACGGTGAGCCGCGCTGGACGCCGCCCGCCGGGCCTTCGTCTGGTACCGGTTCGCGCGGCTCGGGGCGATCTCGTTCGCGATCTGTTCGGTCAGGAGCGCCAGCAGCGGGTTGTGGGTGTACTGCGCGATGGCCTGGTGGAACGCCCGGTCGAGTTCGGAGTAGCGCTCCTTCGAGATGTCCTGCTCCATCGCGCGGACAAGCTCCTCGAGCTGGGTGAGATCGCGCACGCTGGCCCGGGCCGCGGTGATGCGCGCGATCGGGGGCTCGATAATGGCGCGCAGCTCCATGATGTCGCCGAGCTCGCCCTCCTCGATCTGATACTTGCCGAACCCTGCGGGCACCGACGCGTGCTCCTCCGGGCTCAGCACGATCGTGCCGCGGCCCGGCTTACGGTCGATGAGGCCTCGCGTCTCGAGCTCGTGCAGCGCCTGCCGCACCGAGACGCGGGAAACCCCGAGGTGCTCGGCCAAGTCGCGCTCGGCTGGCAGTCGCTCGCCCGCGGCGAGTGAGCCGTCCAGGATGAGGCGCTCAAGGTCGATCGACAGCCGGTCGGGCACGGAAAGCGTCGTCGCTTGACCCAAACTACTCCAGTCCATTTCGATCTCGCTTTCCTAGTTCTTACGCCCAAGGGCGTGTTTTCGTTTCATGTAAGACGCCCGATCCAAGCGTCAGGTGTATTTCTGTGACGGCAGTTGTGACCCGCCCTCGGGAATCACCCGACCCGCGATACTCTCGAGCACTCCATCTTGCCTCCAACTCATCGAGGGAACGCTGTCGCGGAGCACCTGTGTATATGCATGCTTGGGCTCAACGAGCACTTGAGAGGTCGCACCTTGCTCGACTACTCGACCGTCTTGCATCACCAACACATCCTTAGTCAGGTGGGCGACAACGGCGAGGTCGTGAGAGATCAGAACGTACGATGTCCCGGTTTCTTGCTGAACATCAAGCAGCAAATTCAGTATCTGCGCCTGGATTGAGATATCGAGCGCGGCAACTGCTTCATCAAGCAGAATCAGCTGCGGCTCGACCGCTAGCGCCCGCGCAATTGCCACGCGCTGGCGCTGTCCGCCCGACAGGTCTCGAGGGCTTCGCGCCTGTTGCGCTGCGCTGAGCCCCACAAGGTCACACAGCTCGGCGGTTCGCCTTTCCCGCTCAGGTCTATTTCCAAAACCGTGAATTGCCAGCACCTCTTGAAGACAGGAGTCCACCGTCTGACGCGGATCAAGTGAGCCGAAGGGATCTTGGTACACCATCTGCGTGAGCTTGGCCCGGCGTTTCCGGACCGCTCGAGTTCGTGCTGTCTGGAGCATGTCCTCGCCACATACCTCAACGGTGCCAGAGGTGGGCCGTTCGAGCCCCATGATCATTCGTGCCGTCGTCGACTTCCCCGAGCCTGACTCCCCAACAATCCCAAGGTTTCGCCCCCGAGTCATCCGGAAAGTAACGTCGTCAACCGCGACGTGCTCTCGACCGCCTCGCTTAAACACCTTGCGAAGCCCCTCAGCCACAACGATTGGTTCCGCATCAATCATGCGCCCATCACCTCCGCGTCGATTTCTGCCCGCATCTCGTCAGTAATGGTTGCGAGCCTCGCGCCATCGCTACTCAAAGTCGGACGCGCCTTCAACAGTGCCTGCGTGTACGGATGGTGAGATTTCATGAGCGCTGTTGCGGGGGCCTCGTCGACGATGCGACCGCGGTACATGACATAAACCCGATCGCACAGTGCCGCTGCCAACTCAAGATCGTGCGTGATAAACATCATTCCTAATTCACGGGTGCGTACTTGCTCGCGAAGGATCCAGGCGACTTCCGCCTGCCGAGTGACGTCAAGTGCCGTCGTGGGCTCGTCCGCAAGAATGAGTCGGGGTTCAGTGATCAGCGCCGCAGCTATCACTGCGCGCTGCAGCATTCCGCCAGAGAACTGATACGGATAGCCGCCGAGCTGATACTCGGGGTCTTGTATTCCGACCTCCCTGCAGAGTTCATATGCACGTTCATAGGCGTCAGCTTTGCTGACTCTCCGATTCACCCGCAACGCCTCAACGATGAAATCGCCCACGGAATGCACCGGATTCACGCTCGCTCGGGGATCCTGGTAGATGAGCCCCAGCTGCTGGTCGCGAAACTTCCGATAGGCATTTCGGGAGAGTGTCAGAAGCTCTTCACCCTCGTACCTGACGGACCCTTGGGCCGTGATACCTCCAGGCAACAGCCCCGAGATCGCTTTCAGGGTCATCGATTTCCCTGATCCAGATTCGCCGATCACGCCGACGATCTCCCCATGGTCGATTCGCAGCGAGGCCTTCGAAACAATCTCAGTTCCATCAGACGCCGTAAGCGTCAACCCAGATACCTGCACGAGGCTCATACTTTTGTCTCCCTTACGCTGCCCACGCGGTCCGCATATCGGTCACCAATCATCGAAACCGCAGCAACTGAGGCCAAGATCACGAGGCCGGCCGCAACCGTCTCTTCCCATCGCCCCTGGATGACGCCCTGTTGGCCTTCCGAGACCATCAATCCCCAGTCAGCGGTTGGCGGCTGAACGCCCATTCCCAGGAACGACATTGCTGCGAGGTCAACCATTGCGTACCCGTACGAGACCGTCACCTGTGCCATCGCGGTGGGGAGCACCGCAGGCAGAATGTGCCGCACTGCGATTGCCCAACGAGACTGGCCGACGTTGAATAGTGCATCCACGTACGGCAGCGACATCTCGCCAACCGCCACGTTTCTCACCATTCGGCCTATGAAGGGAACATAGGCAATTGCGAGGGCCACTACCACCGGCGTCGCCCCGGCCCCGAACATCGTGACCGCAAGAATTGCCAGGAGCATCCCGGGAAAGGCAAACCCGATGTCGAGGACTCGGCTCAGCACCCGATCCACGACCCCTCCAGCCACTGCCGAGGCAATTCCGATCACGGTACCCAACAATCCCGCCACAATCACGATCACCGCGGGCGCGACAAGACTTACTCGTCCCCCGTGGAGAATTCTGCTGAAAATGTCGCGGCCTGAACTGTCTGTGCCGAGAATGGCCCCCGGTTCGATTGGCCGGTACGTACGCATGAAATCAGAGGCCGTGGGGTCGTACGGTGCAATGAGTGGGGCAAACACGGCCCCCAGAACGAGAAGGACAAGCACACCCACCGAAAGCAGGAGGGGAACGTCGCGCTTACGCTTGAATGTGCCTCGGGAAGCAGTCTCGCGGAAACGAAGAATTGCAGTGCTCATCGGGCGACCACCTTCGCGCGCACGCGTGGATCAACCAGCACCTGCACGATATCGACTATCAGGGCAACGACCACGACGAAGGCGATCAGAATCAACGTGATGCTTTGCACAATTGCGAAGTCCTTCCGCAGCACTCCTTCGGTCAGCAGTAGTCCAATCCCGTCAAGCGCGAATGCCTTTTCAATCACGATCGTGCCGACCACCATGCTTGTGAGCGTCACAGCGACCACCGTCGCAATCGGTGTCAACGCGTTGTGAACGATGTGGTGCTGCACAATACGCCTCCGTGGAAGCCCGCGCCCGATCGCAGTCTGGACATGCTCTTTCTGCGCTTCTTCTCGGAGCGAGGCACGCGTGACTCGGGCAACGTACGATCCAGCCGAAATAGTGAGTGCGATAACCGGGAGCGCCAGATGGTGAAGCCTGTCCGCAACGCCATCACCGGCCCCAAACGTTGGGAACCAGCCAAGACCAACCGCGAAGACCGTAATCAGAAGGGTCGCCGCGACGAACGAAGGGACGGCAACTCCAATTGAGGTGAACCCTAAGAGGAGATCACTGATGCGACGCCCCGACATTGCGGCCACGATTCCCAGCCCAACCCCGACCACGATAATCAGGAGCAACGCCAGGCCAAGAAGTGTCGAAGTGGTGCCGAGTCGTGGCTCAATTAGGTTCCAGACATCGTCACGGTATGTCAGCGACCGCCCCAACTCTCCGCTGAACACATCACCCAGCCAGCCAAGCCAACGAGTGAAGAATGGCTCGTCCAACCGGTACTGCTCCCGCAGACTGGCGATTGTCTGATCGCTCACCGTCCGATTCCCGATCAAGATGGCAATCGGATCTCCCGGCGCGAGAAACAGGGCCGCGAAGACGACGAGTGACGATGCAATGAGCGTCACGAGCCCCTCGACCAAGCGCAATAGAACAAATCGAATCATGTTGATGAGGTGTGGGGAAGCGACACAGCGCCTTCCCCACACCACCCTCCTTGGTAGCTACCGGGAATTGTTACTCGGGTGAACCAATGTTCGCGGCCCAGGGGAAGTACAGGCTTGCCCGAGAAGCAGTTGCACCGGTAATCCGATCGTTCTGATACACGCGGTTCTCGAGTGTGACCACGTTAATGAGCGGCAAATCCTCGACCATGCGGGCCTGGCCCTTGACCAGAATCTCTGCACGAGCGTCAGGGTCCAGTGTGGTCAGCGCATCCGCAACACTCTGCGTCAGCACCTGGTCGTCATAGTTTCCGTAGTTGTAAGCGCTCAGCGGCGTGAACTCACTCATTGAGACCACAGGGTCAGCAACTCCCGCGCCGTACTCCCAGACGATGAATGCGTCGTACGCCTCGCGCGCTTTTGCATCGAAATAGAGTTCAGTAAAACTCGTGATTGGGATGACCTCGACGGCGACCTCAATGCCAATCTGTCCTGCGCCAGCCGTAAGAATCTCGGCGATCTTCTTCTCCGCCTCGCTGTCGCTGGGAATCGCGATCTTGACTGATGAACCCTCAAGCCCAGCCTCCTGCACGATCTTCTGTGCCTGCTCGACGTCGAATTCTGGAGCGGGAAGCTCGTCAGCGGCAGCCTGCCACACGTCCTTCGCGTACCCCCACGCACCGGGTTGGATCGGGGTGAGTGACGCCTGTGCGGTGCCACGGAAGACTGCCTGCGCGACCGCATCTCGATCGAGAATGAGGCTCAGCGCCTGCCGCATCTCGAGCTGGTGCATCAACCCTTCCTTTTCGGTCGGCCGTATCGCCACCCAGTCGGTGCCCAAGCCGAGAGCAAACGTTCCGGTGTCTGAGGTTGCGAGCTTTTCGGTGGCAGAGAGCGGTGGCATGTAGGTTCCGTCCAAGTCACCCGAGAGCAGGCTGTTTGCCACGGTTGATTCGTCCGTCACGAATGTGAGCTCCAGCTGCTTTGCCAGCGGCACTAGCCCCTGGTCCCAGTAGCTCGGGTTCGCGTCGAGCACGATCTTGGATCCCGACTGCCAAGATTTCAGCGAGAACGGGCCGGTGCACATGATTCCGCCACTCGCAGTGCCGTAGGCCTCACCGGCGTTTTCCACGAAAGACTTGCTGCCGACAATTCCGGCGGCGGTCGCGAGCATGCGCTCAAACAGCGAGTCCGGCTGGGTAAAGCGGACAGTTACTTCGTGCTCACCGGTAACTTCGATAGCACCCACGTTGTCGTAGAACGGGTCACCCCAGTACGATCCCGAGTCCGGGTCCATATGGCGGTTCAGGCTGAATGCAACGTCCTCAGCGGTGAGAGGGCTTCCATCCCAGAACTGGACTCCCTTACGAATCTCAAAGACCGTGGTCAGGTCGTCCACATGGGTGACCGTTTCCGCCAGGGCAGGAGACAGAGTCATGTCCTCGTTCTGCCGCATGAGGCCTTCACACATGTTGGCGAGGGTCGTGTTCTCAGAGTCTGCGTATGCGTAGATCCAGTCCAATGAGGAGGGCTCCCCCCAGGTCAGGTTCCATCGGACGACGTCGACAGCGCCTACCCCCGCCGGGGTACTTGCGAGACCACGCTCAAGATCTAGCTCAACGGGCTGATTCTGGACCGGCGCCGCCGAACATCCAGCAATGAGCAACATCGGGATCATCAGTGAGCTGGCGAGAACTTTCTTCGTGCTACTGGAAATGCGCATTATGCCTCCCTCGTACCGTTCTTCGGCGTCCAGAAGTCCTGAACCGCCACCAAATCCTCCGGACCGTTCTCAGTGATCAGGACGTTTCGCTCGAATGTCGCCGCAGTGCCGTCAATGAACACGAACTGTTCGATCGAAATCACCATCCCCGGCTCAAGTACCTCCGGGCTTTCATCTCGAACCCATGGGCTTTCAAAGCCGAGGCCCAGGCCGTGCCCGCGCGCCGGGAACTCGGCGTCCTCCGGGTCGAAGCCTCCATCACGCAACAGTTTGCTTCCGACTCGAGCTGCCTCCCCCAAGACGGCGCCCGGACGCATTTCGGCAACGACCGCGTTTACCGCACCTTGAGCGAGGCCATACGCGCGCTGCTGTGCCGGGGTTGGTTCAGCCCCAACAACAATGCTTCGCGCAAGATCAAAGTAGTAACCCGCATACGTACCACTGAGGTCGACGGTAAAGAGGTCACCGGCCGAGAACGGACGGCTGCTGTGCGTCGGGAGCCGGTTGTCCTCATCGTCGCCTTCGAGCTGGGCGGTGTAGACAAAAGCGTTCGCAAGCACTGCTTCATTCCGGGCCACCACCTCAGCCATCTTCGCCACCACCGCGGACTCGTTCACGCCGGGGGCAATCAGGGCGAACCCTGCTTCGAGCGCCTCCTCGGCGATCTTTGCGGCATGTCGCATGAGCGCTATCTCGGCAGCAGACTTATGCATGCGTAGCGGCTCAACGAGTGTATTGTTCCAAGTCACCTCTCGGCTGGTGAATCGGGCATCACTCAGCAGTGCATGGGCGTGTTGACCGGACATTGCGTCACCTGCAACGACCACAATGCGCTCAAGTTCGGGACGACCGTCGAGCTGCTCGAGCAGATCGCCAACCATGCTCCGGCTACCCACACCATGACGCACACTGACGGAGGTCGTTCCCGTTGATGCTTCTGCAGCGGCAGGGTCATCAGTGAATAGCACCAGCTCCTGGTGGGTCACCAGCAATGCGCAGAGACCCCGATCACTCCAGACACCGGCAACGTCACGAATCGTCGGAAACACCGGGTAGAAACCCGTCAAGTACCGCACGTCTGCCGCACGGTCCTCGGTGCCGCCGCCGCGCCCCCACACGAGCGCTGCATCCACGTTCTCCTCAGCAAGAAGTTCTCGAAACTTCTGGATTCGCTGCTCATACTCCTGAGGAGCGATGAGGTGTCGGTGTGTCTTTGGCATAGCTGTTCGCACTCCTTGCACGTCGTTGTGGGATACAGAACCGGGTCTCGGCATGAATCAAATGCACTTCCCGTTGGTCAGACCATCGGTCAAACAGTTCAAATGTATGCGCTGCCAGCAAATCAGTCAACCCCATTGACTCTCCCGCTCTGCGCCTATCCAAATAAAGCGGGGCGGCCACCGAAAAGGTGACCGCCCCGCTTTATGCGTATTGGTGAGGACTACTGCGGCGCGAGCCCGAGGTCGTCGAGGCCGATCGCGTAGCGGTACTCGTAGCCCGCGGCCTCGATGCGCGCCTTCGCGGGCGCCTGGCGGTCGACGACCACCGCGACGCCGGCGACGATCGCTCCGACTTTCTCAAGCGCCTCGATCGCTGCGAGCGGCGAACCGCCCGTCGTCGAGGTGTCCTCCACGACGATGACGCGCTTGCCCTCGAGGTCGGGGCCCTCAACCTGTCGTCCACGGCCGTGGTCCTTCGGCTCCTTGCGCACGACGAACGCGTCGTATGGGGTGCCGCGCAGGACGCCCTGGTGCAGGATCGCCGAAGCGATCGGGTCGGCGCCCATGGTGAGCCCGCCCACGGCCACGACGCCGTCGACGTCGGCGATCAGGTCGAGCATGACCTGGCCGATCAGCGGGGCCGCGCGGTGGTCCAGGCTGAGCTTGCGCAAGTCGATGTAATAGGTCGCCTTCTTGCCGCTCGTAAGCGTGAAGTCGCCGTGGAAAACGGCTTCGGTCGTGATGAGGTCAATGAGCTGGGCACGCGCGTCGGTCATGTCCTCATTCTAGATGCCTGGCTTTGCGGGCACCCTGGCCCCTACGCTGGCCGCATGCCCGACGAAAAAGAGACCCTCCGCATGACTTTGGAACGCCAGCGCGAGGCGCTGCTGTGGAAGCTCGACGGCTTGAGCGAGCGTGACCTGCGTTGGCCGCTCACCCAGACCGGGACAAACCTGCTCGGGATCGTGAAGCACGTCGCCTCCGTCGAGCTCGGCTACCTCGGCGAGGTGTTCGACCGACCCTCTGGCATTCCGACCCCCTGGCTTGACGACGAGAGCCCCGTCAACGCTGACATGTGGGCCACTGCCGAGCAGTCAAGCGCCGAGATTATTCAGCTGTACCGGGACGCGGGCGCCCACAGCGAGGCGACAATCGCCGCGCTCGAGCTCGACGCGATCGGATACGTGCCGTGGTGGTCGCCCGAGACGCAGCAGGTGACCCTGCACCAGATCCTGGTGCACATGATCGCCGAGACGGCACGGCACGTGGGTCACGCCGACATCATCCGTGAGCTCACGGACGGCGCGGTCGGGCTGCGCGAGACCAGCACCAATCTGCCGAGCATCGGCGCGGTCGGTCTCGCGACGTACCGCAAGCATCTCGCAGAGGTTGCCGAGCAGGCCACAGGCCCGGGCACGCTCGGGTAGCCCCCATCGAGCCGTCACATTTGGCTGCTCGCCGTGACCTCGAAGAGCCAAATGTGACGGTTCGCGAGGGTGAGGTGGGCCACGAACCCGGATACGCTGAGAAGCATGCGCATCGCCACCTGGAACGTCAACTCCGTCCGCGCCCGAGTGGGGCGCATCGTCGATTGGATGGTGCGCGAGGACATCGACGTCCTCGCGATGCAGGAAATCAAGTGCCGGCCGGATCAGTTCCCCGCCGCCGAGTTCGAGCGCGCCGGGTACCAGCTCGAGATTCACGGCCTGAACCAGTGGAACGGCGTCGCTTTCGCGAGCCGCCACGAGATGACGGACGTGACCCGCGGGTTCGATGGCATGCCCGGGTTCGGCAAGCCCATCAAGGGCCAGGAGGACGTACAGGGCACCGGCCCGAACGATCTTCCCCTCGAGGCCCGCGCCCTCGGCGTGACCGTCGGCGACCTGCGCCTCTGGAGCCTCTACGTTCCGAACGGCCGCGGACTCGAAGACCCGCACTTCGCATACAAGCTCGAGTGGCTGCGCGTGCTGCGCGAAAACACCGAACGGTGGCTCGCCGACCACCCCGACCTTCCCCTCGCGCTGATGGGTGATTTCAACGTCGCCCCCTTCGACCACGACATGGGCGACCCGAGCTTCGAGGTGGGCCGCACGACCCACGTGTCCCCCGTCGAGCGCGCGGCCATCGCCGCATTCAGCCCACTCGTGGAGGACGTCGTGCGCCCGCTCGTCCCCGAGGGATTCACTTTCTGGGACTACACGCAGCTGCGCTTCCCCCGCAACGAGGGCATGCGCATCGACTTCATCCTGGGCTCACCCGCCTTCGCGAGCGCGGTCACGGGCGCCTCACACCACCGCGAGGAGCGCAAGGGCGACGCCCCGTCCGACCACATCCCGGTGGTCGTCGATATCGACCCGACCCTGCTGGGCGAGACGTTTGACGACGAGGACGACCGCCCGATGATCTTCGGCTAGCGCCCGCGTGTGCGGGGCGGCCCACCAACGGCCGGCTCGCACGGGCGACCCTCTCGATTCTGTGCAATGTCACACGGTATACTGGCGTCACGTATCCGTTCAAAGGAGAGCCCGAGATATGCCCACCCCGCTCGCAGCACGCTGGATCAACACCACCGACTACCACACGGCCGGCGAGCCGTTCCGCATTGTGCACGAGGGAGTGCCCCAGCTTCCCGGGACAACCGTCGGCGAGCGCCGCGTCGCAGCGATTGCCGACGCAGGCGGCGCCGACTCCTTACGCCAACTCCTCTGCAACGAACCCCGCGGTCACGCCGATATGTACGGCGGATTCATTGTGCCGCCCGACGACGATGGCGCCCATCTGGGCGTGTTGTTCTGGCACAAGGACGGCTTCTCGACCGCCTGCGGCCACGGCACGATCGCGCTGGGTGTTTGGGCGACCGACACGGGCCTCGTCCAGTCGAACCCCGACGGCATCACCGAGGTGCGCATCGACGTGCCCTCGGGGCGCGTCGCCGCGCTCGTCGAGCGCTCGGGCGGCAAGCTCGTGGGGGCGACCTTCCGGAACGTGCCCTCGCATGTCATCGCACACAAGGTCGCCGTCAAGACATCCCGCGGGCGCGTGCTCGCCTCGCTCAGCTTTAGCGGCGCCATCTACGCGCAAGTCCAGGCATCCGACCTCGGCCTCACGGTGTCCCCCGAGCACTACACCGAGCTCATCGCGCTCGGGCGCGAGATCAAGTGGGCCCTCAACGACTCAGCCGAGGCCCAGCACGCCGACGACCCCAGGCTCTCGGGCGTCTACGGCACGATCCTGTGGGACGACCTCGGCGCGGGACCGGACGGACCAGCGCAGCGCAACGTCACGGTGTTCGCCGACGGTGAGGTCGACCGCTCGCCCTGCGGGTCGGGTACCGGCGCTCGCGTAACCACTCTCGCCGACCTCGGCGCCCTGCCTCTCGGTGCGACGCTCGAGCACCGGTCGATCGTCGACACGGTGTTCCACGCGAGCTGGGTCGCCGGAACCCCCCGCCCCGACGGCACCGCGACCGTGATCCCGTCCGTCACCGGCACCGCCTACATCACGGGCGAGCAGCGCTTCATCCTCGACCCCGCCGACGCGCTTGGCACGGGTTTCACGCTGCGCTAGCCACCTCCCGGGCGCAGGAAGCAGACCACGCTTCCCACGCCCCCGCATCGCATGGTACGCTGTGCAATGTCACACGCCACACACTGAAGTGCGGGGAGTTTCCGCCCGCTCGTCTCATCTATCGGAAGGATTCTCGTGACCGAGAAGAAGCCCTGGCACGGAGTCATCGTTGCCACCGCCCTGCAGTTCAAGGACGACATGTCCGTCGACTACGACGCCTTCGGCGAGCACGTCGCCTGGCTGGCCGCGAACGGCTGCGACGGCGTCGCCCCCAACGGCTCACTGGGCGAGTACCAGAACCTCAGCGACGTCGAGCGCGCGCAGGTCATCAAGACCGCCGTCGACGCGTCCCCTGAGGGATTCACCGTCATGGCGGGCGTCGGCGCGTACGGCGCCCTGCAGTCGGCTCACTGGGCAACCCAGGCGGCCGAGGCCGGCGCGAGCTGCGTCATGCTGTTGCCGCCGAACACGTTCCGCGCGAACCACGAGCAGGTCAAGGAGCACTACGCCACCGTCGCGAAGGCCGGCCTGCCGATCATCGGCTACAACAACCCCATCGACACCAAGGTCGACCTGGTTCCCGAGCTGATCGCCGACATCTTCCACGCCGGCAACGTCGTGGGCGTGAAGGAGTTCTCGGGCGATCCCCGTCGCATCTACGAGATCAAGGAGCTCGCTCCCGAGATCGACATCCTGATCGGCACCGACGACACGGTGCTCGAGGTCGGCCTCGCCGGCGCGGTCGGCTGGGTGTCCGGCTACCCCAACGCGATCCCGCAGACCTGCATCGAGCTGTTCAACCTGTGCACCTCGGGCAATGTCCAGGATCTCGTCCGCGGCCAGGAAATGTACCGCGACCTGCACTCGCTGCTGCGCTGGGATTCGAAGACCGAGTTCGTCCAGGCGATCAAGCTGTCGATGGACGTCGTTGGCCTCAAGGGCGGCAAGAGCCGTCCGCCGCGTGGCCCGCTCTCCCCCGAGATCACCGCGCGCATCATCGCCGACACCGAGGCCGCAGTCGCCAAGGGTTACGGTAAGTAACACGTTTCACGCTTCACCCGGCCGGGGCGTGCCGCGCCATCTTGGCGCGCCCCGGCCATCCACCCACGCTTCTCGGGCGCATGATGCCCGTCCTGGACAGGAGGCCATGATGCGCACATCCCGCGTCTTCCACGCCGTCGATTCCCACACAGAGGGCATGCCCACCCGCGTCATCACCGGCGGCGTCGGCGTCTTTCCCGGGGCCACCATGGCCGAGCGACGGACCTGGTTCATGGAGAACTCGGACCACATTCGTACCCTCCTCATGACCGAGCCTCGCGGCCACGCCTCGATGAGCGGCGCGATCCTGCAGCCCCCGACGCGTCCCGACGCCGACTGGGGAGTGCTCTACATCGAGGTCTCCGGCTGCCTGCCCATGTGTGGGCACGGCACCATCGGCGTCGCCACCGTGCTGGTCGAGACCGGGATGGTCGAGGTGACCGAGCCGATCACCACTATCCGCCTCGACACCCCGGCCGGCCTCGTCGTGGCAGAGGTCGCCGTCGCGGACGGCAAGGCCGAGCACGTCACCATCACGAACGTTCCCTCCTTCTCGGTGCGCCGCGGCGCGCAGGTCGACGTGCCGGGCCTCGGTAGCGTCACCTACGACCTCGCCTTCGGCGGAAACTTCTACGCGATCGTCACGCTCGACTCACTGGGCATCGAGTTCCGGCAGGATCGCAGCAACAAGCAGCAGCTGCTCGACGCGGGCCTCGCGATCTCGGAGGCGATCAACGCCGCCGACGAACCGGTGCACCCCGAGCGCCACGACATTCGCGGCTGCCACCACGTGTACCTCGAGGCGCCCGGGTCGAACGCGACGCTCTCGCGGCACGCTATGGCGATCCAGCCCGGCTGGTTCGATCGCTCCCCCTGCGGCACCGGGACGAGCGCCCGGATGGCGCAGCTGCACGCCCGCGGCGAGCTGCCCCTGCACCAGGACTTCACGAACGAGTCGTACATCGGCTCTCGCTTCGTCGGCCGCCTGATCGGTGAGACGGAGGTGGCCGGGATCCCCGCGGTCACCCCGACCATCACGGGCCGCGCCTGGATCACGGGCACCGCCCAGTACATGCTCGACCCGAGCGATCCGTTCCCGACGGGATTCTCGCTGTGAGCCTCGCATTCCTCGACGCGGACGCGGTGCGCCGCGCCCTCCCGTTCGGCGTGGCAATGGATGCGCTCGACGCGGCGCTTCGCACCCACGTCGATCCCGAGCTGGACGGGCCACGACTGTTCAGCGACGCCCCCGGCGGCGAGTTCCTGGTCATGCCCGCCCAGGGGGCCGAGTTCAGCGGCCTCAAGGCGCTGACCGTCGCACCCGGCAACCCCGCGCGCGGGCTCGAGAAGATCCAGGGCCTCTACCTGCTCTTCTCGTCTGACGCGCTCGCCCCGGTCGCCGTCCTCGAGGGCGCCTGCCTGACCGCCATTCGCACGCCGGCCGTCACCATCTCCGCAGTCCGGGCGCTCGCGGCGATCGCTCCTGCCGGCGGCGAGCTTCCGGCCGCCCCGCGCATCCTCGTGTTTGGCGCGGGCGTCCAGGCGCTCAGCCACATCCGGGCTGCCAACGTCGCCTTCCCGGATGCCACGTTCGAGCTCATCGGCCGCCGACCTGAGCGCGTGACGGCGCTCATCCAGGAGTTTCAGGGCGACCCCGAAAGCGCGTCTCTCGAGGTCGCTGACCGCACCGGCGACGTGGACGCCGCAGTCGCCGACGCGGACATCATCATCTGCGCGACGAGCGCGAGCGCGCCGCTCTTCGACGGCCGGCTCGTGCAGGATCACGCCATCGTCGCCGCTACCGGCACCCACGGCCTCGATATGCGCGAGGTCGACGACCACCTCGTCACCCGCAGCGACCTCGTGGTCGAGGGGCGCGGCTCGGCCGAGCGCGAGAACGGCAACCTGGCGACCACCTGGAGCGAGGCCGACTGGCGCGAGCGACCCCCGGCGAACCTCCGCGACCTCGCGCTTGGGCGCATGGCCCGTTCCGCCGGTCGGCCCGCCCTCTACACCGGCGTCGGCATGTCGTGGGAAGATCTTGTCTGCGCTACCGCCGCATACGCGACGTACCTTCACTCCTCGAAGTAGCGCGGCAAGGAGCCCACATGTCGATCGAGTCTCAGACCTACTCAGCCAGCTTCAACCCGCTGCGTCGCCCGTTGAACCTGCGTGAGTCGGTCCTCGAGCAGCTCCGCACCGCGATTATCACGGGCGGGCTCGCGGAGGGCACCGTGGTGTCTGCACCAACGCTCGGTCAGGCGCTCGGAGTTTCGGCAACCCCCGTGCGGGAGGCGATGATGGACCTCGCCCGCGAGGGTCTCGTCGAAACGATCAAGAACAAGGGCTTCCGGATCACGGCCATGTCCGACAAGGAGCTCGACGACCTCGCGGCGATCCGTCTGCTCATTGAGCCACCATCGATACACGGCGTCGTCGGCAAGATCTCCGCGACCGGGTTCGCCGAGCTGCGCGAGCTCGCCGACCTCTGCCTGGAGGCCGCGATCGCGGAGGACCTCGAGGCGTACCTGCGCCACGACCGCGAACTCCACGCGCGCCTGCTGAGCTACACCGGCAACCCGCAACTCGTCGACCTCGCCACCAAGCTTCGCCTGCGGACCCGCATGTATGGCTTGTCGGCACTCGCCCGTAACAAGAAGCTTGCGGACTCGTCCCGCGAACACCACGAGCTTCTGCGCTTGCTGCAGGATGACGATGGCGCCGGCGCCGAACAGCTCCTGCGCGCGCACATCAGCCACGCCCGCGAGATCTGGGCGACCGGCGGCGACAGCGAACCACCCACGGAGGGCAGCGCGTGACCCAAACCTCTGACGTTGTCATCATCGGCGCTGGCATCATTGGCTGCGCGACCGCGTACTTCGCGGCTCGCGCGGGACTGTCCGTCACGGTGGTCGAACGGGACCTCCCCGCGGGCGGCACCACCTCACGCTGCGAGGGAAACATCCTCGTCTCGGACAAAGAGCTCGGCCCCGAGCTCGAACTCACGCAGTACTCGCTCGGCATCTGGAAAGGCGAGCTCGCCGAGTTCGGCCACCTTTGGGAGTTCGAGGCCAAGGGCGGCATCATCGTGGCGTCCGAGGAGTCGAGCCTGAAGACCCTCGAGCGGTTCTCGTCCGCCCAGCGTGGTTTCGGCATCAACGCCCAGCGCCTCGATAGCGGCGAGCTGCGCGCGCTCGAACCGAACGTCACCGACCGTGCCCTCGGCGCGGCTTTCTACCCCGAGGACAGCCAGGTGCAGCCCATCCTGGCAGCGACCCACCTCCTGCGCCTCGCCCAGCTGGCCGGCGCGACGCTCGTCACCCGCGCGCCCGTCACCGAGCTGCTGCGCGACGGCGATCGGGTCACCGGGGTGCGCACCCCGCGCGGCGACTTTTCCGCCGCCCACGTCGTCAACACGGCAGGCCCCTGGAGCGGCGAGGTTGCGAAGCTCGCCGGAGTCGCGCTGCCGATCCTGCCCCGTCGCGGCTTCGTGCTCGTGACCGAGCCGCTGCCACCCCGGGTATTCCACAAGGTCTATGCCGCCGAGTACGTCGACAACGTCGCCACCGCCGACGAGGGCCTGCAGGCCTCACCCGTGGTGGAGGGCACTCCGGCCGGCAGCATCCTCATCGGATCGAGCCGCGAACGCATCGGCTTTGACGGGACGGTAAGCCCCGAGGCGCTCGCGACCATCGCGCGAAACGCGATCACCCTCTTCCCCTTCCTGGAGCGCACGCGGATCCTGCGCCAGTACCACGGGTTCCGCCCCTACTGCCCCGACCATCTTCCGGTCATCGGGCCCGACCCCCGCACTCCGGGTCTCTGGCACGCCAGCGGGCACGAGGGCGCCGGCATCGGGCTCTCCGTCGGCACCGGAAAGCTGCTCGCGCAGGCGCTCGCCGGCGAGCGCACCGACCTGCCCCTTGCCGCTTTCCGTCCCGAACGATTCGATGAGGAGCGTGCCGCATGAGCGAGACGACCCCCGACCGCGTACAGGCCACCTTCGAGGGCGAGCCCATCGAGGCCGACGCCGGCGCGAGCATCGCGGCGGCCCTGATTGGCTCGGGGCGCCAGGCGTGGCGCACCACTCGCGGCGGCACGCCGCGCGGGCTATTTTGCGGCATCGGCGTCTGCTTCGACTGCCTCGTCGAGGTCGATGGCGAGTCGGGCCAGCGGGCTTGCATGATCCCGCTCGCCCCCGGCATGGACGTGCGCTGCCACGGTGGCGAACAGTGAAGGCTGTAGGCGCGCCCCCGCGGTTTGACGTTGCGATTGTCGGCGCCGGCCCCGCGGGACTCGCGGCGGCAGGATCCGCGGTCGCCGGCGGCGCCCGCGTCGTCGTGATCGACTCCGGAACGCAGCCCGGCGGTCAGTTTTGGCGCCACCGCTCGGAGGCCGCAGGCATCGTCGACGACGGTGCGTTCCACCACGGGTGGGCCGAGTACCGAGAGTTGCGACACGCGTTCGACGCGGGCCTCGCCTCAGGCGCCCTCACCTACCTCCCCGGCACAAGCGTCTGGCTCGCGCGCCAACGCGACAGCGGCGAGTTTCGCCTCGACCTCGCCCCGAGCTTTGGCACCGGATCGGCCGCGACGCCCGCCCTCCGCGCCGACCGTCTGGTGCTCGCCACCGGCGGCTACGACCGCCAGCTGCCCGTGCCCGGCTGGGACCTCCCCGGCGTCATGGCGGCCGGTGGTATCCAGGCGCACGTAAAGCAGAATGGCGCGCTGCCAGGCTCGCGCTTCGTCGTCGCCGGCACCGGCCCGTTTCTGCTGCCCGTCGCGGCGAACATCACCCAGGCAGGCGGCAGCGTCGCGGCCGTGCTCGAGTCATCGAATCTCGCCGGCTGGCTCCCGCGCGCGCACCGCGCCGCGGTCGTCCCCGCGAAGGCCATCGAGGGCGCCGGCTACATCTGGACCTTCCTGCGCCACCGCATCCCGTACCGCACCCGCACCGTGCTCACCGAGATCCTGGGCGACGACCACGTGACCGGGGTGCGCACCGCACGCGTGCGCGCCGACGGGCAGCTCGTCCCCGGCAGCTCGCGCGAGCTCACCGGTATCGACGGGGTCGGCCTCGGCTGGGGCTTCACCCCGCAGCTCGAGCTTCCCGTGCAGCTCGGCGTGCGCACCGCTGTCGACGCCGACGGCTCGCTCATCGCTCCCGTCGACAGCGAGCAGCGCAGCAGCGTGCCCGGGCTCTTGCTCTCGGGTGAGCTCACCGGCGTGGGCGGCGCCACCCTCGCGGTGCTCGAGGGCCGAGTCGCCGGCCGCGTCGCCGCGGCCGAGGCCCTCGGCGGGACGGCCGAGGCCAGCGCCTCGGAGCTGCGCTCGATGCGTCGCCAGCGGGGGTTCGCCGAGGCGATGCACCTCGCGCACCCCGTCCCCGCCGGCTGGCAGGAGCGGGTCACCGACGACTGCCTCGTCTGCCGGTGCGAGGAGGTCGACGCGGGTACCATTCGCGCCGCGCGCACCGAGCTCTCGGGCGACGATCACCGCTCTCAGAAGGGCGTCACCCGGGCCGGAATGGGTTGGTGCCAGGGCCGCGTCTGCGGGTTCTCCGCCGCCGCCATCGCCGGCGCGGGTGCCCCCTCCAGCGCCTCGCTCGCGAGCGCCGCGAAACGCCCGATCGCGCAGCCGGTGCCGCTCTCGGCGCTCACTGAGCTCGACTAGCAAGGTCTCTCTCGCCACCTGAGCCCGCTCGGCCCCCGAGCCCGCTCCGCCCCCGTCTTATGAACGCAATATGCTCGTTCGCCGGCCTCGAAGCAACACATTGCGTTCACTAGACGAAGGGTGAGCCTCCGTGGGCGAGTAAGGCATTCTTGAGTACGTGCGGACGAAGGTCGACGCCCAAGGCGGAGGCGACTCGCGTCGCCGTTTCAAGTGGTCGGTCGAGGACGTCACCGCTACGAAGGCGAATGACGGTATAGCCCGCAGCGCGAGCGCGATCAAGTCGCAGCAGGTCCTTCTCGTACTGCGTCTTATCGGTGCGGTGCTGGTCTCCATCAAACTCAACGATGACGCTGCGCTGATGATCGACAAGATCGAATCTGCCAAACCACCCATCGGCGTCTTCGAGATCAACCTGCAGTTCAAAGTATCCCTCGAGCCCAAACGCATGCAGGACAAGCCGAGTTAGCGACTCCATCCGCGACTCGGCACCAAGCCTCGCAAGTCCCAGCGCGAGCCGGAACGTCTTGCTGCCATGTCCGTGATATTTCTCGGCGGAGTGGAGAAGGTCTTCAATCGTCACCGGCGCTGGCTGGCTTCTTGCGTACCCCGGTGGCCGCACCAAATGGTCAATTGCCACCACCAACTCCCGCAGCGAGAGCATCCGTGCACTGTGTGTCAGCGCAGTCTTCGCGAACACCACAGGAATACCCTGCAATTGCGTGACCGACGTCTGTGTCAGGTGCCGGTGTCCACGGACGCCACGTGAGCGGTTCTGGCCCTGATGCGGTTGTGCAGTGACGTGCAACTCAGACCCGACCCGAATTGGGCAGCCGTACATCAGGAGAGCTGAGGTGTGGCTGACCGCCTCGCCCTCCCGAATACGGGGAGCGAAGAGCCTCGCGGCATTCATCATTTGCTCTTGCAAATTGGCGTTCGCGGCGAGCTCTGCGGAGTCAGTTCGTACTCCATGGTGCGGCTTGGTCAGCGACGGACGGCGAAGGGAACCTCGGCTGGCCCCGGAATCCAAAGCCTCTCGAACGCTATACGGGCGGGGAAATGGCGGCATCGGACGCCTCGGAGCAGGCATACCCCGATTCTCGCTGCCGGTTTCCCGTTATGGGGGCCCGGCAGGGATCTTGTGGACAAGTCGCCCAACTCGCCTCTGTGAACGAGGGATGGATGATCTCGCAGGAACGCCTCACTTGTTCATCTCCTGAGCACAATATGCTCGTTCGCAGGCCGGGAAACGACACTTTGCGTTCACCAGATACGGGGGTGTGGGTGCACGCAGGCAGACAGACGCACGCACGCACAGGGCGGGGGCGCGATCATCGCACCCCCGCCCTCGCCATGCGTCGTCTACGAGCCGAGATACGCCTCGATAACGCGCGGATCCTGCGCCAATTCCGCAGCCGGACCCTGCATCGTGACGCGACCCGACTCGAGCACGTACGCCCGGTCGGCGATCTGCAGCGCCGCACGGGCGTTCTGCTCGACGAGGAGGATGGTGGTCCCCTCGGCGTTGATCATCTTGATGATCTCCATCACCTGCTTCACGATCAGCGGCGCAAGCCCCATTGAGGGCTCGTCCAGCAGCAGCAGCTTCGGGCCACCCACGAGGGCGCGGCCCAGCGCCAGCATCTGCTGTTCGCCGCCCGAGAGCGTGCCGCCCTGCTGATTGCGCCGCTCCGCAAGACGAGGCATCAGCTCGTACGCGTGATCGGCGCGGTCGGCGACCAGCTTCTGGTCCTTGACCAGGTAGCCGCCGAGCAGCAGGTTCTCATGCACTGACATCGTCGAGAAGACGCGACGACCCTCGGGAATGTGCAGGAGGCCAGCCCCCACGAGATCCCACGGCTGCTGCTTGGTGAGATCGCGATCTCCCCAGGTCACCGTGCCGCTCTTCGCCCGCACGAGCGCCGAGATCATCGACAGCGTCGACGTCTTGCCCGCGCCGTTGTTGCCGAGCAGCGAGACGATCTCGCCCTCGTTAACTTCAAGGGAGAGGTCCCGCAGCGCGTGCACTCGGTTGTAGTAGAGCTCGACATTTTCAAGGGTGAGTTTCATCAGTCTTCCTCCCCCAGGTACGCCGCGATGACGACCGGATCGTTCTTGATCTGTTCGGGCGTCCCATCGGCGATCTCTTTGCCGTAGTTGAGTACAACGATGCGCTCGGAGATCTGCATCACGAGGCCCATATCGTGCTCGATCAGCACGATACTCACGCCCAGGTCGCGAATCTTCCGGATCAGGTCGATCAGCTCGGCCTTCTCGTTGTGGTTGAGGCCGGCGCCCGGCTCGTCCAGCAGCAACAGCCGCGGCTGCGTCGCCAGGGCGCGCGCAATCTCGACTCGGCGCTGCTCGCCGTAGGGCAACTGCGTGACGAGCAGCTCGTCGTCGGCACGGAAGCCGACGAAGTCGAGCCAACCCTGCGCGTCGCGCGTGCACTGCTCTTCGCTGCGCCGGTAGCGCGGGCTCTGCAGCATGGCGTCGAAGATGTTCTGGCCGAGGGTGGCGTGCATCCCCGTCTTCACGTTCTCGAGCACCGACATGTCTGAGAAGAGGCGCACGTTCTGGAACGTGCGCGCCATCCCCTTTTTCGTGATGTACGACGGCTTCTTGCGCGTCATCGGCTCACCGTCGAACGTCACCGATCCTGAATTAGGCCGGTAGAACCCCGAGATGCAGTTGAACGCCGAGGTCTTACCGGCGCCGTTCGGGCCGATCACCGAGACGATCTCACCCTCGCGCACCGAGAACGACAGCCCGTCGACGGCCTTGATGCCTCCGAAGGCCACCGCGAGGTCAGAAACCTGCAGGAGCACCTTCTTCTCGCCCCCGGCAGAAGCCTGCGACTCGGCTGCGGGCGTGTGCAGCGTTGACTCACTCATTTCTTGTCCTCCGCTTCGCTCGGAAGCTCACCGATCACGGTCACCGTCGAAGTTTCGGGGGGCGGTGGAATCTCACGTTTTTTGAGGAACGGCAGGATCGCGTTCGCCGGCCAAATGCCCTTCGGGCGGAAGATCATGACCACCACGAGCAGCACGCCGAACATCAAGAAGCGCCACTCAGAGAACTCACGCAAGAACTCGGGGGCGAGCGACACGAAGAGTGCACCGATGATGACCCCGGGCACTGATCCCATCCCGCCCAGCACGACGGCCATCAGCACGAGCGCCGAGTACAAGAACTCGAAACTGTTTGGCGATATCGCGCTTAAGTGGGCCGCCATCAGCGTGCCCGCGAAACCACCCCAGACGGCACCGATGATGTACGCCATGAGCTTCGTGGCGTAGCCGTTGATGCCCATCGCCTCGCTGACGTCCTCGTCGTCACGCACGGACTTCCAGGCGCGTCCCATCTTGCCGCGGCCCAGGCGGGCGACGGCGACCACGGCGATACCAATGCCGATGAAGAGCACGAAGTAGTAGAACAGGACCTTCGAGTTGAACTGCACCCCGAACAGGTTCAGCCCGTCCGAGAACGACCAACCGAAGAACGACATCGTGGGAATGCCGTGGATGCCCGAGGGGCCGCCGGTGACTTTGAGGTTGTTCGCGGTGATGCGAATGATCTCACCGAAGCCGAGCGTCACGATAGCGAGGTAGTCGGAGCGCAACCGCAGGGTCGGGCCACCGATCACCACACCGGCGATGACACAGGCGAGCACGACAAACGGGATGGTCTCGATCATCGAGAGCCCGAACTGAGTGGTGAGGATGCCGCTGGTGTAGGCGCCCACCGCCATGAAGGCGATGTAGCCGAGGTCGAGCAGGCCGGCATAACCGACCACTACGTTGAGCCCCATCGCGAGCACGATGTAGATGAACGCCGAGGTCAGGATCGAGATTAGGTAGGGCGCCGCCGAAACGAACGGCAGCACCGCAGCGCCGACGAACAGCACCGCCGCAACGATCTTCATGAAGGTCGCGGGGGCGAGGGCGCCCTTGGGCTGCGGGGGCCGCGTGATAAACGGCATCGGGGCGGGCAGGCGGTTCAGTGCTTTTGCCATGACTAGACCCTCTCTACTACGCGCTCGCCCAGCAGGCCGGTCGGCTTGAAGATGAGCAACAGGATCAAGAACCCGAAGGCGAAGACGTCGCGCCACTCACCGCCGAAGAAGTTCGTGCCGAACGACTCAAGGAGGCCGAGCACCAGCCCGCCCAGCATGGCGCCATAGAGGTTGCCAATGCCACCGATCACGGCGGCGGTGAATGCCTTCAACCCGATCACGAACCCCATCAAGAAGTCGATCGAGCCATAGTATGCGGCAGCCATCACACCGGCCGCGCCGGCGAGGGCGGAGCCGATGAAGAAGGTGCGAGAGATGACCTTGTTGACGTTCACGCCCATCAAGAGCGCCGCCTTTTGATCGAGCGCGATGGCGCGCATGGCGCGACCCTCACGGGTGTGCATGATGTAGCGCTGCAAGAAGAACATGAGGAGCGCTGCGACCACCATGAGGACGATCTGCGCAACGGTGATGCGGGCCCCGAGAATGTCGATCGGGTTGCCCGAGAGCCGAACCGGGAAGACCTTGGGGTTCGGGCCGAAGATCTGGCGCACCGCGTACTCGAGCGTGAACGAGACGCCCACAGCCGTGATCAGCACGGCGAGTCTGGGGCTCTTGCGCAGTGGCCGGTAGGCGATGCGCTCAATGACCACGCCGATGCCACCGGTGAGCAGCATCGTGATAAGCAGGACGAGCAGCAGCACCGGGATCGAGACGACGCCCAGCAGGCCCGTGAGGCCGCCGACGATGATGAACGACAGGAAGGCGCCCACCATGTACAGGTCGCCGTGGGCGAAGTTGAGCAGCTTGATGATGCCGTAGACCATGCTGTAGCCGAGAGCGACTAGAGCGTAAAACGAGCCGACGAACAGGCCGTTCCAAATAAGTTGAAGCATGAATTACCTCTCGCTTGAGGCTGACCACCGACACAATTCGGGGTGGGAGCGCGCACGCTGCCACCCCGAACTGCTGTCAGATGTGGTTAGCCCTGCAGGTCGTCGTGGAGAACGAACGTGCCCTCAGGTCCGACCTTGACGATGACGAAGCCACCGCCCGAGAGCGTGCCGTCCTCGGTGAACTTCAGCGGACCGGAGAAGAGCTCGAGGCCGTCGATCGCCTGGATGGCGTCCTTGACCTTCGTGCCGTCGGTCGAGCCGGCGTCCATCATGCCCTGTGCCACGACGCGCACGGCGTCGTAGGCCTGCATCGAGTAGGGGCCCGGGGCGTCGCCGCCGGAGACCTTCTCGTAGTCGGCGATCCAGGTGCCCGCGTTCTCAAGCATGTCGGGGGTCTTGGTGAAGGTACCGAATACGTTCTCGGTGAACTCCGTGCCCGCGATCTCCGAGAACTGAGCATCGACCGTGCCGTCGCCGACGAGGATCGGGCCGGTGTAGCCGGCCTCGCGCAGCTGGCGCGTCAGCAGGCCGCCGGCCTGGTAGTAGCCGGTCCAGACGACGAAGTCGGGGTTCGTGTCGGTCACAGCCTTGACGTTGGCCGAGAAGTCCTTGTCGTCGGGGTTGACGGCGCCGTCCAGCACGACCTCGGGCGAACCCGCGGCCTCGGCGTCGGCGATGAAGGTCGTCGCGAGGTCCTTCGAGTAATCAGTCTGGTCGTTGAGGACGGCAACCTTCGTCGCGCCTTCCTGCGTCGCAAACTGCAGCCCCGACGCCGCCTGCTGTGCGCCGGTGCCGTTAATCATGAAGGCACCCTGGCCGACGAGCGCGTTCGAGTTCGCTGCCGGAATGACCATGGGGATGTTCGCCTCGGCGAAGATGGGCAGCGTCGGGAGCGTTGCGCCCGAGCAGTAGCCACCGACCGAGCCGAGCACGCCGGCGGTCACGAGCTTTTGCGCCGCAGCGACGGAGGCCGTCGCGTCACAGGCATCGTCCTCAACAACGAGTTCGAGGTCGCGGCCGTCAATCCCGCCGTCAGCATTGATCTCATCGATCGCCAGCTGAGCGCCGTTCTTCATGTAGTCACCGAAAGCGGCTTCCGAGCCCGAGAACGGGGCCAGCATGCCGAGCTTGATGGGGCCTTCACCGCTGTCGCCGCCGGCATCGCCCGAGGCGAGTCCGCCCGAGCAGCCCGAGAGCACGAGTGCGGCACTGGCCGCGAGGGCGGTGAGGGCAATTGCGCCCTTGAACCGCGAGTTGGACTTCGAGAACATTCAGTTTTCCTTCCGTTGAAACGCCTTTGATTCTTCGGACCTGCGAGATGTGGTGCCCCCGTGACACACAACCATGGGTGCTCGGAATCTCTGGGCTCAACCTACACGAACCACTAACAGTGCAATGGTACAGATTGAACCACTCGGCGTGTCATTCGGGCATACGCTGAGGAAAACCCGGACAAAAATGCCGAAATTCCGGGAGAAAAGCGAATTCGCGTGCTGCGGTAACTATCCGGTATCAATCGCGCATCTGCCTCGAGAGACGAGGTTGTGTGCGCCGAATCCGGCGCCTACTGGCTCGCTTTCTTCGCCGCGGCCTTTGCGGCGCGCTTATGCTCCCGCACCATGAGGAGGGACTCCGGGGACACAATGTCGGCGACGCTTCGAAACGATCCTGCCTCGCCGTAGGCGCCCGCGGCCTCCCGCCAGCCAGCCCCCTCGAATCCGCACTGCTTGCCGAGCAGCGCAAGAAAAATCTTGGCCTTCTGCTCGCCAAACCCCGGAAGCGCCTGCAGCCGCTTGAGCACGGTCGGGCCGTCGGGGTTGCCGTCCGTCCAGAGCGCGCTCGCGTCACCCCGCCATTCGTCGACGAGTACCCGACAGAGCAATTGCACCCGGGCCGCCATCGAACCGGGGAAGCGATGCACGGCCGGGGTCTGCTTGAACACCTCAATGAGACGTTCCGGATCTGCTGCAGCGATGGACGCTGCATCAAATGCCCCAAGGCGCTGCTGAATCTTGAGCGGGCCGGAAAACGCAAGCTCCATCGCGACCTGCTGATCGAGCAGCATCCCGACCAAGAGCGCCAGGGGATCGTTCGTGAGCAGCTCGTCGGCGGCGACGTCGTCAGTGAGGTGGATTGCCATGCGGCCAGTCTCCCACCAGCGGGTGCCGCGCGGAAGCAACAGAGACGACCTCCCGATGTTCAACAGAACTGGTTAGGGTGTGGGAAACGCGCCCAGCGTGGGGCGCCCGAGCAGGGGGCGAAATGACGAACCGAGATCAGCTCACGATCAACCCATTGCACCACCGGGCAGGATCCGGCCAGGCAGAGCCCGTGCGAGTCGAGAAGCACCGGCTCGCCGATACCGGCATGGACCCGAAGACCGCCGCCCACCTCGTGCGCGACGAGACGATGCTCGACGGGAACGCGCGCCTGAACCTCGCGACCTTCGTGACGACCTATATGGACGACGAGGCGGACGAGCTGTACCGCTCTGCCTACGACAAGAACATGATCGACAAGGACGAGTACCCGCAGACGGCGGCGATCGAGCAATACTGCCAGCGGATCCTCGCGGACCTCTGGCACGCGCCGGACCCCGCCAAGGCCCCCGCGACCTCGACGATCGGCTCAAGTGAGGCCTGCATGCTCGCCGGCCTCGCGCTCAAGCGGCGCTGGCAGCACGCGCGCGAGGCCGCCGGCCTCGACACCGCTCGTCCGAACCTCGTGATGTCGAGCGCCGTGCAGGTGTGCTGGGAGAAGTTCTGCAACTACTTCGAGGTTGAGCCTCGCTTCGTCCCCGTCAGCGCGGATCATCCGGCGCTCGATGGCTCACAGCTGGACGCGTACGTCGACGAGCATACGATCGGCGTCGTCGCGATCTTGGGCGTCACCTATACGGGAGCCTATGAGCCGGTAGCCGAGATCCAGGCGGCGCTCGACGAGATCGAGAGGCAACGCGGGCTCGACATTCAGATCCACGTCGACGGGGCCTCGGGCGGAATGGTTGCGCCATTCCTGCAGCCCGAGCTGCTCTGGGACTTCACCCTGGCGCGCGTCGCCTCGATCAACACCTCGGGGCACAAGTACGGCCTCGTCTATCCCGGCCTGGGCTGGGTGGTGTGGCGAGACGAGGCCGCCCTGCCCGAATCGATGGTGTTCCGCGTCAGCTACCTCGGCGGGGATATGCCGACACTGGCATTGAACTTCTCGCGCCCGGGCGCGCAAGTGCTGCTGCAGTTCTATCTCTTCCTCAGGCTCGGCCGCGACGGCTACACCGAGGTGCAGGGCGAGTCGCAGCGCGTGGCAATGCACTTATCGAGCGGCATCGGCGCGATGGACGCGTTCGAGCTCGTCAGCGACGGCTCGACCATCCCGGTCTTTGCGTGGCGGCTCACCCCCGGGCACACCGAGAATTGGACGCTCGACGACCTGTCCGATCGGCTGCGCATGCGCGGCTGGCTTGTGCCGGCATACCCGATGCCCGAGGACCTCCAGGAGATCACCGTGCAGCGCATTGTGGTGCGCAACGGCCTGACGCTCGACCTCGCGAGCTCGCTGCTCGACGTGATCCGGCAGGAGGTCGCTTACCTCGACGCGCTTGAGTCTCCGCTGCCCCGCCCGACGGTGTCGCGGGGGTTCGCGCACTAGGGAGCCGGGCCGGATCCTGCCGCTTCCCCGCCGGGTCCTTTTCCGACGCAGGGGTGGGGACGGCGAAAGCACATCGGGCCCCGGGGACTCTTCCCCGGGGCCCGCTGTGCTTTCCAGAGCTACCGAACCGCCGTGCGCCGCATGCAGAGCCAGGTGGCTCCGATCGCAAGCAGCGACATCACTGCGGCGGTGCCGGCCACCATGGCTCCCGTGACCGTCGGAAGGAAGGTGGGAAGCGACGGAGCGGTGATGAGCAGCACGATCGCGAGGAGTAGGCCGAGCCCGATACCCAGAAAGACCGGGCCACGAGCGCCGAAGCGCACCCAGATGGCCCCGAAGAGCCCGCCCACGCTCAGCGAGGTGAAAGTGCCGAGGAACGCGGTCACCGCGAGCTGCAGGAAGTTGCCCGAGCCCAGGCCAAACGAGTCGAGCATGTAGATATTCGCAAACCAGTGTCCCGTGGCCAGCTCGATCGCGAGCAAGATGACCATAATGATGGCGATGTACGCGGCGAGTATGAGGTTGGCGACCGCGGTCCCCGCGACGTAAGCGCGTCGGGTGCTGCCCAGTGCCAGCGCGTAGGGGAAGGTCGTGGCGACTGCCTGCACCCCGAGGTAGACGAGGAAGCCCGGAAGCGACCAGACCGCCCCACCGTTCGACCGGGCGCCCTCCTCGAAGTTGGGATTGCTCGGGTCGAACCCGACGCGCTGCAGCGTGAGGCTGATAATCGCCGAGACGACCAGCACCAGCAAGAGGATGAACAGCGGCACCAGGAAGGAGACCTCGGGCTTGTTCAGGTGAAGTCGGACGACATTCTTGACGTGACGCATGATGAATTCCTTCCGGGCTAGCGAGCGGTCGGGGCTGATGAAGGGGTGTCGGATCCGTCGAATCCGTAGGCGGCGACGAGCTCTTGCAACGTCACCCGGCCGATTTCAAGGCCGAGCGCCGATGCGGCGGCGCGATCCTGCGGGGAAATCGTGCCCTCAATGACGGCCGAGCCGAGCCCACCGACGACGTGCCGCGTCAGCACCGTGCGGCCCCCGCTGTAGTCCTGCACCGCCGACGACAGCCCCGAGACGCGATACGAGGCGCCGCGAAGGTCCTCGACCTCGGCGTCATGGAGCACGCGGCCCTGGTCGAGGATGATGACTCGCTCAAGCAGCTGGTCCATCTCGTCGATGAGGTGGGTCGAGAGCACGATCGTGCGGGGGTGCGCGAGATAGTCTCGCATCAGCACGTCGTAGAAATGGCCGCGCGCGGTGGCGTCGAGCCCGAGGTAGGGCTCGTCAAAGAAGGTGATCGGGGCGCGCGAGGCGAGCCCGACCACGATGCCGACGGCCGAGAACTGACCGCGCGAGAGCTTCTTCACCTGCTGCTTCCTCGGAATCCGAAACAACTGGACAAGCTCGTCGGAGAGCGCCTGGTCCCACCCTGGAAAGAATGCCTTGGCCGCGCGCAGCACGTGCTTCAACGAATAGTCGTCAGGGTAGCGCTGGTTGTCGCGGATGAAGCACATGTTTTCGAGCACGTGCGCGTTCTCGAACGGGTGCTCGCCCTCGACGAACACCTCGCCGGAGGAGGCTCGATCCTGCGCGGTTACGAGCGACATGAAGGTGGTCTTGCCCGCTCCATTGCGGCCGAGCAGACCCGTAATGGCGCCTCGCTTGATCTGGACGGAGACGTTGTCGAGGGCGCGCACCTCGCCGTGCGTGCGGGTGAGCCCGCGGGTTTCAATTGCGTAAGTCATCGCTTCGCTTCCTGTTCAATCAGTGAAATTGTCTGGGGGAGACTCAGCCCGAGTGCCTCGGACTCAGCCAGGAGTGGCCGCACGAAGCCGGTCAAGAAACCGGACTCGCGCTCAGCGGCGATCTTGCTCTTCGCGCCTTCCGCGACGAACATGCCGATGCCGCGCTTCTTGAAGAGGATCTGTTGATCAACGAGCAGGTTGACGCCCTTCCCGGCCGTCGCCGGGTTGATGCGGTAGAAAGCCGCGAACTCGTTCGTGGAGGGAACCTGCGCGCCCTCCGCGTACGTACCCTGCAGGATGTCGTCCGCGATGCGTTCGGCCAGCTGCAGGAAGATGGGCTTCGTATCATCGAACACTCGGCACCTCCGCTTCGTTCATTGGTTAGTTACTTCACTAATGAACCTAGTGACCCCGCGTCGCAGTTGTCAAGGACCAGTTCGTCACCGGCGCGCCGCTAGGCTGGCGCCCGTGAATGCATCTCTCTCAGACGCCGCCGTGCTCTCCTCCCCCTCCGACCGGTCCTTTGCCTCGGACAATTACGCGGGCGCACACCCCGAGGTACTCGATGCGGTCGTCGCGGCGAGCACTGGCCACGCCCCCGCGTACGGCGACGACGGCTGGACCGCGCGCCTCAGCGAGGTGCTGCGCGGCCACTTCGGTCCGGATGCCGAAGCGTTCCCCGTCTTCAACGGCACGGGCGCGAACGTGCTCGCACTGCAGGCCGCGCTTCCCCGCTGGGGCGCCGTCATCTGCGCCCAGACCGCACACATCAACGTCGACGAGAACGGCGCCCCCGAGCGGGTCGGCGGCGTCAAACTGCTCACCGTCCCGACCGAGAACGGCAAGATCACGCCCGAGCTGATCGACCGTGAGGCCTGGGGCTGGGGCGACCCGCACCGCGCGCAGCCGCTCGCCGTCTCGATCACGCAGACCACCGAGTACGGCACCTGCTATTCCGTCGACGAGATCCGGGCGATCACCTCGCATGCGCACGATCGCGGCATGATCGTGCACATGGACGGCTCGCGCATCTCGAACGCGGCCGCGCACCTGGGCCTACCGCTCGCCGCGTTCACAACCGACGCCGGCGTCGACCTGCTCAGCCTCGGCGGGACGAAGAACGGCCTGATTGGGGCCGAGGCCGTTGTCACCTTGCGCCCCGGCGTCGCCCCCGGCTTCGAATACATCCGCAAAATGAACATGCAGCTCGGTTCGAAGATGCGCTTCCTCTCGGCCCAGCTGCTCGCCCTGTACGACGGCGACCTCTGGCTGCGCTCGGCGACCCAGGCGAACGCGATGGCGACGCGGCTGCGCGCCGGCGTCGACGCACTCGAGCCACTCGGGGCGCGCGCCTTCCAGGCCACCGAGGCGAACGGGGTGTTCGCGACGCTGCCCGCGGGCGTCGCCGATCGGGTGCGCACCGAGGCGGGATTCCACTTCTACGACTGGCCGGGTGTCACAAACGCCGTCCGCCTGATGTGCGCGTTCGACACGACGGAGGCCGCGGTCGACGCGCTGCTCGCCGAGCTGGGCGCGGCGTCGCGGGCGGCCTCAAACGCGTAGCCCACTGAGGCGTAGCGGGATCCTGCCGGGCGTCCAGCCCGAGGCGGAATGCCCCCCTGCCAGACGCGTCAATTTCTCTCCAGGTGACGCAATGTACGGGTGCGAGGCCCAAACACCGCAAGTATTTGACGCACCGAAAGCCAGGCGGCGGGAGGCCGCCCCAACGGCCCGAACTATCCGAACGCGATGCGGATCGCGAGCACGACCATGATCACGGCGACGCAGATGTCGAGGATCTGCCACGAGCCGGGGCTCGCGAAGAAGCGGGTGAGGTAGCGCGAGCCGTACCCGAGCGCGGCGAACCACCCCACGCTCGCGATCGCGCCGCCGACCGCGAACCACCAGCGCTCGGGGTCGCCCTGGGCGTTGCCAATCGAGCCCATGAGCACCATCGTGTCGAGGTAGACGTGCGGGTTGAGGTACGTGATCGCGAGGCAGGCGAGCACGGTGCGGCGCAGCGAGCCGGCCGAGTCGTCGCCGGCCACGAGCGCCTCGGGCTTGCGCGCCCGCATCGCCGCCGTGAACGCGTACCAGAGCAGGAAGGCGACGCCGCCCCAGCGCACGATCTCGAGCACGACGGGCGCCCGCTCGATCACGAAGCCGATCCCGGCGACTCCCGCGAACTCGAGCAGCGCGTCGGTCAGCCCGCAGATGAGCACCACCGGCAGCACGTGCTCGCGGCGAATGCCTTGGCGCAGCACGAAGGCGTTTTGCGCGCCGATCGCCATGATGAGCGACAAGCCGCTGCCGATACCGACGAGAAAGGGGAGGAGCATGCTTCGACGTTACGATGCCGAAGCGCCTCGCCACGAATTGAGCAGGGATCATTCTTCTGATGCAGATGAAACATTGCTTAAGCTAGGCCCATGGAGCTTCCCATCGAACACCTCGCCACGTTCGCTGCGATTCTCGACGAGGGCAGCTTCGAGGGCGCGGCGAAGCGGCTGCGCATCACGCCATCCGCCGTCAGCCAGCGCGTGAAGGCAATGGAGCAGCGGGTCGGCTCAGTATTGCTGCAGCGCACCCGGCCCGTCGCGGTGACTGCCGCGGGGGCGACGGTGCTGCGCCTCGCCCGCCAGCTCGACCGCCTGGTCGACGACGCGGCGCGCGAGCTGGGCGCCGGGCCCGCCGGGGCGGGATCCGGCCCCGCGATCATCCCGATCGTCGTGAACGCCGACTCACTCGCCACCTGGTTCGTGCCGGCGCTCGCCCGCGCGGCCCGCGAAACCGGCGCGCACTTCGAGGTGCTGCGCGCCGACGAGACCGTCTCGACCGCGGCACTTCGGAGCGGCACGGTCGTCGCCGCGCTCACGGCGACGCGCGAGCCCGTCCCTGGCTGCATTTCCACCAGGATCGGCGCCGCCCGCTACCGCGCCGTCGCGAGCCCCGAGTTCATCGCCCAACACTTCCCGAACGGCACCTCGGCTTCGAGCCTCGCCGCGGCACCGATGCTCGAGTTCGACCGGCATGACACGTTTCAGCAGCGCTACCTGCGCGCAGCCACCCGGGCCCGCGTCGACCCGCCGCGGCATTACGTGCCGTCGTCCGCTGAGTTCGCACGCGCGGTCGAACTCGGCATGGGGTGGGGCATGCTGCCCGAGGCGCAGAGCGCGGAGGGGATCGCCGCCGGACGCCTCGCCGAGCTCACCCCGTCGCGATCGCTGAAGCTGCCGCTGTACTGGCAGCGCTGGAACCTGCACTCGCCCGTGCTCGACGCGCTGTCCCAGATCGTGGAGGAGGAGGGCAAGGCAGCGCTCGAGGCATAGCGCCACCCGGGCCTTCGTGCCACGATGGGTGAACACAGGTGCAGCGGCACGGGTCGATGACGACACGCGTCGGGATTGGAGTCCGTCATGCGATACCTCCTCTTGGCCAGCGAGCCCGAGACCCCGCAGCACCACACCGACTCGTGGGCCGTGCACATCGAGGCGGCCGTTGCCTTCTGCGCACAGCTGGAAGACGAGCTCGCGGCCAGCTCCGAGCTCGAATGGTCCGAGGTGCTCGCGCCGGCGGATCACGCGCGAAGCTTCGCCGCCGACGGTTCGGTGACCGAGGGCACCGCGGGAGCACCCGTGCTCACCCGCCTGTGGGCGATCCGGGTCGCCGACGCCGCCCGCGCAGCGGAACTCGCAGCGCGCATCGCCCGCGAGCTCACCGCCCGGGTCGAGCTGCGGGAGTGTCTTGCGGGGGCGCAGCGCCCCTAGGCTTGGCCCGCGCCCCTGACGCTCGAGGCCACGCCATGCGTGTGGGCCCAGACGATGGCCTGGATGCGGTCGCGCGCGCCGAGCTTCTGCAGCAGGTTCGAAACGTGGGTCTTGACCGTCGCCTCGCCCACGAAGAGTTGTTCGGCGATCTCGGAGTTCGTCGCCCCGGTCGTGAGCAGCCTCAGCACGTCTTGTTCACGATCCGTCAGCCCGGCGGTGGCGAGCGGGCCGTCTGCCTGCGACGGGCGCGGCGCCGGGGCGGCGTCGCGGGTGGCACGTTCCATGACGGCGCGGGTCACGTCCGGGCCGAGCAGCGCGCCCCCGGCCGCGAGCGTGCGCACGGCATCGATCAGCTGATCGGCCCGCGCGGTCTTGAGGAGGAAGCCGCTCACCCCCGCGGCGAGCGCGTCGAAAAGGTACTCCTCGTGCCCAAAGGTGGTGAGGACCAGGATCGCGGGCGTGGGCCGACTTTCCCCCGAGGCTGCCCCCGCGAGAATCTGCCGCGACGCCTCGATGCCGTTCATTTCGGGCATCTCGACGTCCATGCAGATCACGTCGGGCGCGAGCCGCGAGGAGAGCGCGACCGCCTCGGCACCGTTGGCCGCCTCGCCGACCACCTCGATGTCCGGTTCGGTCTCGAGGATGATGCGGAACCCCGACCGCACGAGCACCTGATCGTCGGCGACGAGCACCCGGATCATGCCGTCACCTCAGACGTCGCCGGCAGGCCCGCGTCTGGCAACCCTGCATCTGGCAGCTCCGAACCGGGCAACACCACGTCGGGCAGGTCGCCCCGCAGCGGGATCCTGGTCCGCACGAGGAACCCGCCCCGCTCACGGGCGACCGTCTCGACCGTCCCGCCGACCGCTCCCGCGCGCTCGCGCATGCCGCGAAGGCCGAGCCCGCCGCCCCCGCCGTCGCGCGCCGAACCGAGACTCTGCGCCACTCCGGTGTCGCTGATCTCAAGCTCAACGGCACCCGCCTCGAAGCGCAGCCGGACCGCCGCCTCGGCCCCGCGGCCCGCGTGCTTGCGTACATTGGTGAGCGCCTCTTGCGCGATGCGGTACAGGGCAACGTCCACGAGCATCGGCACCGGGCGCGTCTCGCCCGCGACGATCAGGGTGGTCGAGAGCCCGGCGCTCTGCGAGGCCGCGACGAGCGCGGGAAGCTGGGCAATGCCGATGGTCGAAGAACGCTCATCGGGTTCGGGCGCACGCAGCGTACCCACGAGCCCGCGGAGTTCCGCGATCGCGGCCTCGGCGCTCGACTCGACGATTTCCAGCGCCGCGCTCGCCCGCTCGCGCCCCCGCTCGGGGTCTTTCTCGAGCAGGCGTCTTGCCACGGCCGCCTGGATGCCCATCACCGAGACGTGGTGCGCGACCACGTCGTGCAACTCTCGAGCGATCGCGATGCGGTCGAGCGCTACGGCCTGCTCGGCGCTCGTGCGCCGCTCGAGATCGAGCTCGCGGCCCTGCGCCTCGAGCTGCGCCTGGGTGCGGGCGGCCAGCCACGAGCGCTCCCCGAAGATGAACGCGCCGCCGAAGTACAGCAGGTTCGTGAAGATCTGGATGACCGCGTAGGTCGCAAACGCCGAGAAGAGCCCGCTGCGTGAGATCCCCGGCAGCGCTTCGGTGTCGGAAGACACGACGATGAGGGACGTCACGAGCCACACCACCATGGCGACGCTGATGCCGAGCCTGCTCCAGAACGCGAGCGGGCGCCTGGGCTCCCACGCCCCCACCGAGTACAGCGCGATGAAGAGTCCGATGTTCGTGATAAGCAGTTCGGGGACCCCGAACTGGCCGCAGACGAAGAACCCGACCGACACCGCGATCGCGACCGGCACGGGCCACCGCCGTCGCGCCACGAGGGGCAGCGTGACGAGTCCCAGCCCGAGCACCCACACCCAGGGCTCCGCGGTCTCTGCATAGATGCCGGTGCGCTGGTAGAGCAGCGCACTCGTGATCGCGGCGAGCGCGAGACCGAGCGCCAACGCGGCGTCCAGGCGGAGGTCGCTGCGGGTCGGACGAGGCCGAGTCCACTCGCCCGTGTCCCGAGTCGTGATCATACGATCCAGCGTACCGAGCACCCCGCGGCGGCGGATCCCCCGCGAGGCGGAGACACTCCCCACCGACCGAGGGAAACTCAGCCAGCCGGGGGAAGCGCCGCCCCGACCGCCCTGCCAGGCTGGACCCAACGAAAGGAACCTTCATGATCGAGATTCAGGGGATCAGCCGTTCGTTCGGCGACCGCCGCGTACTGGACGACGTGAGCTTTGGCGTCCAGAGCGGCCGCATGACCGGCTTCGTCGGTGGCAATGGTGCGGGAAAGACCACCACGATGCGCATCATCCTCGGGGTGCTCGCGCCCGACTCGGGCAGCGTCACGCTGAACGGCACGCCAGTCACGGCGGATGATCGCGCGGGCTTCGGCTACATGCCTGAGGAGCGGGGGCTCTACCCCAAGATGAAGGTGCTCGAGCAGCTCGTCTACCTGGGCCGCCTGCACGGCATGAGCTCCTCAGCGGCGAAGGCGTCGGCGGAGGGGCTCCTCGACCGCCTCGGCCTCACGGAGCGCGCGAACGACACCCTCGAGAGCCTCTCGCTCGGCAACCAGCAACGGGCCCAGATTGCCGCGGCCCTCGTGCACGAGCCCGCCGCCCTCGTGCTCGACGAGCCGTTCTCTGGCCTCGACCCGATGGCCGTCGAGGTCGTGCTCGGGGTGTTGCGCGACTACGCCGCGGCCGGCGCCCCCGTGCTGTTCTCCTCGCACCAGCTCGATATCGTCGAGCGCCTCTGCGACGACGTGGTCGTCATCGGCGGGGGCAGGATCCTGGCCGCAGGCTCGCGCGAGTCGCTGCGCGCCGAGCACTCGGGGCAGAGCTACGTGATCGAGCTCGAGGGCCCGAGCGCCGACGCGGGCTGGGTGCGCCAGCAGGCAGGGATCACGGTCACCCACCTCGACGGCGGCACCGCCCGATTCGATGCCGAGCGCCCGCGGGACGCGCAGGCGGTCCTGGCCGCAGCGGTCGCGCAGAGTCAAGGAGCGGACGCCACGGGCATCGCGGTGCGTCGCTTCGGCCAAGAATTCCCCACGCTCGCCCAGATCTTCAAGGAGGTAGTGCGATGAGCACCCAGACCCCGAGCCTCTCCGACCACCGGCGCCTCGGCCCCGCACAGGCCTCCTGGCTGATCGCGGAACGCGAGATCACCACGCGCCTACGCAGCAAGGCATTCCTGATCTCCACCGGGATCCTGCTGCTCATCGTGCTCGCGAGCGTGCTCGTGAGCGGGTTCATCGCCCAGTCCGGAGGCATCGGCGACCCGGCCAAGGTGGCCGCGGTCGGCGAGGCCGCCGCGCCCCTCGAGGCCGCGGGCTTCGAGGTCACGAGCGTCCAGGATCGTGCCGCCGCCGAGCAGCTCGTCCTGGATGGCGAGGTCGAGGCCGCGGTACTGCCGGGCGGAGACACCCCAGTCGACCTGACTGTGCTCGCGAAGGACAGCGCTCCCGTGGAGGTCATCCAGGCGCTGTCCGCGGCCCCGACGCTCGAGCTGCTCGTGCCGAGCGAGACCAGCCAGTTCCTCGCCTACCTGATCGCGATCGCCTTCGGCGTCGTGTTCATGATGAGCGCGATGACCTTTGGGACGACCATCGCGCAGAGCGTGGTGGAGGAGAAGCAGACGCGCATCGTCGAGATCCTGCTCGCCACGGTGTCGGCACGCAGCATGCTCGCGGGCAAGATCCTCGGCAACAGCATCCTCGCGCTCGCCCAGGTGGTCGCCATCGCGGCCCTCGCCTCGGTGGGCATGCTCGCGACGGGCCAGGACCTGCTGCTGGGCGAACTCGGCAGCGCGCTGATCTGGTTCGGCATCCTCTTCGCGTTCGGCTTCGTGCTGCTCGCGGCACTCTACGCGGCGCTCGCATCGCTCGTGTCGCGCCAGGAGGACATCGGCTCGGTGACGAGCCCGGTCATGATGCTGGTGATGATGCCCTACATCGCCGTGATCGTGTTCTACAACAACCCGACCGCGCTCGCGATCATGAGCTACATTCCCTTCTCAGCCCCGGTCGGCATGCCGATGCGGATGTACCTCGGGACCGCCGAGTGGTGGGAGCCGCTCGTCTCGATCGCCATCCTCATCGTGTCGATCGCGATCGTCTGGGTGCTCGGCGCGCGCATCTACTCGGGCTCGATCCTGCGCACCGGGCCGCGCGTCAAGCTGCGCGACGCCGTCAAGGGATAGCGGGGGAACTCACCCGCCCCTAGCCCGCCCGAACGCAATCGAGGGGTCTCAATCTGCGCCTTCGCACGAAGCGATGCAGCAGATTGAGACCCCTCGACGGTTCAGCCCGGCGAAACCTACGCCATCACGAAGCCCGCGATCAGGTACGAGATGAGCGTCAGCACCGCGGCGGCCCCGGCATAGGGCAGGATCGCCGTCATGAGCGACACCGGCTTTACCCCAACCGACTTCGAGGCGAGGATCATCCCGTCGCCGTAGAGGCAGGTCGTCGAGCCGAGGGCCGCACCCGAGAACACGGCCGTGCCGGCCAGGATCGGGTCGACACCCATCGCGATCGCGAGCGGCAGCACCACGGGGGTGACGACCGCGGCGAGGTCCCAGAACGCGCCGGTGGCGTAGGCGTACACGCCACAGACGAGGAAGACGACGGCGGGCAGCAGCGCGCCGGTCATCACGGGCTCGGTCACGCCGATCACGTACTCAGCGAGGCCCATCTCCGTGTTCATGTACTGCAGCATGAACGCGAGGATGAAGAGGATGACGACGTAGCCCATGTTGACGACGCCCTCGTACACGGCGTCGGGCAGGCGGCGGAACGTGATCTTGCGCTGCGGCAAGTAGAGCGCGAGCGCGACCACGACGGCGGCGGCAGCACCCGAGAGGATGTCGATCTCGCGCACCAGCGTGACGACGATGAGCGTGATGATCGGGATCAGGAAGTTGAACGGCAGCGGGCGACCGCGGCGCGGGGCCTCGTCCTCGGAGGCGAGCTCGACGGCGCGCTCCTCCTCGGTGAGCCCGGCGGGCAGGGTGTCGCCCGTCTCGTCCGCGAGCTGCTGCGCGCGCTTGAGGGGGCCGACCAGGGGCAGCACGCCGAGGGCGAGCAGCAGGCCGATCGCGAGGGCGAACCAGCCGAAGAAGATGAACGGGATGCCCTGCACATACGCGGCGAAGCCCGAACCGTTGACCGTGACGCCGTCAGCTTCGAGCAGCGCCGCGAAGAAGATCGCCCAGGTCGAGAACGGGATGATGACGGCGATGGGTGCCGAAGTCAGCTTGACGACCGAGCCGAGCATGGTGCGTGGAACCCGGTAGCGGTCGGTGACGCGCTTCATGGAAGTACCTACCGTCAGCGCGTTCAGGTAGTCATCGATGAAGAGGACGATCGTCAGCAGCCAGGTGAGCAGCAGCGATTTCCGCCGCGTGTTCACGAACGACTCGGTCCAATCGGCGAAGTCGCGGACGGCGCCCGAGGCGCTGAACAGTGCGATCAGGACGCCGAACAGCACGACAACAATGGCGAGCCAGTGCACGGTTGCGTCCGAGAAGGAGATGCCGACGTATTCGACGAGCGTGTCGAAGAAGCCCCAGCCGCCGAGCAACAGTGCTCCGACGACGGTGCCCGAGAAGAGGCCGAGGAGTGCGCGTTTGGTGAGCACCGAGACCACGAGCACCGTGGCGATGGGTAAGAGGGCGAGAGCGCCAAATTCAGTCATGCTTGCCTTTCAAATGGGAAATTTAGTGGGGCTTTGGGGGCCCTGCACAGCCCGGCAGGATCCGCCGATCGACACGCGCTAGGCCGCGTTGTCGAGCCGTTCGCCGTCGAGATAGGTCGCCTCGACCGGCAGGCCGATCAGGTCGTCGCCGTCGACCAGGGTGGGGTCTGCGCTCCAGAGCGCGAGGTCCGCCCGGGCGCCGGCCCGGATGACGCCGAGGTCGTCTTCGCCCTGTGCGATCGCCGCGCCCCGGGTGTACCCGTGCAGCGCCTCGGCGTTCGTCAGACGCTCGCCGGGCTCGTACACGAAGCCGTCCGTGTCGCCCGGGTGGCGGCGCAGCACCGACCAGGCGAGGCCGAAGCGGGCGTCGAGGTCGGCGATCGGCCAGTCCGAGCCGAGCGCGAGGGGGACGCCCGCGCGCAGCACGGATCCGGCGTTCCAGCCCTGGGCAGCGCGTGCCGGGCCGAGCCGCCGCGCCCACTCATCACTGCCGTCGGCGATGCGCCACTGCAGGTGCGGAAGCTGCATCGAGGCGGTGATGCCGTTCACCGCGAGGCGCGCGACGTCTGCGGGGTTCAGACACTCGAGATGCTCGATGCGGTGCACCGCGCGGCCCTGGGCCCGGCTGCCGACCGTCTCGTACGCGGTGATGGTCTCGCCCACGGCGCGGTCTCCGATCGCGTGCGTCGCGATCTGGAAGCCCGCCTCGGTGAACTCCTGCACCGCACGCACGAACTCGGCCTGGTCTCCCCAGAACCCGGCGAGCCCCTGCCCGTCAACGTCCGCCTCGTACAGCCACCCGGCACCCGTGTCGATGACGCCGTCGGCATAGAGCTTGATGACGCCGCCGCGCCAGCGCGCGCCAGCGCGATCACGCTGGGCGACGATGGTGGCGCGGTCTTCGGCGGTCGCGGTGGGCTTGACGTCCATCGCGCTCACGATGCGGACGGGCAGCCCGGTGCCGCTCGAGTCGAGCGCCTCGAGCAGGTCGAGCGTGCCCGAATTGCCGTCCATGATGGTGCCGCCGGTCAAACCCGAGCGGCGCATGCCGGCGAGGATCTCACGGGCGGACGCGAGTGTCTCGTCGCGGCTGAGCTCGGGCAGGATCGCGAGGATGGGCGCGTAGGCACTGTCCTCGCGCAGCTCGCCGGTCGGGCGTCCCGAGCCGTCGACGACGACCTCCGAGCTGTCCTCGAACGAACGGGCTCCGGTGATGCCAGCTAAACGCAGGCCCTCGCTGCTGGCGAGCGCCGTGTGGTAGTCGAAGAAGAAGATGATCGCGGGCAGCCCGTCGACGGCGTCGTCGATCATGCTCGCGCTGAGCGCCTCGCCGCCGAACACGGCGTAGTCGAGGTTCCACGCGCGCACCCACCCGTCGCTCGTCTCGCGGCGCACGCGGGCGGCCTCGCCGCGGAGAGCATCGAGCATCGCGCGGCGGTCGCCGATTCCCCCCAGGTCAATCCCCTGCGTCAGCTCGACCCCCTGAATCGGGTGGAGGTGGGCGTCGATGAGCCCCGGGGTGAGCGTGCGGCCGCTCGCGTCGTCGATGCGGGTGGCGGTGCCGCGGAATGCGTCGGCAATCTCGTCGGGCGCGCCCACGGCCAGGATCCTGCCGCCCGCGATAGCGACCGACCGCGGGGCGGCCACGTCATGCCCGGGAAGCTGCGTGCGCAGCTGGGCGCCCTCGATGATCAGTTCGGCAGTCATCAGCGACATTGCCCCTCCGCGGTGCATAGTTGAAACGAGTCGTATCGTCAATTAATTTACGTTGATTAAATAGTTCTTGCAAACGGAGCGACTGAGGTTGGGAGGCCGCACCATGGATGAGCCGGACACGAAGCGCCGCGCGGGGCGCCCGAGCACCGCCGTACTGACCCCCGAACGCATCATCGACGCCGCCTACCTGGTGGCGGATCGCGCGGGCGGAAACTTCACCATCGCGGGGATTGCGCGCACGCTCGGGGTGAAGCCGCCCGCGATCTACAACTACTTCACCAGCAAGGACGACGTCATCGCCGGCATGCGTGGCCAGCTCACCCTGCGCATTGGCGACCACGGCTTTGATCGCCTGCCCTGGTACGAAGCGGTACTGCCCTGGGCTCGGGCCTACCTCGAGGTGCTCGGTCGCAGCCCGGGCACGATCGCGGCCCTCGCGACACACCCGGTCGACAGCGAACCCGCGTCGATCGCTGACTACGAGCGGATCGTCCAGTCGATGCGGCGGGCCGGGGCCCCCGAGGCGCTTGTCGTGCCCGCCCTCGTCGCGCTCGAGTCCTTCATCATCGGATCGGCCCTCGACGCGCTCGCCCCGGAGGTAAACATGCGGCCAGAACGCAGCCCCGAGCGTGCGCCCGGGCTCCTCCGGGCCGAAGAGCTCGCGCGAGAATCGGCGCGAGAGCGCGGTCTGAGCATGGCGCGCGGCAACTTCGAGTTCGGCCTGTCCGCCCTGGTGGCCGGCCTGCGTATGCAGTTTGGTGAAAGCTACAAGTAAAAACGGGAATAGGTGCGCGGCCTCGGTCGTTACACCCAGAGCTCCCCCGAATGAATCGCGGCCCTGGGCATTGCCCGCAGGACCAGAAAGTGTTGCCTCGAATGACCCTGACGACTCCCTCTCGCCTCGCCGACACCAGCGCCCCCGTCCTCGATCACATCGCCGAGCGCTGGAGCCCGCGCGCGTTCGACACGGACTTCACGCTCGAAGAGGGCGCCCTGCGCGGCATTTTCGAGGCGGCCCGCTGGGCCCCGAGCGCGAGCAACACCCAGCCCTGGCGTTTCGTCATCGCCCGCCGCGGCTCGGAAGCGTTCGGCAAGATCACCGCGAACCTCATGGGGTTCAACCAGACCTGGGCCGGTTCGGCCTCCGCTCTCGTGGTGAACATCGCCGAGACCCAGACCGTCGACGGCAACCCCCAGCCGTGGGCCGTGTACGACCTCGGCCAGGCCGTCGCCTACCTCTCGCTGCAGGCGCAGTCAGAGGGACTGCACCTGCACCAGATGGGCGGCTTTGACGCCGACGCGATCGCCGCCGCCTTCGACCTCGACGAGCGCCACTCGGTCATCTCGGTGACCGCGATTGGCCGCCTGGGCACACCCGAGCAGCTGCCCGAGCAGCTCGCCGAGCGTGAGACCGCGCCCCGCGCCCGCATGGCGCTCGAAGAGCTCGTGCTCGTCAACGACTAACTCACACTGCGCGCCCAGGGCTACCCCTGGGCAAAGTGCCGGGGGCGGCGTACCGTGAAGGTATGACTGCCCCCGAACTGACTCCTGAGCACCACGAACTCGCCCTCCGCCTCGCCACCGAGCGGGCTCGCCTCGACGCCGCAGTACTTCACGGCCTCTACGCCGCCCCCGAGGTTCTGCGCGTCGTCAACGTGTGGGACGCCGTCAGCGCCCGCGTCGTCTCCGACCTCCCTCACACCCGGGCCATTGCGACCGCCGGGCACGGCATCGCCGCGAGCCACGGGTACGCCGACGGCGAGAAGATCCCCCTCGAGCTCATGCTCGCCTCGATCGCCGAGATTGTCGGCCAGACCGCGCATCCCGTGACCGCCGACCTCGACGGCGGCTTCGGTGACGCGGGCGACACGACTCGTCGCGCGATCGAGATCGGCGTCTCGGGTGCGAACATCGAGGACCAGCTGCGCCCGATCGGTGAGGCTGCCGCCGTCATGTCCGCGGCCGTCCGCGCGGGCGAACACGCCGGGGTGCGCTTCGCCCTCAACGCCCGCACCGACGCCTTCACGATCGGGGGCGGGCGCGAGCTCGACGTGAGGATTGCCGACGCGATCGAGCGCGGCCGCGCCTATCTTGACGTCGGCGCCACGGCGGTCTTTATCCCCGGCGTGCTCGACGCCGAGACCACCCGCCGGCTCGTCGAGGGCATCGGTATCGGCAAGATCAGCGTGATCGGCCTGCCTGGCGCGCTCAGCGCCGCCGAGTACGAAGAGCTCGGCGTCGCGCGCGTCTCGTACGGACCGATGCCGCAGAACGTCGCGCTCACGGCACTCAAACGGCTGGCCCTGAGCCTGCAGGCGGACGGCGTGATCCCGGCCGACACGGAGAAGCTCAACAACCTGTAGCCGGGATCCTGCCGCTTACTGCATCATTCCGATGTTGATTGGGCCGGTGAGGTCGGGGGCTTTCGCGCGGAACCCGCGCGTCGTGACGACGAGGAAGACAACCCCGATGGCGATCCAGATGCCACCGATGATCATCGAGACCGAGTCAAGGCTGAGCCACAGCCATACGTTGATCACGACGCCGACCGCGGGAACAAGAACGTACCCGAGAACCTGGGCCACGCCGCGCTGCTGCATGAACTTGAAGAACACGAAGATCACCGAGAGATTCACAAACGTAAAGGCGATGAACGCGCCGAAGTTGATCATCGATGCGGCCTGATCCAGGTCGACGAAGATCGCGGACAGGGCGATCACGGCGACGAGCAGGACGTTCCACGCGGGCACCCCGGTCTTCGGGTTGACCCGCCCGAACAGGCGCTTCGGCAGCGCGCCGTCGCGACCCATCGCGTAGAGCAGGCGTGCCGCGCTGAGCTGCTGCGTGATGCCGCAGCCGAGCACCGCCATCATGTATCCGCCGACGAAGAACGCCTGGAACGCGGCGCCGCCGATGTACTTCGCCATCTCAGGTGACGCACCGACGATGTCGCCGAGCTGGCTCACGTCGGGGAAGAGCACCTGCATGACGTAGGTGATGCTGATGAAGAAGAGCCCGGCGACGCCGACGATGATGAAAATCGCGCGAGGGATGTCGCGGGTGGGCCGCTCGGCCTCCTCCGCCAGGGTCGAGACGGCGTCGAAACCGAGAAACGAGAGCGCCAGGATCGCGGCGCCCGCCGTGATCGCCACCGCCGAGATGTCCGCCGAGTAGAACGGGGCGAACGAGAACTCGGCGCCGTTGGCACCATCGACGATGTTCTTGATCGTGAAGACCACGAACGCCACGGCCACGACGAGCTGGATGATGACGAGCAGCACGTTCGCCTTCGCCGCGATCTTCACGCCGAACAGGTTCAGCACGGTGCACACCGCGATCGTGAGGACGATCCAGATCCACATCGGCACGTCGGGGAAGACCGCGCTCATGTAAATGCCCGAGAGCAGGGCGTTGATCATCGGCAATAGCAGGTAATCGAGCGTCGCCGCCCAGCCCACGAGGAAGCCGAGGTGGGGGTTGATCGCCTCGCGCACGTAGGTGTACGCCGACCCGGCGATCGGGAAGAAGCGCACCATCTTCGCGTAGCTGAAGGCGGTGAAGAGCACCGCGACCAGCACCACGAGATACGCGAGCGGCACATGGCCGCTCGTCACGTCCGCGACGATCCCGAACATGTCGAACACCGCGAGCGGCGCCATGTAGGCGAGCCCGATGAAGACGAGGTGGTGCAGCTTCAGCGAACGCCGCAGCCCACCCTCCGTCGTCGGGGCAACGGATTCGACCGGTTCCGCGGTCGAGCGGGTGGGCAGCAGGGTCATGGGTGGTCCTTCACGTCGTTGTGCGGGTGGTGCGAGGTGGTGCGTAGCGCGCGGCGACTACGCGTCGGGCAGCTCGCCGTGCACATCGTGGATGGCGCGGCCGCCCACGATGGTGAGGTCGGCGCGCTGCTCGAGCAGCGCCGCAGGCTCGACCGCATACAGGTCGGTCGACCAGACGACAATGTCGCCGAGGTAGCCGGCCGTCAGCTTGCCGAGCTTGTCCTCGGTGTGGAATGCCTCAGCGCCGCCGAGCGTGTACGCCCGCAGCGTCGGGTCGAGTCCGAGGCGCTCGTCCTGCGTCCAGGCACCCGAGCCGTCAAGCCCCGCGCGGGTCATCGCGCTGTAGAGCCCGACGAGCGGGTCCATTTCGCCAACCTGCCAGTCGCTCGAGAAGGTGACGCGGGCGCCCGACTCGATCATCGAGCGGAAACGCCAGGCGCGATCCCAGCGCTCCTCGCCGACGTTCTCCATCCAGGTGCCGGCGACGAGGTCGGGCGATGCGTGACGCGGCTGCATCGCGGCGACGACGCCGAGGTCATTGAATCGCGGCAGGTCTTCGGGCGCGAGGCATTCGACGTGCACGATGCCGTGGCGGCGGTCGACCGTCTGATTCGCGCGCTGCGCCGCCTCGATCGAGTCGAGGGTGAGCTGGATGCCCCAGTCGCCGGTCGCGTGGGTGTGCACCTGGTACCCCAGGCGGTCGAGCTCGATGAAGAGCTTCGTGAACTCCGGCGGATCCATGCTCGGGTAGCCCTGGTGCCCGGGACGATTCGCGTAGTCCTGGAGCATCGCTGCGGTGTGCGGCTCGATCACGTCGTCGGCGTAGAGCTTGACCGGTCCGAGCGTGAAGCGCTCGTGCTGCGGGGTCTCGCGGATGGCGTCGGTGATGCGGCTGCGGAAGTCGCCGTCGGCGCCGACCGGGTGGAAGATTGCGGCAGTGACGCGCGAGGTGAGCTTGCCCTCGCGCTCGGCACGGGCGAAGAGGTCGAGCTCGGCGAGCGGGACCTGCGGCTCGACGACGCTCGTGATGCCCACTTCGGCGGCCATCTCGAGGCTCGAGAGGATCTTCCGGTAGCGGCGGTCCGGCGAGTACATCGGAATGTCCCGCTGCAGGCCGGCGAGGCCGTCCGTCGTCATCGCGCTCGTGTAGAAGTCGGTGACCCAGCCCGTCGGCTCGCCTGTGCGGGCATCGATCTCGGGACGGCCCCAGGCGATCTCGTTGCCGCTACGGATGCCGAGCGCCGCGAGGGCGGGGCGGTTCAACCAGACCGAGTGCTGATCGTAGGTGGTGATGAACACCGGGCGATCGGTGACGCCAACGAGGTCGTCGGCGTTCGGGCGGCGGCCCTCGACGACCGAGTACAGCGCGTTCTCGGCGCAGATCCAGTCGAGCTCGGGGTGCTCCTCGGCGTGCGCGGCGATGCGGCGGCGCACCTCGTCGAGGCTCGTGACACCCTCGAGGCTGACGGCGAGATCATCGAAGCCAAGCAGCAGGTGGTTATGCGTGTCGTTCACGCCGGGGGTGACCAGGCGCCCCTCAAGCTGCACGGTGCGGCGGGCGGGCGGCGCCTCGGAGGCGGGGCCGACGTAGGTGATGACTCCGTCGGTGAGCGCGATGGCTTCTGCCCACGGCTGGCCGTCGTCGAATGTCCGGATCCGTCCGCCGGTGAGCAGGGTATCTGCCAGCATCGCTGTGCTCCTTTGCGTTGAAGTACTCAGGGCCTCGCCCCATATTGTTTATTTGACGGTTGCGTCAAATAACTACTGCAGAGTTTCGCACGGGACTGGCATACTGTCAAACATGGCCCGCCCCAACACCCAAGAACAGCGCCGGATCGAAGTGATTCAGGCAGCGCTCGATGCCGCGGCGGCGCGCGGCTTGCGCCATGTCTCGCTCACCGACGTCGCGAATCAGGCCGGTGTGACGCGCGGTGCCCTGCTCTATTACTACGACGACTTGGACGCGATCCTGGTCGAGGCGCACTCAGCGGGCATGGCACGCGTGGGAGCGGAGCGCGCGGCCCTCGTCGCCGCGGCGCCGACCCCGCGTGAGCAGCTCTCGACCGCCATTGACGCCGGGCTGCCGAGCGGCCCCGACGACGCGCTCATGCGACTGCTCTACGAGTTCGACGTGCTCGCCGGAAAGTCCCCGCTGCACGACGAACTGGTGCAGCGGCTCTACCGCGAGCAGCTTGCGCTGTACCGCGACATTCTTGCGCGAGGCGTCGAGGCGGGCGACTTCGCACTCACCGGGGCTCTTGAAGACATCGCGATGAACTTCGTCGCGCTCGAGGACGCGTACGGGCTGCACATCGTCGCGGGCGGCAGCATCACGGTCGCTCAAGCCACACGGGCCATCAGGCTGTACGCGGCACAATCGGGAGCCGCAGTCGATACCCCGAGCGGGGCAGCGGGCTAAGCCTCGATCGAAACGACCTCGGGCTCGTCGCCGCCGAGACGCAGCGCGCGAATGAGTTCTGCGGCGTGCGTGGTCGAGACGATGACGCGCGAGAACCCGCTGAACTCGTTCACCCAGGCGCCGTCCTCCTCGACGCCGGTGGGCACGTCAATGTCGATCACGATCGCGTCGCGACCAGCGCGCGCGATCACGAAGTCCTTGCCTGCGAGGTTGCGCCACGTGCCAATGGCCATGCGGCCCGGCAGGTGCGTCCCCGGGGACCGCACGCCCCGGATCCAGATCCACGGGTCGTCCGTAATGAGCGCGGAGGTGATAGCCGAACGGTCGATCACGACGTCGTGACGACGCAACGACAGGGTCTTCTCTGAGGCCGTCAGTCGAATCACCACTCGGTCCGCATGCACCTCAATTCTCGCCATGCCTCTAGTCTGCCCCTTCGCACGTACGCGCGCACGCATCCGTCCAGGATTCCTCGGGAATCCGCAGCGGGGGGCCGGGCAGGTCGCCGGAGAACGGGGCAGGGAAGGACGCGAGTTAGTCGAGCATGTCGCTCGGATCGATCACAGACTCAACTGCGTCGATCAGCGACTGGGCGGTGCGCTCGTTCGCAACACCGTCAATGCGCAGGCCCTCGGCCTCGGCCTCGCGCTGGGTCTGCGGGCCCACGCACACCAGCAGTGTGCTGGTCGGGCGGACGCGGAACTGCGTGGCAACCTCGTGCGCGATGGTCGCCGAAGAAATCAGTAGCGCGTTGATGCGGCCCGACTCGACGTCCTCACGGATCCGCAACGACGCGGGGACGCCCACGGTACGGAAGGCAACGACCTGGGTGACATCGTGGCCGCGGTCGATCAGCCCGCCGGTCAGTACCGGCTTTGCGACGTTCGAGCGAAGGGTGAGCACCTTGAGTCGATCGCCCGTCGAGATCTCGGGCCATTCCTCCAGCAAGCCATCGGCCGAGTTATTGGACGCGCTCGGCGTGCGGGCGACCGAGTAGCCCGCGGCCTGGAACGCGGCAGCAGTGGCCTCGCCGACCACGGCGACGCGGGTGCGCTCGGGAATGACGGCGTTGTGGTGCGCCAGCACGTCCACGACGGTTGCGCTCGTGGCGGTGATCCAGTCGAACTCACCGGCTTCGAGACGCCGCAACGCGTCGATGAGCTTCTCTTCTTCGCTCGTGTGGGCGAAGTCGACGAGCGGCGCGATGACGGAGCTTGCCCCGCGCTCGCGCAAAGTCTTCGATACGAGCTCACCCCAGGATCCACCGCGTGGAACGAGGACGCGCAAGCCGGCGAGCGAATTGCCCTCAGCAGTCATATCCCCCACTCACTCGGCTCGAGGAACCTCTCGAGACCATCCTCTGACGTGTTGTGATTGATCCGGCGTGCGGAACAACCGATGGTCCCATTCTTACCGCGCGGGCCTCAGGACGCAAAACGAGGGCGCCTCTCAGGCCTGATGGGACCCAAACGTTACCCGAGCGCGCGGCGGAATTAGTTGATGCGACGAGAAATCCCCCGTGCCACGCCCCACACCACGAGGCCTGCCACGACGGCAACTCCGGCGCAACCCGCGGCAAAGACGAGCGGGCGAGAGCGTCGCGTCTCGGCAATGCGCGCCTTCGCGTCGTCAACCGCATCGTCCACGCGCTGCGCGTAGTTGAGCCGATCGCGCAGCTGCGCAAGAGTCGTGTAGAGCTCTTCCCGCGCCATGGCGGCCTCGGCGACGCCCAGCGATCGCTCACTCGGTCGTGCACTCGTGTAATCGTTCATGCGTGCCCGCCCTCATTTCCGGCTGTGCTGTTTCCGCGAGGACTGACCTGATCGGCGTTCACGCGGACCTCACCAAATGCGTACACATCGCCCTCGAGACGGCTGAGCGTCTCCTCCGGCACAGGATTCCCCCGCTTGATCAGCAGGACCCCTGCCCCGATTGCCGCCGCCGCCAGCGCGAGCAGACCTGCGCCGACGACGAGCGCGGAGAGCCAGACCGGCCAGACGACCGAAAGCCCCGCGATGCCAGCTGCGATGAAGCAACCGAGCGCAAAGAACAGGAAGAACAGTGCAACGATGATCGCGAGCGCGCCGATTCCGGCGTTCTTCGCCTTGCTGACGACCTCACGCTTCGCGTTGTCGTACTCCACCTTTGCGAGCGTGACAATCTGCTGAGGCAAACGGGCGAGCAGCTCAAAGGTGCCCGCCTGATCCGAACGCCGGCTCACAACTCTGTCGCGTCGGCCTTTGCCCGGCGCGCCTCGTCGGTGCTCTGCCACGCGGTCTCATCGACACGACGGGTCACCGAAGTAAAGAAATCCTTGCTTGCCTGAGCGGCCGCACGCTGCACGGCCTCGACCCGATCGCCGACGACGCCTTTCACTGCGCTGACCCCGCTCTGCACAGGAGGAGTCGCCCACACAGCCTGTGCCCCGCGCTTGATCTGCTCGTAGCGCTCGCGTCCCGCGCGAGTTCCGAGCACGTATCCGACCGTCGCGCCAAGCACGAATGCGATCTTGCCCTTCATATCTCCTCCAGACCCATGGCTCACCGCCACGTCATATTGACGAGCCTAACCCCGCGCGGGGCTCCAGCATATTCCGATCTTGACATACGCGCAGCTTTGGCGCCTCCCTGCAAGCGTTTGCAGGGCGCTAGGCGAGGCCCAGGAGCGTTCGTCTGAGCTCAATCATGCGCGGGCGGGCCTCGCCAACCGCGAGCGCCCAATCCCCTCCGGCCCACGCTGCGCCCGTCGGTCGAAGTGCGGCGTGCGCGACGTCAAACTTGGCAATTGCCCCGAGCCGTGCGTGCTCGTCGGGAATGCTCAACGGCGACGCAACGCTCGACCACTCGAGCCGACCGTCTCCCTCTGCCGGAAGTTCGGCGACCTCGGCTGCGGCGCACAGCGCAGCAACATCGGGCTTCGCGTGACGCGTGCCCGCGGAATGACGCGGACCAGAGAACCGAACGCGCCAGGCGCCCTCGTGGGGTGCAAGGCGCGCCGTCCAGCCGACAACGCTTTCCGCCAATCCGTCCAAGGCCAAAAGTACGGGCAGCGCGTCGGCACCGGCGTCATCCGACGCGAGCACCGGGGGCAGCCACGCTGGTCGCTGAATACCAATCTCGACATATGCACGAGCGTCCGCGGCCGTAAGCACCGGGTCCTCAGCGAAACCGAGGGCGTCCGCGCGATACGTCGAGTCTGCAACATCGATGACTACGGCTCGCACGTGCTCGTCAGCGGTCGGCTCTGCGCCATGGCAGCGCACCAGCCAGCCGCTGCCTTCGGTAGGGCGCCCAATCGCCACCACTGGTCGATCCGCTACCAGCTCCACCGAGTACAGCGCGAGGCGAGCCAGCATCGCCTCCCGCAGCTTGCCCCAGCCGCCGACCGGCTCAACCGTCGTTTCACGTGCAACATTCCGGTCCCCGTATGAGAGCGCTGCGCCCGAAAGCGACCCCACCCGCGAGAGCGTCTCGTTCAGTCCCGGGGCCAGTCGAGCCGTATCCACCTCCGACGCGGGCACGCCGACGCGCTCGCGCACGATCGGGTCGACCAGCACCCGCTCCACCTTCGTCCCGAGGCGACTGCGCACGAGCGGCCCGAGGCGCTGTTCCTTCCCGATCTTGAGCAGCGGACGCAACCGATCGAGATACGCGCGGAACGCGCCGCCGCCACCCAGGAGCGCAATAGTGCTCTCGGCAAGGGGCGTGGTGGGAATGCCCAGCACCGCGGTCGCTTCGAGTGGGTGCAGAGCGCCGTCAACACCGCGCAGCAGCACGCCAGACGGCGGGAACACCGAGAGCTCGGGCGCCGGGTGCAACACGGCGCTCTCACCCGGCAACTCCGCGCCGACCCGCGCAACGAGCGCCGCGAGCGCTCCGTCGGAGTCTCGCTGCGGGCCGACGGGAAGACTGATATCCGCCTGGTCGACGCTCACCCGCACCCTCAGGCCGACCTCGGCGAAAGCGAGTGCCGCGTCCAGCGCCGAGAGGCTTGATCCGGTTACCCATACGTCGATCATGCGTGTTTCTGCTCCACTTCATCACGGCTGCGCCGCGGTCGGAAAGACCGTTAGACCAGGCTATCCTGGCCGTTCGTGTGCGAACCGTATGCGGCGGGGGCCACTGATTGGGACCGCGGCGCAACGAAATCGACCCTCGTCCGAGACCAGCCGCCGCGCTTCCAGATCACTTCCGTCAACCAGGCGAACAGTGCGAGGCCGATGACCTGGGCGATCACGGTGCCCGGGCCTGCGCCCGTGACCGTCTGACCCGTTTCGCCGGTCACCCCGGTCGCCAAGACGCCGAATGCCACAAGGTTGTTGACCACGTGAATCGCCACCGCCGCTTCGAGCCCGCCGGTGCGCCACGCGAGCCAGGCCGCAGTGAACCCCATCGCGGCGACGGCGAGCAGCCCCCAGATGTCGTAGATATGCGCCAGGGCGAAGAGCAGGGTCGGCAGCAGCATCGCGAGCCATGGGCTGCGCACCCAGGCGCCGAGCACCTGCATCAGCATGCCCCGGAAGACATACTCTTCGGCGGCAGCCTGGAATGGCACGAGCAGCACGATAAAGAGGACCGACCAGAGCGCCAGTGTCGGATCAAAGTCGGGCGAGGCGGCGACAGGAGTCGCCTCAGCGGAGAATCCACTGAACAGGGGCGAGATCACCGTGTCGAGCAGGGTGATGACGCCCATGATGCCGATCGAGAGGAGCCCCGTGCGCCAGATCAGGCCCCAGCGCAGGCGCAGACCGACTGACCAGCCGCGCCCCAGAGGCCGAATCCCGAGGCAGAGCATCGCGAGCCAGACCGCCGGGATCATCAGCGCCACCGCGCCGAGCCCCACCGCAATGGACACGGGGTTCTGCGTATCGGGCACGACCAGGCTGTTGATGAACTCGAGGTCGAGCCACTGCGGCGCAACGATCACCGCGACGATCCCGAACACGATCCCGATCACGACGTTGAACGCAAGGTAGAACGCGCCAGATAGCACGAGCATCAGCAGCGGCTTCCACCAGCGGTAGTTCCTGATGCCTCGGTAGAGCCGGTGATACTCGAGCGGCTCGGTCTCCTGCAGCGGCTGGGATGCCGCGGCACCGTAGCCCGCCGGCGGCACGACCGGCGGCAGGTACGGCGCCGACGGCTGCTCCTGGTTCATGGGCTGTGGCGGGAACGCATCGGTCATCGCGCGGACTTCCTTTCGGGTGGTGAGGCCACGGTGGCGCCGCTCCAGCGCGCCCACCCGCCTCGGTCGAAGATGGCAACGGCGGCCCAGGTGTAGCCGAGCAGCCCGATCGTCGTGACGACGAGGGAGAGCGGCCCCGCGGCACCCGCGGTCTGCGCGGTGACCCCGGTGATTCCGCTCGCCAGGAGCAGGTAGACGGCCAGGTTATTGATCACGTGCAATGAGATGGCCGCCTCAAGCCCGCCGGTGCGCCAGGCCAGCCAGCCGGAGAGGACGCCGAGCACGGCTACTTGCGCCAGGCCCCACATGTCATAGACGTGCAGGCTCGCGAAGATCAGGGTCGGCACAACAATCGGGATGATCGGGTTCTTGATCCACGCCCCCAGAGACTGCAGGAGCACGCCGCGGAACACGACCTCCTCGCCGGCAGCCTGCAGCGGCACGAGCAGCACCACGATCAGTACTGACCACAGAGCCAACCCAGCGTCAAAGCCGGCAGGGCGCCCGAGCTCGGCGCCCGGCGTGCCCCACACGGATACGCCCAACGACACCGCCTCGATCGCTGCAAGCACGATCGCCGCAGGGACGAGACAGCGCAACAAGAGTCCCCAGCGGGGGCGCAGTGCGACGGACGTGATCCGGCCGAGTGGCGAGATGCCGACCGACCACATCGCCGCGGGAACCGCCAGCAGCCAGGAGGCGAGGCTCGCCAGGGTGACCAGGATCGCGACTGGATCCTGCGTATCCGGGCCAGCGAGGCGCGCCGCGACCGCCGCCGGTGTTCCGCTTCCGGTCGCCGCAAGCAGTGGGGTGAGGAGTGTCTGCACCAGCGCCGACAGCGACAGGGCGTAGATCGCGGTGAGCGCGATCAACGCAAGCGGCCGCCACCAGCGGAACCGCGGCGCCTCCCGCAGCAAGCGGTGGAAGGCGACGCGATCCGCCGGGGCGGCCGTCTCGGATGAGCTCATGAGGGAGGGTAGGCGGGCGGGTTAGGCCCCGCGCAGGCGCTCCGACAGGTATGCGAACAGTTCGGTGCGGGGCACGCGCTCCTGCTGCATGGTGTCGCGGTCGCGCACCGTCACGGCGTTGTCTTCGAGCGAGTCAAAGTCGACCGTGATGCAGTACGGGGTACCGATCTCGTCCTGACGACGGTAGCGGCGGCCGATGGCGCCCGAATCGTCGAAGTCGACGTTCCACTCCTCGCGCAACTCTGCGGCCAGCTCGCGGGCGAGCGGCGACAGCGCGGCGTTCCGGCTGAGAGGCAGCACGGCGGCCTTGACGGGCGCAAGGCGCGGGTCAAGGGCAAGCAGTGTACGGGTGTCGGTGCCGCCCTTGGCGTTCGGCACCTCCTCTTCGCGGTACGCGTCGACGAGGAATGCCATGAGCGAGCGGGTGAGGCCGGCGGCCGGCTCGATGACGTAGGGCGTCCAGCGCTCGTTCTGCGTCTGATCGAAGTACGCCAGGTCCTTGCCCGAGGCCTTCGAGTGCGTCGCGAGGTCGTAGTCGGTGCGGTTCGCGACGCCCTCGAGCTCGCCCCACTCCGAGCCGGTGAACCCGAACTTGTACTCAATGTCGACGGTGCGCTTCGAATAGTGCGACAGCTTCTCGGCCGGGTGCTCGAAGAAGCGCAGGTTGTCCGGGCTGATGCCGAGGTCGGTGTACCAGCGCATGCGCTCGGCCATCCAGTATTCCTGCCACTCTTCATCCGTGCCGGGCTGGACGAAGAACTCCATCTCCATCTGCTCGAACTCGCGGGTGCGGAAGATGAAGTTACCGGGGGTGATTTCGTTGCGGAAGCTCTTGCCGATCTGGCCGATGCCAAACGGGGGCTTCATGCGCGCGGCCTGCAGCACGTTGGCGAAGTTCACGAAGATGCCCTGGGCCGTTTCGGGGCGGAGGTAGTGCATGCCGGCTTCGTCGTCGACGGGGCCGAGGTAGGTCTTGAGCAGACCAGAGAACGCGCGCGGCTCGGTCCACTGACCGCGGGTGCCGCAGTTCACGCAGACGATCTCGGCGAGGCCGCCTTCGGGGGCGCGACCCTTCTTCTCTTCGAACTCCTCGACGAGGTGGTCCTCGCGGTAGCGCTTGTGGCACTGGGTGCACTCGACGAGCGGGTCGGAGAAGACCTCGACGTGGCCCGAGGCCTCCCAGACCTGCTTGGGCAGGATCACACTGGAGTCGATGCCGACGACGTCCTCGCGCCGCTGCACCATCGTGCGCCACCACTGGCGCTTGATGTTCTCCTTGAGCGCGGTGCCGAGGGGACCGTAGTCCCATGCCGAGCGGGATCCGCCGTAAATTTCACCCGCCTGGAAGACAAAGCCGCGGTGGCGGGCGAGGGAAATGACCTTATCGAGGCGGGACTGCTCAGCCATGTTCTTCTTTCTCCAAGGAGCAAGCGGGGATCTTGGGTGTGCGCACACTCAGTCCTTGCGAACCGGGCGCACGCGACCCAGTCTACCGCCCGCCAGTTCTTCGGGCGCGTGATCGCCCCGGATAGGCTTACGGCATGGGGATCTTTCGACGACAGCCGCGCGGGCGGCACGCCGCCGCCGAGGCCGCTGGTTCTGAGCTGGGCGCCGAGGCAGGCTCCGACGTGTCGGTTGATTCCGGCGTGCCCGCTGATTCAGCACTGCCCGCCGATCTCGCAGCAGGATCCGCGCCGAGCGTCGTGGAGCTACCGCCCGAGGCGGCGCTTCGCCCGTCCGGGCTGACCCCTGACGCGGTGGTCGCCACGTTCGCGGCGGACGCCCAGCGATTTGTCGCGACGTTTCCCTACGCCGCCTCGCCCGTTCCCGAGGGTGGGCTCGACTTCACGCGCGCCTCGCTCGTGCACATCGAGGCGCTGCTCGGCGCACTGCACCTCGCCGGCCGGCCGTTGCCCGAGCGCCTGCACCAGAGCGTCGCCGTGTACCTCTTCGAGACGGCTCGCCGTGAGTTCGGCGGGCGCTACCTGCGCTTCGAGGCGCCCGACCCGATCATCTTGCTCATGGGCGAGCCTCGCGCTCACGTGGGCATGTGCGCGATGAGTCGAGTCGCGGGCCGCGTCGAGCGCGGGCCCGACGACTCGATCATCCATTTCTACGCGAGCATCGCCCCCCTCATTGCTGAGGGCGCCGAGGTTACGCTGCGCTGACGCTCAGCCCCTCGCCGTCGTCGGCCACATCGACGCGCACCGATCCGCCGTCGCGCACCTGGCCCGACAGGATCTCGCGGGCGAGCCGGTCGTCGATCTCCTTCTGCATCAGGCGACGCAACGGACGTGCACCGTACGCCGGGTCGTAGCCAGCGTGAGCGAGCCAGGCCCGGGCCGCCGGGGTGACCGCGAGGGTCAGCCGACGCTCGGCGAGCCGATCCTGCAGACGATCGATCGTGAGTTCCACGATCTGCCCGAGGTTGTCCTCGCTCAGCGGGTGGAAGATGACCATCTCGTCGAGCCGGTTGATGAACTCCGGCTTGAACGCGCGGCGCACGGTCTCGCGAACCGCCTCCTCCTTCGCCGCCCAGGGCAGCTCGGGGTCGATGAGGTACTGGCTGCCAAGGTTGGACGTCAGGATGAGGATGGTGTTGCGGAAATCAACCGTCCGCCCCTGACCGTCCGTCAGCCGGCCCTCGTCGAGGACCTGCAGCAGCACGTCGAACACCTCGGGGTGCGCCTTCTCGACCTCGTCGAGCAGCACGACCGAGTACGGCCTGCGCCGCACTGCCTCCGTGAGCTGGCCGCCCTGCTCGTAGCCGACGTACCCGGGAGGGGCGCCGACCAGTCGCGAGACCGAGTGCTTCTCGCCGTACTCAGACATGTCGATGCGCACCATGGCACGCTCGTCGTCAAAGAGGAAGTCGGCGAGCGCCTTCGAGAGTTCCGTCTTGCCGACACCGGTCGGGCCGAGGAACAGGAAGGATCCGGTTGGCCGGTTCGGGTCAGAGATGCCGGCGCGTGTGCGACGCACCGCGTCCGAAACCGCGCGCACCGCCTCTTCCTGGCCAATGAGTCGCTTGCCGAGCTCGTGTTCGAGCGCGAGCAGCTTCTCAGTCTCACCCTGCAGCAGCCGCCCAACCGGAATCCCGGTCCAGGCCGCCACCACTCCGGCGATGTCCTCGTCGGTGACCTGCTCGTTCACCATGCGCGGCTCGTCGCTCTCGGCGGTCTCGTTCGCGGCATGCTCGGCCTCGGCCAGCTGCTTCTCAATCACGGGAATCTCCCCGTAGAGCAGCTTCGAGGCCTGCTCGAGCCGGCCCTCGCGCTGTGCGCGGTCAGCATCGCTGCGCAGTCGATCCAGCTGCTCGCGCAGCTCGCCGACGCGGTTCAGGCCGCCGCGCTCGCGCTCCCAGCGCGCCTCAAGCCCGGCAAGAACGCCCTGCTTTTCGGCAAGATCCTCGCGGAGCTTCGCGAGGCGCTCTTTCGAGGCGTCGTCCTTCTCCTTTTTCAGCGCAAGCTCTTCCAGCTTCAGCCGGTCGACCGCGCGGCGCAACTCGTCGATCTCGACCGGGGCCGAGTCGATCTCCATGCGCAGCCGGCTTGCCGCCTCGTCGATCAGGTCGATCGCCTTGTCCGGCAGCTGGCGCGAGGTGATGTATCGGTTCGACAGCGCGGCCGCGGCGATGAGCGCCGAGTCGGCGATCGTCACCTTGTGGTGCGCCTCGTACCGCTCCTTCAGGCCACGCAGGATCGCGACCGTGTCGGCCACCGAGGGCTCGCCCACAAGGACGGGCTGGAAGCGGCGCTCGAGGGCCGCGTCCTTTTCGATGTACTCGCGGTACTCGTCGAGGGTGGTCGCGCCGATGAGGCGCAGCTCGCCGCGCGCGAGCATGGGCTTGAGCATCTGCGAGGCGGCAACCGACGACTCTCCACCGCCGGCGCCCATCAACGTGTGCAGCTCGTCGATGAAGGTGATGAACTTGCCGTCGGACTCCTTGATCTCAGCGAGGACCGCCTTCATGCGCTCCTCGAACTCGCCGCGGTATTTCGCGCCGGCGATCAGGGCCGAGATGTCGAGCGAGATGAGCTCTTTGTCTTTCAAGGACTCGGCGACGTCGCCCGCAACGATGCGCTGGGCGAGGCCCTCCACGACGGCGGTCTTGCCGACGCCGGGTTCGCCAATGAGAACCGGGTTGTTCTTCGTGCGCCGGGTCAGCACCTGGCTGACGCGACGAATCTCGGCGTCGCGGCCAATAACGGGGTCGAGCGTGCCCGAGCGGGCGACCTCAGTGAGGTTCACGCCGTACTGCTCGAGGGCGCTCTTGGCCTCCTCCTGCGGGGGCTGCATTCCTGGCTGCATCTCGGGACTCCTTTCCTCGGTCAAAACCTGAGTGAACTTGACTCAAGTTTAACAGGAGACTGGATGCGGGGCAAGGAACTCAGGCGATACTCAGCACTCCACCACGTTCACGGCCAGCCCGCCGAGCGACGTCTCCTTGTACTTCGCGAGCATGTCGCGGCCGGTGTCGCGCATCGTCGCAATCACCTGGTCCAGGCTGACGTGGTGCGCCCCGTCCCCCATGAGCGCCATCTTCGCCGCATTGACCGCCTTCGACGCGGCGATCGCGTTGCGCTCAATGCAGGGAATCTGCACGAGCCCGCCGACGGGGTCGCAGGTGAGGCCGAGATTGTGTTCCATCGCGATCTCGGCGGCGTTTTCGACCTGTTCGGGGGTGCCCCCCATGATCTGCGTGAGCCCCGCCGCCGCCATCGACGATGCCGAGCCGACCTCGCCCTGACAGCCGACCTCGGCGCCCGAGATCGACGCCTGCTCCTTGTACAGCACGCCCACGGCGGCAGCGGCGAGCAGGAAGTCGGCGACCACGCGTCGCCTCGCTTCCTCGTCCCAGCCCTCAGATCCCGGGGCGTAGTGCGTCGCATAGAACAGCACGGCCGGGATGATGCCGGCGGCCCCGTTCGTCGGGGCCGTCACCACGCGTCCGCCCGACGCGTTCTCCTCGTTCACGGCGAGCGCGACGAGGTTGATCCATTCCTGCCAGAATCTCGGGTCTCGGTCAGGATCCTGCGCAGTGAGGCGGCGGTGCCAGTCGGGCGCGCGCCGGCGCACGTTCAGCCCGCCGGGCAGCACGCCGGTGCGCGCGAGGGCGGAGTTCTTGCAGGCCTCCATCACGGCGTAGATGTGGGCGAGGCCGGAACGAATCTCCGCCTCATCGCGCGCGACCTGCTCATTCGCGAGCATGACGCCCGCGATCGACAGGCCCGTCGCGCGGGTGTGCGCGAGCAGCTCGGCGGCCGTGACGAACGGATAGGGCTGCTGCGCGAGCGCCGTCTCGAGGCGGTCACGAATGTCGTCCTCGGCCCCCTCGCGCACGACGAATCCACCGCCGACCGAGTAATAGGTCTGCTCGTCGAGCAGCTCGCCGGCCTCATTCAGCGCGCCAAAGCGCATGCCGTTCGTGTGTCGCGGCAGGACGGTCAGCGAGTGCAGCACGATGTCCGCCACGACGAAGGGGACGATCACCTCCGGCACCGCCCCGTCCGCCGAAAGCTCCGCGCCGAGGTTCAGGCGCCCGTTCGATGCAATGCGCTCAAGGGCAGCCGTGACCTCCTCGGGCAGGATCACCTCCGGCCGATACCCCTCAAGCCCGAGGAGAACTGCCGTAAAGGTCCCGTGCCCGTGCCCGGTCGCCGCGAGCGAGCCGTACAGGTCCACCCGCAGCGAGCGCACGCTTCCGCGCACGCCCGCGTGCTCGAGTCGCGCGGCAAAGTGATGCGCCGCACGCATCGGCCCGACGGTGTGCGAGCTCGACGGACCAATGCCGACGGTGAATAGGTCGAACACGCTGACGGCCACGATGCCTCCCGGTGCGATGGGTGCTGCAGGATCCTGCGGGGCGGGGTGCGCTGCCGTCGGTTGCCCCGGCAGCGCTCCCCGGGCTTACAGCTCTGCGTCGTTCGCGCTCGCGTACTCCTCGGCGCTCTGCAGCGGCCCCTCCTCAGTCACGGCGACTTTGAACAGCCAGGCGGCGCCGTACGGGTCGGAATTGATCAGCGCGGGGTCGGCGACGACGGCGTCGTTGACCTCAACGATTTCTCCGGCGACCGGCGAGTAGAGCGCCGAGACCGACTTGGTCGATTCGACCTCGCCGCACTCCTGGCCGACGGTCACGACGCTGCCGACATCGGGCAGGTCGACGTAGACGATGTCGCCGAGGGCATCGGCGGCCACCTCGCTGATGCCGATGGTGGCGGGGCTTTCACCCAGCACCCATTCGTGCTCGACGGAGTAGCGGCGGCCGGACTGTACTTTGCTCATGGTGTTCTTTCCTTCGGTGTTTCGGTGACGTGTGATGGGTCGGGGGGCGCTATGCGCCGCGCGTGTAGAACGGCAGGGCGACGACCTCGAAGGGCTCGTCGGTGCCGCGGAGGTCGACGTCGACGCGCGTGCCCACTGCGGAGTGCTCGGGCGCGACGTAGGCGAGGGCGATCGGGTAGCCGAGCGTCGGGCTGGGCTGTCCGCTGGTGACGTGCCCGACATTCTCGCCCGCCACCCGTACGGCATAGCCGCCGCGGCCGGCCCGGCGACCCGTGCCCCGCAACCCGACCAGCACCCGCTCGGGGGCGGCCTCTCGAAGCGGCTCAAGGTGAGCGCGCCCGACAAACTGCTCGTCCTTCTTGAACGAGACGACAGGTCCGAGGCCCGCGGCGAACGGCGTCACCTCGCGGCTCAGCTCGTTGCCGTAGAGGGGCATGCCTGCCTCGAGGCGCAGGGAGTCCCGTGAGGCGAGGCCGGCCGGGATAAGCCCGTGCGGCGCGCCAGCCTCGAGCAGCGCCCGCCAGAGCGCCGGCGCGAGGTCGTTGCGCACATAGAGCTCGAAGCCGTCCTCGCCGGTGTAGCCGGTGCGGGCGAGCAGCACCTCGATGCCGGCGACGGTCGCCGGGGACGCCGCGTAGTACCGCATCTCGCTCACGAGCTCGCGCTGCGACTCGGGCACGAGGCGGTGCAGGATCGCCACCGAGTTCGGGCCCTGCACCGCCACGAGGCTCGTCTGGTTCGACTCATCCACCACGGCGACGTCGAACCCGGCCGCGCGCTCGGCAAAGGCCGCGGCAACGACCGCGGCGTTGCCTGCGTTCGGGACGACGAGGTACTCCTGCTCGGCGAGCCGGTAGCTGATGAGGTCGTCGATGATCCCGCCGTCCTCGGCACAGATCAGCGAGTACTTGGCCCGGCCCACCTGCACCGCCGCGAGGTTGCCGACGAGTGCGGTATTCATGAAGGTGGCGGCATCCGGGCCACTCACCCGAATCTCGCCCATGTGCGAGAGGTCAAACAGCCCGGCGCTCGCGCGCACGGCCCGGTGCTCGGTCAGTTCGGAGCCGTACTTGAGCGGCATGTCCCAGCCGCCAAAGTCGGTAAAACTCGCGCCCAACTGCTCGTGTTCGGCGTGCAGCGCGGTGTGTTTCGGGGTACTCATCGGTGAAAACCTCTCGGAAGATGTGGGGGCGGCTCGGTCGTCTTAGCTCTCGAACACTTCGGGCGGCGGGCACGCGCACACGAGGTTGCGGTCGCCGAACGCGCCGTCGATGCGGCCCACCGGCGGGAAGTACTTGTCGACGCGCAGCCGCGCGACCGGGTACGCCGCCTGCTCGCGCGAGTAGTCCCGGCTCCAGCCGTTGTCGATCACGACGTCCGCCGTGTGCGGCGCTCCGCGCAGCGGCGACTGCTCGACGCCCAGGCGCCCCGCGATCACGTCATCGATCTCGCCGCGAATGGCGATCATGGCCTCGATGAAACGCTCGATCTCGACGAGGTCTTCCGACTCGGTGGGCTCCACCATGAGCGTGCCCGCGACCGGGAAGGCGAGCGTCGGCGCGTGGAACCCGAAGTCAATCAGGCGCTTCGCGACGTCCTCGGCGGTGACCCCCGACCGCGCGGTGAGGTCGCGCAGGTCGAGGATGCACTCGTGGGCAACGAGCCCGCTGTCGCCCGTGAAGAGCACGGGGAAGTGCTGGGTGAGGCGCGAGGCGATGTAGTTCGCGCTCAGCAGCGCGGTCTTCGTCGCCCGGGTCAGCCCCTCAGCACCCATCATCGCGATGTAGGCGTACGAGACGGGCAGCACGCCGGCCGAGCCGAACAGTGTTGCGACGACGGGCACGCCCCCGCTCACCGTGTAGGTGCCGGTCGGGTCGTTCGGGACGTAGGGCAGCAGGTGCTCGGCGACGCCGATGGGCCCGACGCCGGGCCCGCCACCGCCGTGCGGGATCGCGAAGGTCTTGTGGAGGTTCAGGTGCGACACGTCGCCGCCAAACTTGCCGGGCTGGGCGATCCCGACGAGCGCGTTCATGTTCGCGCCGTCGATGTAGACCTGGCCGCCGGCCTCGTGCACCATCTCACACACCGCGCGCACATCGGAGTCGTAGACGCCGTAGGTGGACGGGTAGGTGATCATGATCGCGGAGAGCTCGTGGCGGTGCGCCTCCACCTTCGCCGTCAGGTCGGCCAGGTCGATCGCGCCCGCCTCGGTGTTCTTCACCACGACGACGCGCATGCCGGCGAGCACGGCCGAGGCCGCGTTCGTGCCGTGGGCCGAGGCGGGGATGAGGCAGACCGTGCGCTCGGGCTCGCCCTGCGCCTCGTGGTAGTTCCGGATCGCGTTCAGGCCCGCGTACTCGCCCTGCGCGCCAGAGTTCGGCTGCAAGGAGACGCCCGCGTAGCCGGTAATCTCGATCAGGCGGCGCTCGAGGTCGGCGATGAGCGCGCGCCAGCCCCGGCTCTGATCCTCGGGAACGTAGGGGTGAATCCCGGCGAACTCGGGCCACGAGATGGCCTCCATCTCGGCGGTCGAGTTGAGCTTCATCGTGCACGAGCCGAGCGGAATCATGGTGCGATCGAGCGCGAGGTCGCGGTCAGCGAGGCGGCGCAGGTAGCGCAGCATCTGGGTCTCGGAGCGGACCGTGTGGAAGATCGGGTGAGTGAGATAGTCGCTCGAACGGGTGAGCGCGGCGGCAAAGCCGTAGTCACCCGGGGCCGCCTCGACCGAGACGTCCGCTCCGAACGCCGCCGCGACAGCGCGGATGTGGGCGCTCGTCGTGGTCTCGTCGGTCGAGACGCCGACCGTATCGGCGTCGATGCGCCGGAGGTTGATGCCCGCGGCGAGCGCGGTCGCGATGACGTCGTCGGCCCGGCCCGGCACGCTGGCGACGACGGTGTCGAAGAACGACTCGGACGCGAGCGGGACGCCGGCGGTGGAGAGCGCCGCGGCGAGGGTGCGGGCGTGCGCGTGCGTGCGCTCCGCGATCGCCTTGAGCCCCGCAGGGCCGTGGTAGACGGCGTACATGGAGGCGGTGATGGCGAGCAGCGCCTGCGCGGTGCAGATGTTGCTCGTGGCCTTCTCTCGCCGGATGTGCTGCTCGCGGGTCTGCAGCGCGAGGCGGTAGGCGGGACGCCCCGACGAGTCCTTTGAGACCCCGACGAGCCGGCCGGGCAGCGCCCGCTCGAGCCCCTCGCGCACGGAGAGGTACGCCGCGTGCGGACCGCCGAAGAACAGTGGGACGCCGAAGCGCTGCGTGCTCCCCACGGCGACGTCAGCGCCCTGCTCGCCCGGCGGGACGATGAGGGTGAGCGAGAGCAGGTCGGCGACGACCGTAATCATCGCGCCGCGCGCCTTGGCCGCGGCAATGACGCCCGAGTGATCGACGACCGCGCCGTGGTTTCCCGGCTGCTGCAGCACGATGCCGAAGATCTCGCCGTCCGGCAGCCCCTCCGACAGGTCTGCGATCTCGACCTCGAAGTCGAGCCCCGCGGCGCGGCCCAGGATCACGGCGATGGTCTGCGGGAAAAGGTACTGGTCGAGCACGACCTTCGCTGTTGCCCCGGCTCGGCTGGCCCGGCGCATCAGCAGCACGGCCTCGGCCGCAGCCGACGACTCATCGAGCATCGAGGCGTTCGCGAGGGGTAGCCCGGTGAGGTCTGCCACCATCGTCTGGAAGTTCAGCAGCGCCTCAAGCCGGCCCTGCGAGATCTCGGGCTGGTAGGGCGTGTACGCCGTGTACCAGGCGGGGGCTTCGAGCACGTTGCGGCGGATCACCGGCGGCGTGTGGGTGCCGGAGAACCCCTGCCCGATCATCTGCGTGTGCACGACGTTCTGCGAGGCGAGCTCTCGCAGATCAGACAGGATCTCCTCTTCCGAGCGCGCCGGCGGCAGGTCAAGGGGCTCGGTCATCCGGATGCTCTGCGGCACCGCAGAGTCAACCAGTGCGTCGAGGTCGGAGAGGCCCAACTGCTCGAGCATGACGGCGATATCGGCGGGCGAGGTCACGCCGATGTGGCGGTCGGTGAAGTCACGTACTGCGGGGGTGATGCTCAAGAGGATCTCCGTCGAAACAACGTGCGGGCGCACGAATGGGCGTGGGATCCTCCCCGCTCTGTGATGGGACCTGAGAGATTCGGGTGGCCGAACGAGTCGGGCACCGTTGCACCGTCGGTGAGCGCGAACGCGCTGCTTTCCAGAGTTGCCATGCTGTGGCGGTACGGGTGCCTGAGAGATTCCCGGGGAGGGTTTGCTCCTACGGCGTCAGGAGAACCTGAACTCTCCCGCCACAGCTTGATAGCCAATATTCACAAGTGAGGCTCACTCTAGCATCGGGGGTGACTGTGCGGGGAGCGCGACGTGAACCCCGCCAAGCTTCCCGCCTTCCACGAGGAATCCGCGGCCGGGCGGGAAGTTCGCTCGGCGCGCGTGAGTGAACGGCGTGGTGAACACGCTCGGCGCATCGTTCGCGTCGGGCTGCAGCGCGAGGGCCCAGCGGGCGCCCCGCAGCGGGCTTGCGAGTTCCCATACCGTCCCCATCGTCGCGTTCTCGCCCTCGACAATCACGGTCACGTCGCTGCGCCGCAGGAGCTTGAGTAGCCCGGCGAGCGCGCGCTCGTTGCCGCTGCCGTCAAACCCACCAATGTCTTCCACCACGACCACGCCGCGATGCCCGACAGCGGGGAACACCGCGGCCGCGGCGGGCTCGGCTGCGACCGGCGCTTCCACCGGAGAGACTGTGCCGATGAGTGGCAGCAGTGCCAGGCCAACCGGTGCCGGCGCGCTCCCGCCCAGGGCGCGGGTAAGGCGTTCAATGACGGCCTCGCGCGCGTCAGGGGTGTCGGCGGTTTCCTGCCAGAGCGGAAGTTCTCGCAGCGTCGACCGGTCAGGTGAGATGAGGATCGCGTCGAGCGTCTGGCCGCCCATGCGAGCCTGCTCCTCGAAGGCCTCCAGGAGGGACTGGATCGCGGTCGTGCGACCAGAGCCTGCCGGCCCGGTCACCAGCAGGAACCCGCTCTCGGGTGCGGGGACGGGCTCGAGCTGTACGGTGTCGATTGCAAACGGCGCAGTCTCCTGCTCGTCGACGCGCAGTTCGCTTCGCTGGATCGACTGCGGGATGCGGGGCACCGGCGCGGGTGCGAGCCCGTCGATCGCCCGCTGCTGCTCGGCGAGTTCTGCAAGAGCGGCGTCGGTGTCGGCGGGGTCATTGCTGGCCCCGGGCACGGCGAGCTGGATCTCGTCCTCCGCACCGATGCGCACGGCCCGCCCTGCCGGGGCGCCCTCAAACATTCCCGCCGAGACGCCAAGCATCTGATAATCGGTGTCTGCTGCAAGGCGAAGCACGAGGCGTTCCGGGATGCTCGAGGCAAGTGAGGCCGGGAACCCGTTCGCGCGCTCCGACGTGAACACGACGTGCACGCCAGCCCCGCGCCCCGCTCGGGTGATCTCAACCAGGTCCGCAAACGGATCGGCGCCGCCGCCGAGATGTTCGTACGCGTCGCGGAACGCGGAGAACCCGTCGATCAACAGCAGCACTGGCGGAGTCGCCTGCTGGACGGTCGAGCGTTGTGTGACGAGGGTTTTGAGCATGCCCAGCAGTCGGACGACCCGATCCTGCTCGTCGGCCTGGATGATGTCGCCGGTGTTGGGCAGTTGCGCGAGCACGCCCAGCCGGCCACCGCTCGCGTCAATGCCATAAATATGGGTCGTCGGGTCGGCGGCGATCGTCGCGGCCGCGATGGTGAGTAGCGCGGTGGTCTTTCCGCTTCCGCCGCCGCCGTAGATTACGACGTTGCCTGCCTCGCCCAGCTCGCAGACGTAGGGCGATTGCCGCTGCAGATGAGGTTCATCGATCAGGCCTGCGACCACACTGAACGTGCCAGCCTGCCCCCGCGCGGGGCGGTCTGTTCGCGCATGGCGCGATGGGAGCGCGGAAAGCGAAATCGACTCTGGGAGTTGATCAACCCAGGGCTTGCGGGGTGCGGAAACCCGCGCACCCATCGCGGCCTGTTGAATGTTGGCGGTCAAGACTTCAATGTCACGCGGACCCTTTTTCGCGCTTCGCCGTTGGCTGCGCACCTCCGGTTGCATTGCCCAGGGCGCCTGCTCACCAAACCCCAGCGTGCGCACCTCGACCGGTTCCTGATGCTGCGCCTCGGAACGGCCCCCGAGATACCCGGTCTGGAAGTGGGTGAGCCTGCCGGCACCGATCTTGACCGCGGCACGGCCCGGGGTGTCGGGCGCGAACTCGGCAGCATCCGTCACCCCCAGCACGTCACTGCTGTCGGACGGGTCGGCCATGCGCAACCCGATACGCAGGTTTGTGTTCGCGCGCAGGTTGTCCTTGATGACGCCGGCCGGTCGCTGCGTCGCCATCACGAGGTGCAGGCCGAGCGAGCGGCCCCGCTGCGCGACATCGATCACCCCGTCGACGAACTCGGGAATCTCGCTCACCAGCGCCGCGAACTCGTCGATCACTATGACGAGCGTCGGCGGGGCCTCCGGGTCTGAGCGACGCTCGAGCGCGATCAAATCTTTCGCGCCCTTCTCCGCCAAAAGCTCTTCCCGGTATCGCAGCTCCGCCCGCAACGAGGTGAGGGCACGGCGCACGAGGCGCGTATTGAGGTCGGTGACGAGGCCGACCGTGTGCGGCAGGGTCGTGCACTCCGCAAACGCGGCACCGCCCTTGTAATCGACCAGCAGAAACGTGAGCCGGTCGGGCGAGTACTGTGCCGCCAGCGACAGGATCCAGGTCTGTAGAAACTCTGACTTGCCCGAACCGGTCGTGCCGCCCACGAGCGCGTGGGGGCCGTGCACCCGCAGATCGATTGCGACGGTGCCGGCGCCGCCCTGCCCGATGACCGCGGCGAGCTGGCCGGGCTCGCGCTCCCGGCCCGGCTCCCACCCCGCGACGAGGCTGTCCGTAGTGCGCCAGTTCGAGCGCACCGCGTCGCTCGCGCCCATCACGTCGCTTTTGAGGAGCTGCCCGAGTGTGACGGAGCGGGGGAAGTCGCTCTCGTCGAGCACCCGTGCACCCGTATCGACCAGCGGTGCGATCGCTCTGCCAAACGTTTCAGCGACCGGAGTGTCCACCGAGTCGAGCTGGCTCAACATCACCGTTTCGCCCTGCCGCACAAAGTGGACCCGCCACGTGTTGTCGTATACCTCGACCGTGGTGCGGCAGGCCGCAGGCACCGCGCCCAAGTGTTCCGCCACCCAAATGAGGTGCACGCCGACATCGGCGCCATCTTCCGCAAGCCCCACCAGTCGGGATCGCTCGACCTGCGTATCGGCCAGCACCAGGACGACCACGGCCGGAGTCGGCGCAGGCGCCGACACCGCAGCGAGCCGCTCCCTGCTATCGGACGCGCTGTCGTCGATGCGGGAACGGACGGTCGTGCCCTTCGCTGATTCGGCCCGGGTCGCGATCAACCCTTCAAGCGCGGTGAGCAGCACGGCCGAACTGCGCTCATCATCGGCAAGGTGCGACACGCCCAGCGGACTGTAGACAGAGTCGGCGTGGGGCAGCCATTTCAGCCACGACCACTGGCTCTGCGCCTGGCGTCCGTCGGCAAACGCCGTGAACACGAGATCGGCAGGCGAATGCAGGGCGAGCAGCTGCACCAGCAGCGACCTCGCCACCGATTCCGACCATAGCCGGGGGCCTGCGACGCCCAGCGAGCCGCACCGGTCGAGCCGTTCGAGCACCGGAACGTCATCGATCGTGGCGAACTGATCCTGCAACGCGGTCAGCCGCTTCCACGTGTCTGCCGGGATCTTGCCGCGGGCAGGCATCTCGATCTCTGTGCGGCTCGGCAACGTCGCCTTGCCCAACCGCAGTTCCAGAAACGCTCGATGCTCAGGCCGGCGAGTCCAGAGCAGCCCATTGGGCTGCGACGGTAGCGCCAACAAATCGATGGGCGACACGCTTTCGAGAGTGCGTGCCTGCTGCTCGAGTGCGCGAGCCGCAGTGAGCTCGTCCGTCGCCAGTTGCAACCCCTCGTCGAACTCTGCCTGCTTCTGTCGGAACGTGCGCTTGCGGGTCAGCCGGTTGTCGAACCAGGTGCCGAGCATGATGATCGGCGACAACGCGATGAAGATCAGGCTCAGCGGCGACTTCGTCACCGCGAACAGCACCGCACCCATGACGAGCGGGGCGAGCATCGCGATCAACGGGAACCGGACAGGCTCGGCCGGGTCAGGCGGCGCGGGAAGCGAAATCGGTTCCGGCGTGTACACCGGGTCGACCCGCGGCGACTGCAAATGCGCGACGAACGCGTCCAGATCTGGTTCAGCCCCTGCCGGCGGCCCGATGTCGATGCGCACCTGCACCTCGCCCAACAACACCATGCTGCTTCGCTTCACCTGCAGCCGGGTGACCTGCTGCTGACTCCCATCCACCGGATTCAGCAGGAAGCTGCTGTTGGCAGACCCCAGGTCTTCAAACGTCAGCGTCCCGTGCTCTGCACGCAGCACCGCGTGACGCCTCGACACACTCGGGTCATGTAGTTCAATCCGGTTCGCCCGGTCGCGACCGATGAAGCTCTCGCCCTGCACGACGTTGAATGCCACCCCGGCTTGTTCACCCGTCAGGACCGTCACCGTGGCAACTGCCATTTTTGTCCGCCGACCCTCGCCCGCATTCGACTCGAGTACTGGCTCGACCAGGCTGCCGGACTGGATCCCCGATTTTCCGAGGGGATCGCCCGCGTCCAGGATCAGGCCGGCCCGGCCCGGAAACGCCACACGAAGGGTGAACGGAGCGTGCCGATGCAGCGCAAGGTGCAGCAGGCGTGGATCGCCGGCGCCCGCCCGCACCAGGGCACGCGCGACCTCGCCGACGGTCGCGGTGACGTCTACGGTCAGCGTGACATCAGCACTCTGCTGGCGAGATGTCGCCGGGTACTCGGCCAGGGATACGCGAAGCTTCATCTGGATCTGCTCTCGGGAGGGGCCACGGAGCGAACCCTGGAACACCCCGCCCAGATTGCTCGCTGTCCGAGATCATTCCACGGTACGTCTGCGAGAGAAATGCCTTCGAAAAATTGCCGCCCTGGAGGCAGCAAAAAGCGGCCGGATCAGGGATTGATCCGGCCGCTCTCTGTGGATAACTTCCTGCGACTTAGTCCTTGCCGTCGAGCGCGAGCAGCTCGTCCTCGACCTCGCCGCCGTAGCCCTCGGCCTGCGGATCGCGGTGCACGCCGCCCGAGATCGCGTACTCCTCTTCCGGAGACAAGATCAGGCGGTGGCGAGTGTAGAGCCAGAAGACCAGCAAGAAGACGATGTAGACGACGACAATTGCCACAATCGCCGGGCGGAATGCCTCATTGAGGAGGAACCCGAGGAAAATTAGCGCCGAGATACCCGCGGCCGCGACCGCCCCCGGAACGCCCCACGGGCTCTTGTACGGGCGATCCACGTTGGGGAACTTCTTGCGCAGAATGATGAACGACAGCATCTGCATGAAGTACGCGAGCACGGCGCCCCACACGGCAATGTTCAGCACGATCGCGCCGGCGACGCCGCCTGCACCACCCGCGGAGTCAACGACGACGAGGGCGACAAAGCCGATCAACGCACCGGCGATCAGCGCAATCCAAGGGGTCTGGCGCTTGCCCGTGAGCGAGAGGAACTTCGGGTAGTACCCGGCGCGAGACAGCGAGTACAGGTTGCGCCCGTAGGCGAACATGATGCCCTGCAGCGAGGCGAGCAGACCGAACAGGGCGAAGAGCGCCAGCACACCGGCCACCCAAGCGAGGTCGTCGCCGAGAATCGCGCGGAATCCATCGAGCAGCGGCTCGCCAGCCACGCCGGTGTCTTCCGCGCCGAGCACGGCCGTGTTCAGGACGAGCACGAGCATGCCCGTGAAGATCAGCGTTCCGCGAGCCCACAGGCCGGCGCGGGGGATGTCACGGACGGGGTTATGCGACTCCTCCGCCGCGAGCGGCAGTTCCTCGATGCCCAAGAACAGCCACATGGCGAACGGCAGGGCGAACAGGATCGGCAGGACGCCGTGCGGCAGGAACGCCGTCTGGCCGGCATCAGGTTCGATGTTGAAGAGGCTGCCCCAGTCGGCGGTACCGCTGCCGAGCGCCATGATGCCGAACAGCACGAGCACGCCGATCGAGACGAAGGAGACGATGATGGCAAACTTCAGCGAGATCGCAGCGCCGGCGGTGTTCAGCCCGACGAACGCGACGTAGAGGATGACCCACCAAATCCAGGCCGGCAGCGAGAAGCCCATCAGGCTTTCCGTCACGCCGTTTGCGTACCCTGCCGAGAAGTAGACGATCACTGCGGTCGTCGCGACGTACTCGATGGACTCCGCAAGCCCGGTGACGAAGCCGCCCCAGGGGCCCATCGCGGCCCGCCCGAAGGAGTAGGCGCCGCCGGTGTGCGGCATGGCCGCGGCCATCTCGCCGATGGAGAAGATGAGGCCGTAGTACATGACGACCAGGATCGCGAAGGCGATGAGCATGCCGCCGAAGCCGGCTGCTTCGATGCCGAAGTTCCAGCCCGAGAAGTTACCCGAGATCACTGCGCCGACAGCGAGGCCCCACAGCCCCCATACGCCGGCAGATCGCTTGAGCTTTCGTTTTTCGAAGTATCCCGACTCGGCAGTGGTGTACGTCACTCCCGAGACTTTCAGGGTGTCTTTGGCCATTGCGGCCCCTTTCACGTCGTTGTGATTTTCCGGTTTCCTGCGTACGCGTCGCTGCAAGCACACAGGGAATGCTCATGTATTTTTCGACTATATTCACGTCTTTTGGTTTAGTACAGCAACCTTTTCAAAGATTTTCGTTCTCGGATCCCAGCAGGGGCTTGCGGATCGCCGAGCCACACATGCTTTAATGGTCGAAATTCGTACCATTTCTCAACGCAGAGAACCTAGGAGTGCACATGATTCCGGCGAGCGGCAATTTGACCCCGGACGAGCTACGGGAAGCAGTGACTTCCGGCGAGATCGACACCGTGATCGTCGCCTTCACCGATATGCAGGGTCGACTGGTCGGCAAGCGCGTCTCGGCACGTCTCTTTCTTGAGGACGTAATGGATCACGGAGCCGAGTGCTGCAACTACTTGCTGGCGGTTGATGTCGAGCTCAATACGGTGGACGGCTACGCGATCACCAGCTGGGAGAGCGGCTACGGCGACATGGCCATGCTTCCGGATCTCTCTACTCTGCGCCGCATGCCGTGGCTTCCGGGCACCGCCCTGGTGATTGCGGACCTCCGGCTCGCGGGCGACCACTCGCCCATCTCAGTCTCGCCGCGCGAGATCCTGAAGACGCAGGTCGACCGGCTCGCCGCGCACGACCTCGTCCCCCACGTGGCGACCGAACTCGAGTTCCTCGTCTTCGACGACGACTACCGCAGCGCATGGAAGAGCAAGTACCAGGACCTCACCCCCGCGAGCGACTACAACACCGACTATTCGCTGCACGCCTCAACCCGGCTCGAGCCCCTGCTGCGCGACATCCGAAACTCGATGGACGCCGCCGGAATGTACTGCGAGGGCGTCAAGGGCGAGTGCAACCTCGGGCAGCAAGAGATCGCCTTCCGGTACGCACACGCGATCGCCACCTGCGACAACCACTCGATCTACAAGAGCGGATCGAAGGAGATCGCCGACGCCCACGGCAAGAGCATCACCTTTATGGCGAAGTTCAACGAGCGCGAGGGCAACAGCTGCCACGTCCACTCCAGCCTGCGCACCACCGCCGGCGACCCGGTCTTCGCCGACGCTGACGCCCCGGACGGGATGTCGAAGATGTTCCGCCACTACATCGCCGGCCAGCTCGCAGCGATGCGCGAGTTCACCCTGCTGTACGCGCCAAACATCAACTCGTACAAGCGCTTCGTCGAGGGCAGCTTCGCCCCGACCGCGGTCGCCTGGGGCCACGACAACCGCAGCTGCGCGCTGCGCGTCGTCGGCCACGGCCAGGCGATGCGCGTCGAAAACCGCGTGCCGGGCGGCGACGTGAACCAGTACCTCGCGGTCGCGGGCATGCTCGCCTCGGGACTCTATGGCATCGAGCACGAGCTTGAGCTCTGCGATCCGATCGTGGGCAACGCGTACATCAGCGACGTTGAGCGCGTCCCCACCACGCTGCGCGAGGCCGCCGACCTGTTCGAGCAGTCCGCGCTCGCGCGCGAGGTGTTCGGCGACGACGTCGTTGCGCACTACGTGCATGCCGCACGAGTCGAGGTAGCCGCCTACGACGCCGCCGTCACCGATTGGGAGAGGATCCGCGGCTTTGAGCGCCTCTGACACCACTCGCGCGCCGATCATCGGCATCACGAGCTACCTCGAGCAGGCCCAGACCGGGGTGTGGGACGTGCGCGCCGTATTCCTCCCACAGGTCTACGTGAACGCAGTCACCGCGGTCGGCGGCATCGCCGTCGTGCTGCCGCCCCAGCCTGTGAACGCGGACGTAGCGCGCGGGGTAATCGCCGGGCTCGACGGGCTGATCCTGTCGGGCGGAGCCGATATCAACCCGGCGATCTACGGAGAGGCCGCCCACGAGCGTACCGGGGCGCCCCGCGACGATCGCGACGAGTTCGAGGCCGCCGTGCTGCAGGCCGCGATCGACGCCGAGCTGCCGTTTCTCGGCATCTGCCGCGGCGCCCAGATGCTGAACGTCACGCGCGGCGGCACGCTCGTGCAGCACCTGCCCGACCTGGTGGGCGACGACCGCTACCAAATTGGCCAGGGCATCTTCAACCCGATCGAGGTCGAGGTCGACCCCGAGAGCCTGATCGCCGAGGTCTACGGAGACGACCGGCGCGCGACCGCGCACCTCTATCACCACCAGGGGATCGGCGAGATCGGCGACGGCCTCACGGTCACTAGCCGCACGGAGGACGGGGTCGTCGAGTCGCTCGAGCTTGATTCGGTGCCGTTCGGGCTCGCGGTGCAGTGGCACCCCGAGGAACATGCCGACGACCGCCGCCTCTTTGCGGGGCTCGTGTCGGCTGCGCGAGACTATCGCGCGGCGCGCAACACCCCAGATCAGACGCCAACGGGCGCCGTCCCCTCGAAGGAGCAGTCATGAGCTACACCGTCATCAACCCGGCGACCGGGGCGGCCGTCACCGAGGTCGAGCATCTCGACGTCCACGCCACCGACCGGGCCATCGCTCAGGCCGCTCGCGCGCAGCAGGAATGGGCCCGGGTTGCCCCGGTCGACCGGGCGCGAGCACTGCGCCGCTTCGCCGACGCCGTCGACGGCGACCTCGAACGCCTTGCGCAGCTCGAGACCGTGAACTCGGGCCACCCCATCTCGCAGTCGCGCTGGGAGGCCGGCCACGTCCGCGACGTGCTCGAGTACTACTCCGCGTCCCCCGAACGCCTGTTCGGACAGCAGATCCCGGTGGCTGGCGGCATGAACGTGACGTTCCACGAGCCGCTCGGCGTCGTCGGCGTCATCACCCCGTGGAACTTCCCGATGACGATCGCCGCCTGGGGCTTCGCTCCCGCGCTGGCCGCCGGTAACGCCGTCGTCCTGAAGCCGGCGGAGTGGACGCCGCTCACCAGCCTCCGCCTCGGCGAGCTCGCCCTCGAGTCGGGCCTGCCCGAGGGACTCTTCCAGGTGCTCAGCGGGCGCGGTTCGGTGGTCGGCGAGCGGTTCGTCACGAACCCCGAGGTGCGCAAGATCGTCTTCACCGGATCGACAGCGGTGGGCAAGCGGATCATGTCCGGCTGCGCCGACCAGGTCAAGCGAGTCACCCTCGAACTCGGCGGCAAGAGCGCGAACATTGTGTTCGCGGACTCCGACATCGAGAAGGCGGCCGCCACCGCGCCGTACTCGGTCTTCGACAACGCCGGGCAGGACTGCTGCGCGCGCAGCCGGCTGCTCGTGCAGCGCAGCGTGTACGACCGCTTCATGGAACACTTCGAGACCGCCGTACAGAACGTGAAGGTCGGCGACCCCCTGGACGAGGCGACCGAAGTCGGGCCGCTCGTCACCCTCGCGCATCGCGAGAGCGTGGCCTCCTTCCTCCCCGAGGGCGCCCCGATCGCGTTCCAGGGATCCTGCCCCGACGGGCCGGGCGCCTGGTTTGCGCCGACCGTGGTGACCCCCGAGCGGGACAGCCGGCTGGCCCGCGAGGAGATCTTTGGCCCCGTGGTCGCGGTGCTGCCGTTCGAGGACGAGGCCGACGCCATCGCGCTGGCGAACGACACCGAGTACGGGCTCAGCGGCTCGATCTGGACGAACGACCTCGCGCGCGGCATTCGCGTCGCCCGCGGCGTCGACGGCGGCAACCTCTCCGTGAACTCCCACTCCTCGGTGCGGTACTCGACCCCGTTCGGCGGCTTCAAGCAGTCGGGTCTCGGCCGCGAGCTCGGCCCCGACGCCCCCCTCAGCTTCACCGAGACGAAGAACGTGTTCTTCGCGTCCGAGTAGCGTCCCCCTTTCCCGTTCATCCACACGTCACACCACAAGGAAGTAACCATGAGCGACATCACCCCCATCGATCTCACCCAGCGCCTCGCTGGCAAGGTCGCCGTCATCACCGGCGGCGCGAGCGGGATCGGCCTCGCCACCGCAAGGCGCATGCGCGCCGAGGGCGCGAAGATCGTCATCGGCGACATGGACGTCGCCAGCGGCGAGGCGGCCGCGGCCTCGGTCGACGGCCTGTTCGTGCAGGTCAACGTCACCGATGAGGCCCAGGTCAACAACCTCTTCGACACGGCCGCCCGCGAGTACGGCTCGGTCGACATCGCGTTCAACAACGCCGGCATCTCGCCCGCCGACGACGACTCGATCGAGATCACCGAGCTGCCCGCGTGGGAGAAGGTGCAGGACGTGAACCTCAAGAGCGTCTACCTGTGCTCGCGCGCGGCGCTGCGCCACATGACGAAGCAGGGTTCGGGCTCGATCATCAACACGGCCTCGTTCGTTGCGGTCATGGGATCCGCGACCTCGCAGATCTCGTACACCGCCTCGAAGGGCGGCGTGCTGGCGATGAGCCGCGAACTCGGGGTGCAGTTCGCCCGTCAGGGGATCCGGGTGAATGCTCTCTGCCCCGGCCCCGTGAACACGCCGCTGTTGCAGGAGCTCTTCGCCAAGGACCCCGAGCGGGCAGCGCGCCGCCTCGTGCACGTGCCGATCGGCCGCTTCGCGCGCCCCGAGGAACTCGCCGCTTCGGTCGCGTTCCTCGCGAGCGACGACGCGTCGTTCATCACGGCATCGACCTTCCTCGTCGACGGCGGGCTCACGAACGCGTACACGACGCCGCTCTAAACGGGCCTACACTCGCTGTGACGTAACGACGGCCCTGAAAGGAGCAGCATGCACCCGCCGACCGACCGAGTGGAACTGCTCATTAGGGCCGTCCGCCCTACGAACGCCTACGAGGAAACGATGCAGCGCTTGCTGCAGTCGATCCGCCTCGGGCTGATCGCCCCCGGTGAACGGCTGCCGGCCGAGCGCGAGCTCGCCAGCATGCTGAAGGTCAGCCGGGACACCGTGCGGGACGCGCTCGCGACGCTCGTCGAGGCGCACTACGTGGTGTCGCGGCGCGGCCGGACCGGCGGCACCTTCGTCGCCCTGGAGCTGCCGGTGAAGTCCACGCTCCACCCGCAGCGGGAGGAACTGGGCGAAGCCGACGTCGAGGACAACGCCGTACTGCGCCGCGTCGTCGAGGTGGGCGCCGCCCGCGAGGCCGCGGGCCGCGAGCTCAGCGCCGAGGACCGCGCGGCGCTCGCGGGCGCGCTCGCGGCGTGCACGGAGTCGTCGGATGTCGATCACCGCCGGCTCGACTCTCGACTGCACCTGCTGATCGCCGAGCTGTCGGGATCGCCGAGCCTCGTCCCGATCGTCGCGAACGCCCGCACCCGGGTCAACGCGCTGCTCGACGAGATCCCGATGCTGCGCCCGAACCTCACCCACTCCGACGCCCAGCATGCGGCGATCGTCACCGCGATCCTGTCGGGGCAACCCGACGCGGCGGCCGCGGCGATGCTCGAACACATCGAGGGGTCGACCGCGCTGCTGCGCGGCTTCTTCGCCGCGCGCGGCGGGGCCTCAGCGCCGTAGATCGCGCGGTTTTCAGCACTTCGGGCAGGATCCTGCCAGAGCGCGTGGTCGCCGCACCCAGGAGCGCGCGCCTCGCCCCTCAGGCCTCATTCCTTCGCTCGACCCGTCGCAATCTGCTGCTTCATTCGCCGGGAAGCCGCAGAATGAGACGGGTCGATGAGGTTTGGGGGCGCCCAGGGCCCGCTACTTCTGCAGCACCGTCCCGAGGAAGAGTTCGAGCACCGCGTCAACGTCCACGCCGAGGCAGACGTCCGCAGTCGGCCATGGCTCGACCGTGCCGTGCACCGATTCCTCGCCACCGAACGAGCGGCGGTCGACGATCGTCTGCCCGCGGCTCAGACCGGGCGCCAGCTCGACCTGCAGGCGGCGGTGCTCCGTCGTGAAGAGCTCGGGCGCGACGAGCGCGCACACGGCGCCGGCGTCGCCGATCAGCGTGTGGGTCACCTTCGTGCCATCGGCGGGGTCGGTCACCTCGAAGCCGAGCAGCGAGGCGAGCGCCTGCGCGACGGGATCCTGCACCGTGTGCAGCTCGGCCACCGTCTCGTTCGGCACCTCGACGACATTAAACACGTCGAGCCCGTAGAGCGTGAGCGGAACGCCTGAGTTGAAGACGACGTGCGCGGCCTCGGGGTCGTGCCAGACGTTGAACTCGGCCACGGGCGTCGCGTTACCGATCGACGCCGAGCCACCCATGCAGACGATGCGCTCGATGCGGTCCGCCACCTCCGGGTGCATGCGCAACAGCAGCGCCAGGTTGGTGAGCGGCGCGAGGGCGATGAGGGTGATCTTCTCGGCGCTATCCACAATCGTGCGGCGCATCAGCTCGACCGCGTGCACCGGCTCGACCGTGCGCGCCGAGGTGGGCAGGCTGAGGTTGCCGAGGCCGCTCTCGCCGTGCACCCACGAGGCGTCGCGCGCTTGCTCGACCAGCGGCCGGATCGCGCCCGCTGCGACGGGAATCTCGGGTGCGCCCAGCACATCCAGGATCTGCAGGGTGTTCGACACGACGCGCTCGATCGAGGCGTTGCCCGCGACACACGAGATCGCCTGCACGTCGAGCGCCGGGTGGCGCACGGCGAACATGAGTGCCATGGCGTCGTCGATGCCGGTGTCGACGTCGAGGATCACGGGGATGGGTGAGGAAGTCATTGAGGAGTCCGTTTCGTTGGGGCCGAGGTGGCCGAAAGTCTAGGAGCGGGCGAGGCGAAGTTCCGCAAGCGCCCCGTACGAGTCGACGGCGCCAGGAGCCTGCACGGACGCGGACCCGGCGGCAGCCCCCCAGGCCGCGGCGGCGGCGAGCGCGTCGCCCGCCGACAGGCGCGCAGCAAGCGCCCCGACGAACGCGTCCCCGGCGCCGGTCGTGTCGACCACGCGCTCGGGCTTGGGCGACGGCACGTGTGCGGCAGCCACCCGGCCGTCAGCGCCGTCGCGCCCGACGAACACCGCGCCGGCGGCGCCGAGCGTGATGACGACGGAGCGGCAGCGATCGACCAGGTGTTCGGCCAACAGCAGCGCCTCGCTGGTGCTGAGCTCGTCCCGAGCGTCCTCACCGAGCACGGCGAAGGCCTCGCCCTCGTTCACGATGAGCGGGTCGGCCTCGGCCAACACCTCGGCGGTGACCGCGATGGCCGGGGCCAGGTTGAGCACGAAGCGCGCGCCCTGTTCGCGGCAGAGCGCGGCGAACTCGGCGACCACGGCGGCGGGTAACTCGCCCTGGGCGAGGCCGACGACGGGCACCTGCGCGGATCCTGCGCCGTCAAACAGTCCCGCAACCGAGTCGCTGCGGACCCAGGCGGGATCAAGCCGAGCGTTCGCGCCGCTCGCCACGATGATGGTGTTCTCGCCGGCTCCGTCGACGGCGATGGCCGCGGACCCCGTGAGCACGCCGGTCAACACCGATAGGGCCTCGAGTTCGACGCCGTGCGCCGCAAGCGTGCGCTGCACGAACTCGCCCGAGGCGTCGTCACCGACGGCGCCGGCGAAGCTGACCCGTGCCCCCGTGAGCGATGCGGCGGCCGCCTGGTTCGCGCCCTTCCCCCCGAGACCCGTTCGTGCGTCAAGCGCAAGGATGGTCTCGCCGGGCTGCGGGAAGGTGTCCACGTAGGTGACCGCGTCGACGTTGGCAGATCCCAACACGATGACGCGTCCGATCTGAGTCCCAGCGGTCATAGTGCGCTCCGTTTGTTTCGTTGGGGCGCCGCTTCTGGCGCAGGGTTCGAGTCTACGATCCAACCGGGCTCTCCGCTGCGCGAGGAACGGCAGGACGGCGGGACTATTGGGGGTCTCCCACCGCCGCCGTCAACGCGAACAACACGTCCGCCACCCGCTCGCCGAGGTCCGCTGCCGTAGCGCTTGCGGCGCTACCGCCAGTGAGCACCGCTAGCCGCAGCTCGCGCTCGTAGATGCTCGTGAGGAGCGGCAGGGCCTCGTCCGCCGGGATCAGGAACCTCCGACCGGCAACCGCGACGATCTGCGCCACGACCTCGGCGAGGTCGGCGACGTACGCGGCCTGGTACCGGAGATAGTCGGGCGCCAGCTCGGGGTCACGCAGGGCGAGCAAGAGAAACTCCTGCTCAATCACGAACCAATCCGTCTCGAGCGACGAGGCGACGAAGAACTCCCTGATAAAGGCCGCGGCCTCCTCCCGGCCGATCCCGCTCGCTCGGCACGTCAGCTCGTCTCCGAGGAGCGTCATGCGCGCCTCGAGGTCTTCCGTGCGGCGCCGATACTCGCGAGCGAGCAGCGCGAAGAAGAGCTCCTCCTTTGAGGAAAAGTTGGAATAGAACGCGCCCCGGGAGAACCCGGCGGCGGCGCAGATCGCTTCAACCGAGGCGCCGCCGAGGCCGAGCTCGACGCAGACCCCGAAGGCAGCGTCCATCAGGCGCTCCTGGGTCTCCAGGCGACGCGCGCTTACGGGCTTCTGGGGCTCACTCATGCTCCGATTGTGTCAGACACGGCTGGCTCCAAGGGAGTTTGCATACACTCGTGTATCGAAACCTGAATCGCGCCCCCGAGGAGTCTCGTGTCATCTGTGCTGTACTCACTTGGCCGCTGGGCCGCCAAGGCGAGATCACTTGTCCTCATCGGCTGGATCGTCATTCTCGCCATCTTCGGCGCGGGCGCGGTGTTCCTCGGACAGGGCGCGAACGCCCCGATCTCGATCCCCGGCACGGAATCGCAGGCCGCGCTCGATCAGCTCAGCCGCACGTTCCCCGAGGTGAGCGGCGGAAGCGCCCAGGTCATCGTGGTGAGCCCCGAGGGCACCCGCATCGATTCCTCGCCCTATCCCGACGAGATCGCCCGCACCGCCGACGAGCTGGCGGACCTTGACGGCGTCGCCGCAGTGCAGTCGCCATTCGGCGGCACCGCGGGCGCGAGCTCCGACAGTGCACTCTCCGAGGACGGCCGCGCCGCGCTCATCTCGATCACCCTCGACGGCACCTCCGTCGACGCCCCGCCGGCCACCCTCGAGGGCATCAGCGCGGCCGTCGCGGACCTGCAGGATCGCCTTCCCGAAGGCGCACAGGCGGTCGAGGGCGGCGAGGCCTACTCCACCTCGATCCCGGGCATCACGATCACCGAGGCGGTCGGCGTGCTGGTCGCGTTCGTCGTGCTCGTGCTGACCCTGGGCTCGCTGCTCGCGGCCGGTATGCCGCTACTCGCCGCAATCCTGGGCGTCGGGGTGTCGATCGCCGGCCTCTTCTTCGCCACCGCCGTGGTCTCGATCACGTCGATCACCCCGATGCTGGCGCTCATGCTCGGCCTCGCGGTCGGCATCGACTACACGCTCTTCATCGTCGCGCGCCATCAAGAGCAGATCCGCGACGGCATGCCGATCGAGGAGTCGATCGCGCGCGCCACCGCCACCTCGGGCTCCGCTGTGATCTTCGCAGGGCTCACGGTGATCATTGCGCTCGCGGGGCTCGCGGTCGCCGGCATCCCGTTCCTCACCGCGCTCGGCCTCGCCGCCGCGGCGGCCGTCGCGATCTCCGTGCTCATCGCGCTCACGCTCACCCCCGCAATCCTCGGCATGGCCGGCATCAAGATCCTGCCAAAGCGGCAGCGCGCGGCCCTGGCCGCCGGCACGCTTGCGTCTGCGGCCAACGCTCCCGCAGCGGCACCCGTCACGGGTGCCCACGGCGCAGGATCCGGGCCGATCACCGAGCCTTCGAACGCCGCGGCCGGCGCCCCCGCCGCGCCCCGCAAGCCCTTCGCCGACCGCTTCTTCGGCGGCTGGGTCGCCGCGGTCACGAAGATTCCGGCGCTCACGATCATCCTCGTGTTGCTCGGCGTCGGCGCCATGGCCGTGCCCGCGCTCGACCTGCGCCTCGCGCTGCCCAACGCCTCGAGTCTGTCGGAAGACGCCCCCGCGCGCATCAGCTACGAGCTCGTCGGCGAGCACTTCGGCGAGGGCGTGAACGGCCCGCTCCTGCTGACCGGCTCGATCGTCGCGAGCAACGACCCGCTCGGCCTCATGGCAGACCTCGCCGACGAGGTCCGCCAGGTCCCCGGCGTCGCCGAGGTCCCTCTGTCGACCCCCAACCAGGGCGCCGACACGGGCATCATCCAGGTGGTCCCCGAGGAAGGCCCGCACGCCGAGAGCACCTCGCAGCTCGTCGATGCGCTGCGCGCCAAGGCGCCCGAGTGGAGCGAGCAGTACGGCGTCGACCTCGCGGTCACCGGCTTCACCGCCGTCGGCATCGACGTGTCGAAGCTGCTCGGCGAGGCCCTCCTGCCCTTCGGCATCCTGGTCGTCGGCTTCTCGCTGATCCTGCTCGCCATGGTGTTCCGCTCGGTGTGGGTGCCGATCAAGGCGACCCTCGGCTACCTCCTCTCGGTCGGTGCCGCCTTCGGCGCCGTCGCCGCGGTCTTCGAGTGGGGCTGGTTCTCCGAGGCCCTGCACGTGGCAAGTCTCGGCCCCGTGCTCAGCTTCATGCCGATCATCCTGATGGGCGTGCTCTTCGGACTCGCCATGGACTACGAGGTGTTCCTCGTCGCCCGCATCCGCGAAGAGTACGTGCACGGCGCGAGCGCCCGCGACGCGATCCGGCGCGGCTTCGTCGGATCGGGCAAGGTCGTCACGGCCGCCGCGATCATCATGTTCGCCGTCTTCGCGGCCTTCATCCCCGAGGGCGACGTGAGCATCAAGCCGATCGCACTGGGCCTGGCCGTTGGCGTGTTCGTCGACGCCTTCATCGTGCGCATGACGCTCGTGCCCGCGGTGCTCGCGCTGCTCGGCGACCGCGCCTGGCAGATGCCGCGCTGGCTCGACAAGATTTTGCCGTCGTTCGATGTCGAGGGCGAGGGGCTCAGCCGCGAGCTCGCCCACGCCCACTGGCCCGAGGATCTGCCCGAGGCACGCATCGCGAGCGAGGGCCTCGAGCTCGTCGCGGCCGACGGCACGCACCGCATCGCCGATGTGCGCGTCGGGCCGGGCGACGCCCTGCTGCTCTCCCCGCAGGATCCCGCCCACCGCCGCCTGGCCGAGGTGCTGACCGGGCGCGCGCCGATGCTGGCGGGCACCGCCAAGGTTGCCGGCCTCCTCCTGCCCGAACGGGCGTCGACGCTGCGCCGTCGTGCCGCGCGGACCCAGCTCGCCGGGCTCCGCGAGGCGCTTGCCGACCGGCCCCAACTCCTCGTGCTCGACCTCGCGCAGCTCGTCCCGGCGTCGGAGGCGGCGATCCTGTCCGCCCGCTCGGCGCTCGAGGGTCGCGCGGTCGAGGCCGAGCGGGGGGCGGCACCGATGCCCACGCTCGTGTTGCTGAGCGACGCGGACACCGCGGCGCGGATCCTGCCCGCTGGCACGCACATCGTGCACGCCGAGACGCGCCCGTTGACCGCACCTGACTTCGCGGAGAGCTCGCTCCCCGCGGCCACCACTCTCACGGAAGGAGCCGCACGATGAGCGGCCTCGCCTCGAACCGCCGGCTCGGATGGAAGGCGGTGCTCGGCATCCTTCTGGTGCCCCTCACGATCGCCGGCCTGTTCATCTGGGGCCTCTGGAGCCCAACCGAACGCCTGCGTTCTGTCGAGGCCGCCGTCGTGAACCTCGATGTGCCGGTCGAGATCGACGGGCAGCTGACCCCGCTCGGCCGCGTCTTCGCGGGTGCGCTCGTGGGTGACTCGACCGTGGCTGACGACGAGACGAACTTCACCTGGCACCTGACAAACGCGGAGGACGCCGCCGAGGGGCTCGACGAGGGCCGCTACTCGACCGTCGTCACGATCCCCGAGAACTTCTCGGCGGCCGCCACCTCGGGCGGAGACCCCGACACGGCCGAGCAGGCCACGATCGACATCGCGACGAGTGACCGCGGTCGCCTGATCGACTCGGCGCTCTCCAACGTCGTCACGAGCACCGCGACGCGCGTGCTCAACGAGCAGCTCGGCACGGCGTTCATTGACCAGGTGTTCGTCGGCATGGGGACGCTCCACACGAGCCTCGGCGAGGCCGCGGACGGCGCGGACAAGCTCGCGGACGGGTCGCACCAGCTGGCGACCGGCACGAGCGGTATTGCCGACGGTGCCGGAGCGCTCGCTTCGGGTGCAGGGCAGCTGTCGAGCGGGGCAAACGCTCTCGCCGGCGGCGTGGGCGGCATCGCTTCGGGCATGGGCGAGTACGCCAATGGGGTCACTGCCCTGGCTGGCGGTGCGGCGCAGGCTGCCGACGGCACGGAGAAGTATGTGGCAGGCGTCGGACAGCTGGTGGACGGGCTGCGTACTGCGCTTGCGCCGATCACCCAGGCGATTACAGCCGCAAAGGACGCGATCGACAATCTGCAGATCGACCCCGCGACTGGGCTGCCCGTCGGCATGCCCGACCCGACCGCGCAGACCACCCTGCTGGGTGCGCAGCTCGCTGAGTTGCAAGGCTCGCTCGGCTCTGCCTCCGGTGGTGGCGCGCAGCTGAACGGCCTGGTCGCCGAGTGCGCGACTTCGGGCGCGAGCGAAGACTTCTGCGCCCGCCTTGCCGCTGCCACGTCCGCGACGAACAACTCGGTCGCTGCTGCGCAGACGCAGGCCGGCGCTGCCACGGCGACGCAGCAGCAGCTCGCGGTCGAGATGCAGGTCATCAAACAGACCATCCAGACCTCGGTTGCTGCCGTTTCAGCCGCCCGCCCCCAGCTGGATCAGCTTGAACAGCAGCTCGGCGGCTTGGACGCCCAGCTGGCGCAGCTCGCGGCGGCTGGACCCCAGGTTGCTGCAGGTAGCCGTGGCATCGCGAACGGCGTTGGTGCGCTTGCAGCGAGTGGGCAAGAGCTTGCTGGCGGCGCGGGGGCACTCGCAACCGGCGCGGGCGAACTCGCGGCGGGCACCCCGGCATTGGCTGATGGAGCGGCTCAGCTCGCCGACGGCGCCGCCCAGCTCGCGGAGGGCGCAGAGCAGGCCGCGACCGGCACCGATACCCTCGCGAGCGGGCTGGGCCAGGCGGTCGACGGTGTGCCGAACTACACCGAGAGCCAGCGCGACGCGCTCGCCCGGGCGGCGCTCACCCCCGTGGTCGCCACAGGCAGCGGCGACGAGCTATTCAACGCCGCCGGGGTTCCGCTGTTCACCGGCATCGCGCTGTGGGCCGGCGGGCTCGCGAGCTTCCTGATCTTGAGCCCCCTCTGGCGCCGCACGCGCGAGGCCGCGCGCGGCCTCGGCGCCATCACGCTGCGGAGCGCCCTTCCCGGTTTCCTTGCGGGCGCGGCGCAGGGCGCCATCGTCGGCCTCGCCATGCCGATCGCGCTCGGCCTCGACCTGCCGGCGACGCTCGCGTTCCTCGGCTTCGGCGTGCTGGCCGGCGTGGCCTTCGCGCTCGTAAACCAGGGGCTCGCCGCGCTGCTCGGCGGCTTCGGCCGGTTCCTCTCATTCGTGACGCTGGTCATCGCGTTCGCGGGCGGCATCGTCTCGACCGCGCCTGCGGCGCTCAGAGCCATCGGCGACGCCACCCCCATCGGGGCCGCGTTCTCGGGCTTCCAAGCGATCGCTTCTGGGGCGGCCGGGGCAGCGGGCGCGGCAGCACTGCTCGTGCTCTGGGGGCTCTTGGGCCTCGCGCTCACCGGCTTCGCCGCCGCGCGGGCGCGCACGTCAGACCGCACCCCGGCCACCGAGCCGGCCCCGGTGGTCGCAGCTCGAGCGCTGCAGCACGCGTAGTACCGAGCGCACGAAAGAAGGGCCCCGCCTGCTGGCGGGGCCCTTCTTTCGTTGGGAACTCGGCGCGATGCGCCGGGCGTCGTGAGCTGGGAGGCTAGGCCGCCGCAACTCCCGTTTCAACCTTGACCGGCTTGGTCGGCTGAACGACGGGCTTCGCGAAGTTCGTCGTCTGGTTGTTGAACGTGACCGAGCTGACGGTCGCGTTCTGATCGATGTTCACGTAGAAGCCGAAACCGATGACGTCGTGGACACCAACCGCTGCGACGAACTGATCGAGCGTGAACAGCGAGTTTGCGTCGGCCAGCTTGATGGTCTTCGCGTCATCGGCCCAGATCGGGCTCGAGGTCGACCAGAGCGCGTTCGGGTCACCCAGATCCATCGCGTTATCCAGGCGGATGGTGGTGAAGCTCTCCGCACCTGCACGGTTACCGCTCGGGTAGTAGAACACCGGGACCTGCGTGGCCACGGGGCCAGTGGCGTGGACGACGTCCACCTTCATGTCCGCGGCGGCGCTCAAGCAGTTCGCCTGGAACTCAGCAGGGTCGGCGAGACCGTTGAGGATCTGCGCGTTGCCCGTGACCGCCAAGCCAGCCTCGGTGGTCACGAAGTTCTTGACGGTCTCCGTCTTGGTCAGGCCGTTGTGCCAACCCGGGTAGGCCGCCTCGTTCGGGCGGATATTGGCCGCATCGACGAAGGTCGCCGACGCCGCGTTCGGCACGCAGCTCGGGATGGCCGGCGCAAACTGCGTCGTGCTCCCGTTCCCCGTGAAGGAGTTCACCTGGACACCGGCGGCGCCCGCCTCGATCAGGAAGCCGGTCGCGATCGCGCGGGGGTCGGAGCCCACCGGCGTCTCTGAGGGGTCCTCGCCGAGTGCGGCGAGCAAGGTTGCCATCGGGGTGGGCGTGTTTGCGGCCACCGTCCCCCCGATCGCCTGGCTTGAGATCCAGTCTCCGCCCGTCGCGGCGTTCTTGCGCAGCGTCGTGAACTTCCACGTGGTCGTCCCGGAGTCATACGCATAGAACACCGGTACCTGGTAGAAGACCCGCGAGGCGTCCAACCCGGCATTGACGTTCACGCCGTTCAGTGTGTCCTCGAGCGACATGGCAGGGGCCGTTCCGCCGGCAACATTGTTGTTTCCGTTGCCCACAACGGCGATCGATCGATCGGCGGCAGCGAAAACGAGGCCGCTTCCCCCCTGGGTCGCGCGCCCCGGGTAGCTCGCGCTGGGACTGTAGTGCCACTCGTTGTAGTAGGTAGTCTCAGAGGCCGGGTCGGTCGTGACCACGATATCCGAGGCAAGCACCACCCCGCCCGCCGGAAGCGCGTGTGCGGTCGTGGTGGTCAGCGCAATGCCGCCCAGCGCGAGTGTGGTGGCAGCGATGCCTGCCAATGCACGTCGTAGTGCCATGAAAGTCTCCCCCAGTGTCTGCCGAGCCCCCGGGTGGAGAGACTCGTCCGACCGACACTAGCCGAATTTGGACTCCGAACGCAAAGCTTTTTCATAGACTTCACGCATTTGTGATGTTCGGGCTGATTGGAGGAACTGGGTGCTCGTTTCGGCGGGCACTCGCGCCGGTTCCCCAGTCGCGATCCCGTCGACCGCCTGCGCGAGCGCACGCGCCAGCGGTGCGACCTCGTCCTCGCCCGGCCGCGCAGCCCCCACACGCCATGACGGCTCAACCCCCAGGTCGTCCGCGATGTCCGCATCTGAGAACAGCGTCGGGGTGCCGAGCGCCGCGGCCTCGAACGGGGTCATCCCCTGCGTCTCGAAGCCGCGCGAGGTCTGCACCAGCAGATCCGCATCGCGCATTGCGGCGAGCGCCGCCGCGTAGGGCACCGGCCCCGGAATGGTGACGCGGTCGCCCAGCCCAAGCTCAGCGATGCGGCGGCGCACCTGCGGCAGCAAGAGGCCGGCTCCGTACAGTTCGACGTCCGCGTCGATGTCGCTGCGCGCAATCGCCTCGACGAACTCGAGCACCCGCTTCTCGGGGCTCATCCGCCCGAGCCAAATCAGCTTGGGCCGCGCCCGTTCGCTGCGCGGGCCCGCGGCCAGCACGTCGGCGAGCACATCGTCGTCGACCCCAGTCGGAGTGACCTCTACGCGGTCCGAGACCCCATTCACCCGCAGCAGCTCCGCGAAGTGGTGCGACGGCGCCGTGACGGCCACCGCCTCGGCGACGAGCTCGGCGAGATACCGCCACGCACCCCGCGGCCGGGCGGATCCTGCGCCTGAAACGTTGCCGGCGAGCCGCGAGCGCCCGAGCGCGAGCGCCCGCCACAGGCGCAACCCCTGAAAGGCGATGGGCGCGGTCACCGCGGCAAGCGGGGCGACCGCCCGCGTGCCCGCATCGACGTGGTTGTGCAGGGTATGCACGACGGGAACGCCGAGGCCACGGGCGGCGCGATAGCCGATCAAGGCCCCCCAGAAGTCGCCCTGCACGTGCACGAGGTCGACGCGCGGGCGATCCCGTAGCGCGCGGGCGAGCACCCGGTCGGTGCGGCGTCCGGGCCACGACACCCCGTACTCGCGGTCGCGCGTGATGGGCAGCGAGGGAAGATCGAGGTAGGCCGGATCGCTCGCCACGTAGCCCGGCCGGTGCAGCGCCGAGGCCGCAATCGACACCGTGTGCCCCTGGCGCTCAAGGAAGCGCCGCTGCAGGCGAATCGACACCTGCACCCCGCCCAGCGACTCGGCGTGCTGGTCGGTGACGATCAGGATGTGCATGCTCAGGCCGCGGGAGTCTCGCCGCGATACAGCGACTCGAAGGTCGCGAGCGTCCGCTCGATGTCGTGCACCTTGACCGCCTCGAGCGACGCCTCCTGCATGCGCACGTAGTCCGCGTGCGGCAGCTCCAGGATCTCGGCGATGCGCCGCGCGAGCTCGGCGTCGTCGCCCGGAGTGAAGAGGTAGCCGTTCTTGCCCTCCTCGACGAGGTGCGGCAACGCCATCGCGTCGGCCGCGAGGATGGGCAGGCCCGACGCCATCGCCTCGAGCGTCGCGATGGACTGCAACTCGGCGATCGATGCGATCGCGAACACGCTGCCGTTCGTGAGGGTGGCCCGCAGCTGCTGGTCGGACACCCGGCCGTGGAAGACCACCCGATCGTCGATGCCCAGCTCGTGCGCCAGCCGTTCGAGGTTCTTGCGCTGGTCGCCACCGCCGACGAGGTCGAGCTTGACGTTCGCCCCGAGACGCGCGACGGCGCGCAGGATCACGTCGATCTGCTTTTCCATCGTCAGTCGCCCGACGAACACGACCCGCTGTTCGCTGCGCTCAGCGAAGCTCGGCGTGTAGTCGGACGCGCGCAGGCCGCAGCTCACGGGGCGCACGCCGCGAATGGACGTGTTGCGCTCGAGGAACTCGGCGGCGCGTTTCGTGGGGGTGGTGACCGCCGAGGCAAGCCGCAGGATTTTGTCGGCCTGACGCCAGGCCCACTTGATGAACGACTGAATCGCGAAGTGCGGCAGCAGCGTGAAGTCGAGCACGTTCTCGGGCATTACGTGGTTCGTAGCCACGATCCTGATGCCTCGCTTGGCGCCCTCGATCGCGAGGCCGCGGCCGATGATGACGTGCGACTGGAGGTGGATCACGTCGGGCTGCAACGCATCCAGCAACTGGCGCGAACGGTAGCGTGCGCGCCAGGGCAGGACGAAGCGGAGCCAGTCGTGCGGATACCAGCGGAAGCTCGCCCAGCGGTGCACCGTGACACGCTCGCCCTCGATCTCCTCAACGAATGTGCCAGCGGCGCCGTGCCCCATCGACGGGGCGGCGACGTGCACCTCGTGCCCGTCGCGCACGAGACCGGCGGCGAGGCGCTCGGCGAACCGCGCGGCACCGTTCACATCGGGCAGGAAGGTGTCGCAGGCGAGCAGGATCCGCAGGGGCGTCTCAGTGTGTGCATCGGCTGGCGTGTGGCTTGCGAGGGTCACAGGTTTCGGCATCCTTCATCAGGTCAACGGGAGCGGGATGTGCCCGTTCCATGGATTAGTGTACGTTGGCGGCCAGCCCGGTACCCGGGGGTTTACCCGCCACTTCACGCGAATCGCGTCGAATCTGCGCGCAAGTTTCACCCGCCAGGATCCTGGTCCCGCGCGTGCCCGCCCTCGACCGCAGCGAGACGCCCGAGGACTAGCCTGAGGGAATCATGTCTGAACCCATCGGTCGCGCCCTCTGGCGCTTTGCCCCCGCGATCTACGGGCCGACCGTATTGTTCGCGATCGGCGAGGGTGCAATCATCCCGCTTGTCCCGGTCATCGCGTCGCATCTGGGCGCCGACGTCGCGCTCGCGACGCTCATCGCGGCGGCGCTCGTCGTCGGACAGTTGTGCGGGAATCTCCCCGCTGGCTGGGCCGTGGCGCGCTTCGGCGAGCGCCGCACGATGGCGGTCTCGGGCACCCTGGCGCTCGCCGGGGCCGCCGGGGTGGCACTCGCGCCGAGCCTCTGGGTACTCGCCCTCGCGGGCCTCGTCATCGGGCTCTGCGCGTCGGCGTTCGGGATCGCCCGGCACACGTTCATGACGACGCGCGTGCCGTTCGCGTTCCGCGCGCGCTCCCTCGCGCTGCTCGGCGGCACCTTTCGGCTCGGCATGTTCCTTGGTCCGTTTATCGCCGCGGCGCTGCTGGCGGCGACCGGATCGCCCGCCTCCGCGGCCTGGTTCTTCGCGGCCTGTCTGGTCCTCACCGTCGCGCTCGTGCTGCTCGCCCCCGACCCCGAGGGTGCGGTGGCGCTACGTTCTGCCAACGCGGGCACGCTGTCGGCCGCGGGTCATGTCCCCAGCGGGTCCGAGCGCGACGGCGTGTTTCGCACGATGCACCGCCACCGAGGGGTGCTCGTGCGACTGGGGTCTTCGGCGGCGTCGCTCTCGGCACTGCGCTCAGCACGCCAGGTGATCATTCCCGTCTGGGGTATCGCGATCGGCGCAGACGCCGGCACCATCGCCCTGGTCGCCGGGATCTCGGGGGCATGCGACTTCGCCCTGTTCTATGCGAGCGGGCAGGTGATGGACCGGTTCGGGAGGCTCTGGGCGACGATTCCCGCGGTATCGCTCATGAGCCTCGGCCTGATCGCGCTCGCGCTCACCTCGCCGCTCCCTGACGCCTTCGCCTGGTTCGTGGCGCTATCCGCGGTGCTCGGCGCCGGGAACGGACTCTCAAGCGGCATCTTGATGACTCTCGGCGCCGACCTCGCGCCGCAACACGATCCCGCCCCATTCCTGGGGTCCTGGCACACGATCTCTGACATCGGCGGAGCCGCGGCTCCGCTCATGATCGCCGCGATCGCCTCAGCGGCGTCGCTGCCGCTCGCGGCCGCGGCGATGGGGGTGATCGGCATTGCGGGCGCCGCCGGGTTTATGCGCTGGGTGCCCCGGTTCGTACCCAGGCGGTAAAGACTGCCCGTCCCGCAGCGCGACGCCGCGGCGCGGGGCGAACAGGTGCGCTCACTCCCAACCGTCAATACATTGGCAGCATGGACCATGAACCGCGGGCGAAGAACCCACAGGGACTCGGCGCTCGCGCGATCGCGTGGGCGCTGCGGCTGAGTATCGTGCGCGCGGCGCTGCACTACGCCGCGCGGCGAGGCCCGCTCCTGGCCGACAGCGTGACCTACCGCGCACTGTTCAGCGTATTCGCTGGCGTACTCTTGCTCTTCTCCGCCGCCGGGCTCTGGCTTGACGCCAATCCCGACGCCCGGCGCGCGCTCGTCGACACGGTGAACGGAGCGATTCCGGGAATCGGTGATGCCATCGATCTGGACCAGGCGCAGTTGTCGGTCGGGTTTACCCTGGTCGGCGCGGTTTCCGTGCTCGGTCTCGTGGCCGCGGCGATCGGCGCGATCGGCAGCCTTCGCGCCGCGTTTCGCAGCATCGCCGATGTCACCGTCGACGAAACCAACTTTCTCTGGATGCTGCTTCGCAACTTCCTTGTGGCGCTCGCGTTTGGCGGCCTGCTGCTGGCCGGCGCCGCAGTGAGCCTGCTGTCGTCGAGCGGTCGGTCGCTCTTGGCTGACTGGCTGGGGGTCTCCGAGGACGCTGTCGCTCTCGAGTGGGGAGCCCGGCTGGTGGGGCTCGGCGTGGTCATCGCCATCAACACCCTGGCCGTCGCGGTCGCCTTCCGGCTGCTGGCAGGCGTGCGGCCGGCACCGCGGGCGCTCTGGGCAGGGTCGGTCGCGGGCGGTGTCGGACTGCTCGTGCTGCAAGAGTTCTCCGGCCTGTTCGTGCGCGGCGCCGCCTCGAACCCTCTGCTCGCGTCGTTCGCCACGTTGATCGCACTGCTGCTTTGGATCAACCTCTCGGTGCAAGTGATCCTCATCGCGTCGAGCCTGATCGTCACCCTCGAGGCGCAGGCGCACGACCGCGTGCACGAGAAATATGGCGCCCCCACACTCGCGGACTTCCGCCGGCGCGAGGCCGAGAAGGCGGTGGCCGCGGCCACCGCAGAGCTGCGTGCGGCGCAGGGCCTGCGAGGGTCACCCCCGCGGTAGCGCAGCGTGCACGCCGAACCGCGGAATCTACGCCCGCGCCCCGCGCTTCGTCGCGACGACGACCGTGAACGTGCGGTCGCGCGCGACCTGGCGGGTCGGCCCGATCACGCGCTCGATCAGCGGCCGATAGCCAAGGTGCGTGTTAAAGACCACCCACAGCTCTCCGCCGGGCGCGAGGGCGGGGGCCGCGGCGCGGATGAGTCGGTGCGCGACGCCCGCGTGCACGGTCGCGCCCGTGTGAAACGGTGGGTTCAGCGCGATGAGGTCGGCCCATTCCGCCGGCACGCCGTCGGCCGCGTCGGCGCGATGCACGCTCACGCGATCCTCGACCCCCGCGGCGAGCGCCGTCTCGCGCGCGGCGCGCACCGCGGCGGCCGACTGGTCGGTCGCGTGTACGCTCGCCTCCGGGTGTGACAGCGCGAGCGAGACCGCGATCGTGCCGTTGCCGCAGCCCAGGTCGACGATGTTTCGGGCCTGTCGCCCCCGGGCGGACTCCCCGAGCGCGCGCAGCATCAATCGGGTGCCGTGGTCCAGCGTGGGCCCGCCGAACGTCGCGCCATATGCGGCGAGCGCAAACGGCAGGTCGGGGTCCGTGCCCCAGAGCGGGAAGCGCAGAGGGCCAGGCTCGCGGGCGGTGAGCGGCGCGCTCGCGGTGAGCACGCGCGACTTGCGCACGGCCAGCCCGGCGCTCACCTCACCGAAGGAACGACGCAGCACCTCGTTCATCGCGAGCGCCATGTGCTTCAGACGCCCGCCGGCGAGCACCACCACGTCGGGCGCGGCCCATCGAGCGATCGCAGCCGAGATCTCGTCGAGCGCGTCGAGGCCGCGCGGCAGCTGCACGAGCACGAGGCGGGCGCCCGCCAGCAGCTCCGGACCGATCGGGAGGTTTGTGTATGCGCGAGCGCCCCCGAGGCGCTCTGCGTTGCGCGCGAGCGCGAGCTCGCCGAGCAGCGGATCCTGATGGACGCGAATGCCGGTCGCCCCGTGTCCGAGGGCTGCGCCGAGGGTCAGTGCGCCATGCCGATCGCCGATGACCACCAGCTCGCCCGGGCCCAGAGAGCCGAGCGTCTCGGCCGCGGTCGACAGCAGCAGTTCGTCGGTCGCATCGTAGGCGAGCAGCGCGTCATCGTCGACGTCGGGCTCGCGGCTCAGCGCCGAGAAATCAAAGAAAGTGGGATCGGCAGGGATCGCACCACTGGCAGGATCCTGCGCGAACGCATCGCTCACGAGCCGTTGCCCGAGTGCCGCCCCGGCCGCCACACGACGACCTCTGCGCGTCGCTGTGTCCGCGTCCCGCGGCGCAGTGAAACGACTTCGCCCGCACTTCCCGCCGCAAATACCCGTCGATCGGGGCGCTTGAGCATTTCGGCGGCGAGCGCGCGCTCGAGCTCGAGAACACGTCCCTCCAACTGCTCGACGCGGTCCTGAAGCGCCAGCACCCGCCGGATCCCTTCAAGACTCAGCCCCTCCGCCGACAAGCGGGCGACCTGGCGCAACTGCGAAACGTCGTGCAACGAGTAGCGACGCGTGTTTCCGCGGGTGCGCTGAGGTGACACGAGCCCGATGCGGTCGTACTGCCGCAGAGTTTGCGGGTGCATTTCGGCGAGTTCGGCGGCAGCGGCAATCGCAAACACCGGGGTGTACTGGTCCATCTCCGTCATCTCAAGCTCCTTCCCACTCTGGCTGTACTGCAGTTGACGCGCGAAGGCGAGGCCATTGCTGGCCCCGCCTACGCAGGTGATGCTACCCGCGGGCCCGTGCGAGGAGATCCTCGCGCGGGTTGTCCTGCGGTTCGACTTCCCGGAACGTCTCGAGCGCCGCCTTCGCGTCGTCCGAGAGGTGCGCCGGAACGACGACCTGGACCTCAGCGAGCAAGTCGCCGGTGCCCTTGGCGGATCTGATGCCGCGCCCCTTGACGCGCAGCACGCGGCCGCTCGGGGTGCCCGGCTGCACTTTCAGCTTCACCGGGGGGCCGCCCAGTGTGGGGACCTCAACGGTCGCGCCCAGCGCGGCCTCGACGAACGTCACCGGCAGCGTGAGCCGCAAGTTCAGCCCGTCGCGTTCGAACACGGGGTGCTTTCGAACATTCACGGTCAGGATCAGGTTCCCTGCCGGTCCGCCGTTCGGGCTTTGCTGCCCGCGCCCGCGCACCTTGATTTTTTGGCCGTCCGAGACGCCCGCGGGAATCTTCACCTTGACGGTGCTCCCATCCGGGGTCTGCAGCGTGACGGTGTTCCCGGCCGCCGCAGTCTCGAAGTCGAGCGTGGTCGAGGCGGTGATGTCGCGCCCGGGCTGGGGGCCGCGGGCACGCCCGCCACCCCCGCCGAACATGCTGAAGATATCTTCGTAGCTCTGGCCGCCGCCCTGCTGGTAGGAACCAGCCTGGCCGCCGCCAAACATGCCGCCGAAGACGTCCTCGAAGCCCTGACCGCCCTGCGTGAAGCGGGCGTGGCCCGGCCCCATCGATCGCATCTGGTCGTACTCGGCGCGCTGCTCTGTGTCAGAGAGCACCGAGTAGGCCTCGCTGATCTCCTTGAACTTCGCCTCGGCTTTTGCATCGCCCGAGTTGGAATCGGGGTGGTAGGTGCGCGCCAGCTTCCGATAGGTCTTCTTCAGCTCGGCCTCGCTGACGTCCTTTGAGACGCCAAGAATTCCGTAGAAGTCCTTCTCGAACCAGTCTTGACTAGCCATCTGCCCCCACCGCCACCGCTACCTTCGCGGCGCGCAACTCGACACCGCCAATCCGGTATCCCCGCTCAACGACGTCGAGCACCGTGTGCGCCTCGGTCCCGGGAACCGGAACCTGGGCGATCGCCTCGTGCAGTGCGGGGTCAAAGAGGTCGCCGACCTGTCCGAAGCTCTCGAGCCCGAAGCGCTCGAGGCTGCCGCGCAGCTTCTGCGCGATCGCGTGGAAGGGGGTGCCCTCCACGAGGTCGCCATGGGCGTCGGCCCGATCCAGATCGTCCAGCACGCCAAGCAGCGGGGTGAGCACGGCCGCGGTCGCCCGCTGCTGCTCAATCACCCGGTTCTCCTCGGTGCGCTTGCGGTAGTTCGCGTACTCGGCATTGACGCGACGCAGGTCCTCGAGGTACTCATTCGCGACGTCGGTGGCCTCAGCGGGGGAATCGCCATCCTCCGCCGAACGCGCGTCGTCGTTCTGCTCCTGGCCGAGGATGTCCTCAACCGTCAGATCCGCGTCGCCCTCCGCCTGCGGCGCAGGGCCGGAGGTTGCATCCTCCGGCCCTGCCGCGGCGGGAACCTCGTCGCCCATGCCGGGCGTGCGCTGTTCCTCATTCGCCATGATTACTTCTTCTCCTCGTCGTCTTCTACGACCTCGGCGTCGATGACGTCGTCATCATTCGCCTCTGCGGTCGTGTCCGCAGCCTCGGGGGTCTCCTGCGCGGCGGCATAGATAGCCTCGCCCAGCTTGCCCTGGCTCTCGTTCAGCTTGTCGAAGGCCGACTTCACCGCAGCCTCGTCCTCACCGGCGAGCGCCTGCTTCAGCGCGTCGAGATCGCCCTGCACCTCGGACTTGACGTCCGCGGGCAGCTTGTCCTCGTTGTCCGAGATGAGCTTCTCCACCGAGTATGCGAGCTGCTCGGCGTTGTTCCGGGCATCCGCAGCCTCGCGGCGCTGCTTGTCCTCGGCAGCGTGCTCTTCTGCATCGCGCACCATGCGCTCGATGTCTTCCTTCGAGAGCGAGGAACCACCCGAGATGGTGATCGTCTGCTCCTTACCGGTGCCCTTGTCCTTTGCGTGAACCTGGACGATGCCGTTGGCATCAATATCGAAGGTGACCTCAACCTGCGGCACGCCACGGGGAGCGGGCGCGATGCCGGTCAGCTCGAAGGTGCCGAGGTTCTTGTTGTCACGGGTGAACTCGCGCTCGCCCTGGAACACCTGGATCGACACGGACGGCTGGTTGTCGTCAGCAGTCGTGAAAGTCTCACTGCGCTTGGTCGGGATGGCCGTGTTGCGCTCGATGAGCTTCGTCATGATGCCGCCCTTCGTCTCGATACCGAGCGAGAGGGGGGTCACGTCGATGAGCAGAACGTCCTTGCGCTCGCCCTTCAGCACGCCAGCCTGGAGGGCTGCGCCCACGGCGACGACCTCGTCAGGGTTGACACCCTTGTTCGGCTCGCGGCCGCCGGAGAGCTGCTTGACCAGCTCGGTGACGGCGGGCATGCGGGTCGAGCCACCGACGAGCACGACGTGCGCGATGTCGGAAACCTTGACGCCCGCCTCAGCGACGACGTCGAGGAACGGCTTGCGGGTGCGCTCAAGGAGATCCTTGGTGAGCTCCTCGAACTTCGCGCGGGTCAGCGTCTCTTCGAGGTTCGCGGGACCGTTCTCGGTCATCGAGAGGTACGGCAGCTGAATCTGCGTGCTCATCGAGTTCGACAGTTCCTTCTTCGCCTGCTCGGCGGCTTCCTTCATGCGCTGGAGCGCAATCTTGTCGCCCGAGACGTCAACGCCAGTGGTGGCCTTGAACTGCGAGATCAGCCACTGCACAACGCGCTGATCCCAGTCGTCGCCACCGAGGCGGTTGTCGCCAGCGGTCGCACGGACCTGAATCGTCGAGAAGTCGTCGTCCTTGCCCACCTCAAGGAGGGACACGTCGAACGTGCCGCCACCCAGGTCGAAGACCAGGATGAGCTCGTCTTCCTTGCCCTTGTCGAGGCCGTAGGCGAGCGCCGCCGCCGTGGGCTCGTTGATGATGCGCAGAACGTTGAGGCCCGCGATCTCACCGGCCTCCTTCGTGGCCTGGCGCTCGGCGTCGTTGAAGTAGGCGGGCACCGTGATGACCGCGTCGGTGACGGTGTCACCGAGGTAGGTCTCGGCGTCGCGCTTCAGCTTCATCAGCGTGCGCGCGCTGATCTCCTGCGCGGTGTACTTCTTGCCGTCAATTTCCTGGGTCCAGTCGGTGCCCATGTGACGCTTCACCGAAGCGATGGTGCGGTCCACGTTCGTGACGGCCTGGCGCTTCGCGGTCTCGCCGACGAGCACCTCGCCGTCCTTCGTGAAGGCGACGATCGAGGGGGTCGTGCGGAAGCCCTCTGCGTTCGCGATGACGGTGGGCTCGCCACCCTCGAGGACGGCCACCACAGAGTTGGTGGTACCGAGGTCGATTCCTACTGCACGTGCCATGTTGTTTGCTCTCCTTGCATCAGGGTCGAAGTCCGAATGCCAACGGCCTCGGATCAAATTCGTGACGGGTTGAGCCGTCTGCACTCAAGTTTACTGAGTCGCCCTCGGGTGTCAAGTCAAGTCGAGTAAACTTGAGCCACTCTCACTCAACATTCAGATTTCATCCAGTGAGCCTATGGTTTTCCTGGCCGCAGTCCTATGGTGAGGGCATGAACAACTCCACTCAGCCCGCAGCGCCGCGCGGCTGGAGAGTGCTCGGCACCCTTCCGGTAGCGGCCGCCAGCCTGGTCATCGTCAACGCCCTCTACATCTTCCTCGTCGCCCTCGGCAACATCACCGACTACGACACCAACTTCGCCTTCGTGCAGCACGTCCTCGCAATGGACACCACCAACTTCGGTGGCGAGCCCGGCACGGGCCTCGACCCCGACGTCATGTGGCGCGCGATCACCGACCCGGTGATTTGGAACATCGGCTACATCGGGGTCATCGTGTGGGAATCGCTCGCCGCCCTCGTGCTGATCGCGGCGAGCGTCCAGTTCTTCCGCGGCTTCGCGGGCAAGGGATTCGCGAGCGCACGCACCCTTTCCACCATCGGCCTCGTCATGATCATCCTGCTCTTCGTGGGCGGCTTCATCACGGTCGGCGGCGAGTGGTTCCAGATGTGGCGCTCGAGCTCCTGGAACGGCCTCGATCCAGCGTTCCGAAACTCGGTCATCGCGGGCATCGGGCTCGTGCTGCTGCACCTGCCAAGCAAGGCCTGGGGGCCGGATCAGTCCAACTAGCGCGGCCCACCGAAAGGACAGTATGACGGAACAGGTGAGCGGCGCCCTCGCCGAGATCAGTGCGTTTCTTTTCGACCTCGACGGGGTGCTCACGCCTACCGCTGAGCTGCACATGCTCGCCTGGCAACGCACCTTCGACCAGGCCTTTTCCGAACTTGGGATCGAGCCGCCCTATACCGACGCCGACTACTTCGCGCACGTAGACGGGAAGAAGCGGGCGGACGGCGTCGACACGCTGCTGCGTTCTCGCGGGGTCACGCTGCCGCTCGGCACCCCGCAGGATCCGCCCGATGCCGTCACCGTGAACGGCATCGGTAACCGCAAGAACATCGCCTTTGGGCTCTTGCTGCGGGAGGACGGCATCACCCCCTTCCCCGGATCCCTGCAGCTGCTTGATGCGCTGCGCGGCCGTCCGCTCGCCGTCGTCTCCAGCTCGAAGAACGCGGAGGAGGTGCTGCGCTCGGCCGGGATCCGGGACCGCTTTTCGGTGGTCGTGGACGGGATGACCGCGGAGCGCGAGCACCTGCCCTCGAAGCCCGCGCCAGACGTGTTTCTGCGTGGCGCCGAGCTGCTGGGGGCGGACCCAGCCCGCGCCGCCGCATTCGAGGACGCCGTGAGCGGGGTCGCGTCGGCGGCGGCCGGGGGCTTCGGGCTCGTGGTGGGCGTCGACCGCGGCGCCGGCGCAGACGCGCTCCGCAAAGCTGGAGCGCATATGATCGTGTCCGATCTCTCCGAGTTCCTTGCCGCACGGGCGTAGCCCAGCAACAGAAGAAGGATCCGCATGCTCGATCGCGACCGCTTCCCCGTAGACCCGTGGCGCCTCGTCGAGCGGCGCCTGTCGTCTGAAGACGCCGGCGTTGCCGAAACACTCTTCGCCCTCGGCAATGGGTATCTCGGCATGCGCGGCAACCACCCCGAGGGCCGGCAGGCGCACGAGCACGGCACCTTCATCAACGGCTTTCACGAAACCTGGCCCATTCAGCATCCCGAGCAGGCCTACGGCTTCGCCGAGGTGGGGCAGACCATCGTGAACGCGCCGGACGCCAAGGTGATGCGGGTCTACGTCGACGACGAGCCGTTGGCGCTCGATTTCGCGGAGCTCACGGACTACTCGCGGGAGCTCGACCTGCAAAGCGGCGTGCTGCGCCGAGACCTGACCTGGGAGACGCCCTCGGGGAAGCGAGTGCGGGTGGAGATGGAGCGCCTCGTCTCCTTCGACGAGCGGCACTTCGCGTTGCAGCGCATGACCGTGACGATGCTCGACTCCGACGCCCCCGTCACCATCAGCAGCCAACTCGTGAACCGCCAGGACGGGGAGGACGTCTACGGCGGCGTCCCCCGCGCCGCGCGCGCCTCGTTCGACCCCCGCCAAAGCGAGCAAATCGCTACCCGCGTCCTGCAGCCGCAGGAACACTGGCAGGAGGAGTACCGGTCGATCCTCGCGTACCGCACGAGCTCGTCAGGCATGACGCTGGCCGTAGCCGCCGACCACATCGTCGAGACGGAAAACGAGGTGTCGGCGCGTCGACTCGTCGAGCCGGACATTGCCAAGAACGTGTTCCGCGTGCGCGCGAAGGCCGGGGTGCCCATCCGCGTCACCAAGCTGATCAGCTACCACACCTCCCCCACGGCACCGGCCCGCGAGCTCGTTGATCGCTGCCGCCGCACCCTCGATCGGGTGCTGGGCGAGAGCATCGACGACGTCTTCACGGCGCAACGGGCCTGGCTCGACGACTTTTGGAAGCGCAGCGACGTGGTGATCGGCGGTCAGCCCGAGCTGCAGCAATCGGTGCGGTGGTGCCTGTTCCAGATCGCGCAGGCCGCGGCCCGAGCTGACGGCGCTGGCATCGCGGCCAAGGGCGTCACCGGGTCGGGTTACAGCGGGCATTACTTCTGGGACACCGAGATCTACGTACTCCCCTTCCTCGCCGCGACGTCGCCGCGGCTCGCCCGCAATGCCCTCAGAATGCGCGCCCTCATGCTGCCGGCCGCGCGGCGCCGCGCGCACATGCTCAACGAGGCGGGCGCGCTCTTCCCCTGGCGCACGATCAACGGCGAGGAGGCCTCGGCCTACTACGCTGCCGGCACGGCGCAGTACCACATCAACGCGGACGTCACCTCGGCCCTCGCGAAGTACGTGAACGTCACCGGCGACGAGTCCTTCCTGCAGCAAGAGGGCATCGATATCGCCGTCGAGACGGCACGGCTGTGGGAGACCCTGGGCTTTTGGCGCCGCATCAACGACGTCGACACGTTCCATATCCACGGCGTTACCGGCCCGGACGAGTACACGACCGTGGTCAATGACAACCTCTATACCAACGTGATGGCACGGTTTAACCTGCGCTTCGCGGCAGACGCGCTCGACGACCTCGAGGTGACGAACCCGCCCGCGCACGCCAGCGCGGTACGCCGGCTGCACATCGAACCCCACGAGTCGGGGGCCTGGCGGCGCGCGGCAGAGGCGATGGCCATACCCTTCTCCGAATCGGCTGGGATCCACCCGCAGGACTCGCTCTTCCTCGACCGCGAGGTGTGGGACCTGGCGCACACCCCGCCCGAAAAACGACCCCTGCTGCTGCATTTCCACCCCCTCGTGATCTACCGCTTCCAGGTGCTCAAGCAGGCGGACGTGGTGCTCGCGCTGTTCCTGCGCGGCGACGAGTTCACCCCGGAAGAAAAGCTCGCGGACTTCACCTACTACGACCCGCTGACCACCGGCGACTCGACCCTTTCGGCGGTCGTGCAGTCCATCATGGCGGCCGAGGTCGGCTACCAGGATCTCGCCCTCGAGTACTTCTCCGAGGCCGTCGCCGTCGACCTCGCCGACCTGCACCACAACGCGGCGGACGGCGTGCATATCGCCTCTGCCGGAGGGGTCTGGTCGGCACTCGTCAGCGGCTTCGGCGGCATGCGCGACACCGACGGGAGTCTGAGCTTCGATCCACGACTGCCCGAGAGCTGGCCCAGCCTCGACTACCCGATCCTCTGGCGCGGGCACACGATTCGCGTCACCGTGCTCCCTCGCGAGCTGCGCCTGAGCCTCGAGTCCGGCGGCCCCATCACCGTAAGAGTCCGCGGAGAGCACCACGAGCTCACGACCGCGGCGGTGCTCGCGGTGCCGCTCGCTGACCAGGGCCCCGTCCGGAAGGGGCGCCCGGGCGTCGGTCAGTACGAGAACGTCCTCCGCGCGGACGGCACTCAGATGTCACCCATGGTGCCGAGCACAGAATCCGCCGCGCGGACGGCGCCGATTACGACGATTCCTGGGCCAGCGCTCTAGGCCGGGCGTGGACGAGCGACCGCCGCTGGCGCACTGAGGGAACCCCAGGACGGGGTGGCACCTCTCCTCACCGCCTGGCGCGGATAGCATGGTGGGGCGCCAATTCTCTGGCGCCCCACCATCCGAGCCGGCCGAGGAGGCACCGTGGCGCGCACCTTCGCCGGACGGCCGAAACTCAGCACCGAGCAGCAGGCCGTCTACGACCGCATCGAGCACACGCGGGAGCACGTCTTCGTGACGGGCCGCGCCGGCACCGGCAAATCAACCCTGCTCAATCATCTGTCGTGGAACACAAGCAAGCAGATTGTGGTGTGTGCGCCCACAGGCGTCGCGGCGCTTGGGGTCGGCGGCCAGACGATCCACTCCCTCTTCCGGCTGCCCACGGGGGTCATTGCCGACCACGCGATCGAGCAGACCGCGGAGCTCAAGAAGCTGCTCGGCGCGATCGACACGCTCGTGATCGACGAGGTGTCGATGGTGAACGCTGACCTGATGGACGGCATCGACCGGGCACTGCGCCAGGCGCGGGCCCGCAGGCACGACCCCTTCGGCGGGGTGCAGGTGATCCTGTTTGGCGATCCGTACCAGCTGCCGCCCGTGCCACCGCGCGACCCCGATGAGCGCGCGTACTTCGCCGACATGTACCGTTCGCCCTGGTTCTTCGACGCGAAGGTGTGGGAGGGCGCGGACCTCTCGATCATCGAGCTCACCGAGATCCACCGGCAGAACGACGACCGCTTCAAGCAGCTGCTCAACGGGATCCGGCACGGCGTGGTGACGGCTGAGATGGCCGGCGAACTCAACGACGCTGGCGCGCGGCCCGCACCGAAGGACGGTGTGATCACGCTCGCCACCACCAACGCAATCGTCAACCGGATCAACCAGACGCGCATCAAATCGCTCGCGGGTCAGTCGCTACGCGCCGAGGCCGAGGTGACGGGCGAGTTCAATCAGAGCAGCTTCCCGGCCGACGAAGTGCTCGAGCTGAAGATCGGCGCGCAGGTGATGTTCCTGCGCAACGACCCGGACGGGCGATGGGTCAACGGCACCCTCGGCACCGTGACCAAAGTTGCCGGCACGGTCTGGGTCGAGGTCGACCAGGGGGGCGGACTCGAGGAGTTCGAGGTCGAGCCCGCGACCTGGGAACGCTACAAGTACCGCTACGACGCCGTCACCAAGACGCTGACGAAGGACGTCGTTGCGGAGTTCGAGCAGTTCCCGCTGCGCCTCGCCTGGGCCGTGACCATTCACAAGGCCCAAGGCCAGACGTACGAGTCGGCGATTATCGACCTCGGGCCGCGGGCGTTCAGCGCCGGCCAAACGTATGTGGCCTTCAGCCGCGTGACCTCGATGGATGGGCTGTACCTGGCCCGGCCGTTGCGCCCGAACGACATCATCGTCGACGCCGACGTGGCGCGGTTTATGCGCGGGCGCCGCGCGGCCGCGGCGCCGATCGCGGCGGTTGAGTCGGCCACAGACGGCGATGAGGCAGGATCCGGCGCAGCAGCAGAGGTCGCCCCAGCACCAAAGTCAGCCGCAAAGAAGGCAGCACCCAAGAAGGCGAAGCGAGCGCCCAAGAAGTCAGCTCAGTAGCGGCGCGCTCACTCTCCCTGCAGTGCCAACTTCGCTGCAATACCGAGGACGACCGCCTCGACACCCAAGTCAAACATTTCCGCGGAATGCAGCGCCGCGATCCCACGGTATTCGCCCCCGGAGTCGGAGGCGAGGATGCCCGTCGATGCCCTGGTCTCCGTCCGGGCCCGGACCACCAGGAAGCCAGTCGCGAAGGCGTCCGCTGTGCTGAGCGCCCATCGAGCGGCGTCCGCGGTGAGCCCCGCCCGCTCAACGAGCGCGACGACCGCAGCCAGGTGCGGCGCAATCGGCAGCTGGTCGTAGGGCGCGAGCGCGAGCAGCTCGAACGAACGCGGGTAGCGCTCGGCGATCTGGCGGTACTCGCGAAGCGTCGCCACGAGAACCCCCTGCCAGGTGTCGGCCTTCCGCTCCGCCGCCCCGACGATGTCCATCTCAGCAATGAGCTGCTCGACGACCGCGGCCAGCAGGTCGTCCCGGTTGCGCACGTGTGTGTAGAGCGTCATCGTGCCACTGTCGAGCCGAGCGGCGAGCGAGCGCATCGTCAGCTGCTCAATTCCGCCTGCTTCGATCATCTCGATGGCCGTATCGGCGATCAACGTGCGGCTCAGCGATCCACGCTTTGCGGCCGCCCCACGCGCGGGCTGTTGTCGAGAGTCCATACCGAGTAGAGTAGCGGATCGTACACCGTACCGTACGCTGTACGATCCGCAACGAAGCCGATCCGATTGGAGCAGTGTGGACCTGCATTACATCACCGCAACCGAGGCCATCCGCAGATTCCAGGCCCGTGAGCTCTCCCCCGTCGAACTTCTCGACGCGGTCATCGCCCGCACCGCGCAGACCGAGCCTCAGGTCGGAGCTGTCACTGAAGAGATGCTCGATACCGCACGCATCGCGGCGCGCGAATCAGAGGCCCGCTATCACGCTGGCACGGCGCGTCGCCTCGAAGGCGTCCCGCTCATGCTCAAGGAGGAACAGCCGATCGCCGGGAAGCTGGCTGAGGACGGTTCCTTGCTCGAGAAGGGGAACATCGCCGAGGCCAGTCACCCGATCGTTGACCGAATCTTCAACGCTGGCGCTGTCGTGCACGGGCGCACCACCACTCCCGAGTTTTGCTGCGCGCCCGTGACCCACACGAAGCTTTGGGGAGTGACGCGCAACCCGCACAACACGGAAATGAGCCCCGGCGGATCTTCCGGCGGGTCAGGAGCAGTGCTCGCCGCCGGCTCGACGATCCTCGCGACCGGCTCAGACATCGGTGGGTCCATTCGCATTCCTGCCTCCTACTGCGGCGTCGTGGGTTTCAAGCCGCCGTTTGGCCGCGTGCCCGGCCTCGCACCGTTCAATAGCGACACCTACTGCGCCGATGGCCCCATGGGCCGAAGCGTCGCCGACGTCGCCGCGCTCCAGAATGTGATCGCTGGGCCCTGGTCTGGGGATCCGGCCTCGCTGCGCCCTGCAGTGCAGGTCTCTGGCGCGACAGGCAGCCTCGCTGGCATGCGGATCGCGTTGAGCTATACGCTCGGCGGGTACGCGCCGGATCCTGCCGTCATCGCGAACACCCGAACCTTCGCCGATGCGCTTCGAGCCGCTGGGGCAACCGTCGATGAAGTTGACCTGCCCTGGACGCCGCAGAGCGTACTCGACATCGCTTGGACGCATTTCGGCCAGGTCATGGGGCCCTTCATCGAGAGCATCGGCAACGGCGAGCCCGAGCTGCTCGAGCAGTTGATGCCCTACACCCGGGCCTTCGTCGCATCGGCTTCTAACAGCGGGAGCTACGTCGAGGGGCTCACGGCAGAGGCCGCGTTCTATCGGCCACTCGGTGAGCTGCTCGAGGGCTACGACGCGCTCGTGTGCCCGACCATCGCGAACACCGGCATGGCGGCGGACGAGCCGAGCATCGACACACGGGCCGCGTTCAGCGAGCTCATGACACTTCCCTTCAACATCGTGGGCCGCGTTCCAGTGCTCGCGGTGCCTTCGGGTCGCGCGCCCAATGGGGTGCCCACCGGCGTGCAGATCGTCGGCCGCACCTTTGACGATGCCACCGTTTTCCGCATTGGCGCAGCCGTTGAGCAGGAGCTCGCACTGTGGACCGCACAGAACTGGTGGCCCGGGCTGTGAGCGTGAAGGAAGCGCCAACCGCGCTCAAGGGTGGATCGCTCGGCGTATTTGACATCGTCTTCTTTGTGATCGCGGCAGCGGCCCCGCTCGCCGTAGTCGCCGGGGCGGCCCCGCTCGCGTTCAGGCTCGGCGGAGTGGGTGCCCCTGGCGCCTACCTGTTCTCGGGCCTCGTCTATATTCTCTGTGCCGCGGGACTTACCGCCTTCGCCAGCCATGTGCGCAACGCGGGAGCCTTCTACGCCTTCGTCGGCAGCGGCCTCGGCCGACCCCCTGCGGCCGGCGCCGCCATCATCGCGTTGGTCTCGTACGCCCTCATCTGCTTCGGCTTCTACGGATTCTTTGGGTACTACGCGGCCTCCTCAATGCGCGAACTGTTCGGCATCGAACTGCACTGGTCTGTGTATGCACTCTTCGCGATCGCGATCATCGCGGTGCTCGGCTATCGTCAGATCACCGTCGGAGCCCGCATTCTTGGGGTGCTCATGGTCGCCGAGGTCGCCATCCTGGCGATACTTGCAATCGCGGTGCTCGCTACCGAAGGCACGACGCACTTTTCGGTCGAGCCCTTCGCCCCGAATCGTGTCTTTGACCTGACCAGCGGCGGCATGTTTGTCCTCGCGCTCGGCGCGTTCCTCGGCTTCGAAAGCACGGCCATTTACTCGGAGGAGGCAAAGAACCCGAAGCGCACGATTCCCCGCGCGACCTACATCGCGGTGGGATTCCTGGCCCTCTTCTACGCTTTCGTCACCTGGGTCGCGGTCGCCGCTCTCGGCGTGGACGGCCTCACGGAAGTTTCGCTCTCAGACACGTTCCAGGGCATGTATTTCATGCTCGCCGACTCGTATCTGGGCCCGTGGGCGACGATCGCGATGAACGTGCTCATGGTGACCAGCCTCTTTGCTGCGACGCTCGCCTTCCACAACGCCACCTCGCGGTACCTCTTCGCGCTGGGGCGTGACCGCATCGCTCCGCGGAGATTCGGCGCGACCCACCCTCGGTTCGGATCACCCCATCGCGCGAGCCTCGCGGTGAGCGTTGGCGCTATCGTCCCAGTGCTCATCACGGTCGTGCTCTCAGGCGATCCGTATCTGCACCTGCTGCTCTGGACGAACGGCGTTGGCATCGTCGGAATCGTTTTCCTGCAGCTGCTCTGCATGGTCGCGGTGCTGCGGTACTTCTGGAAGGACCGTCGTGGGCATGGCGCCTTCCGCGTAGTCATCGCGCCCGCGCTCGGCGCGATCGGCTTGACGATTGGGCTGTGGCTCATGCTCGTCAACTTCGAGCTGTTGACCGGCATCCAAGGCTGGATGAACGGGGCCCTCGTTGGGCCCCTGCTCATCCTGGGCATTGCGGGCGTCGTGTGGGCGATCCGGGCCAAGAAACGGGATCCCGGGACGTATGGCGGCATTGGCCAAGGAACCCGCACCATCACGGTACCGAGCGAAGACAACTAGTCGGGGCACGGAAATGGGGCGAGGCACGGGTGAAGACCGGCCTCGCCCCTCTCGTTTGCCCGGAAACCGCTCCGTCAGAGCCGACTGACGCCCCGAGGCTGCGATCGTCCCTCCGCCGCGTAGGCGAGCACGGCGATGAGCAGGCCGCCGGCCGCGAGCACTGCGCCCGCCCAGGCCGGGGCGGCGAAGCCCCATCCGGCCGCGATCACAGCGCCGCCCAGGAATGCGCCGAGGCTGTTCCCGACGTTCAGCGCGGAGTGGTTCAGGGCCGCTGCGATTGCCTGGTAGTCACCGGCGACGTCCATAAGTCGGGTCTGAATGGCGGGGCTCATGACGAACGAGACGAAGCCCACCGCGAAGACGAGGATGCACACCGCCACCAGCGAAGACGAAAGCAGTGCGAGTAGCACCAACACCCCCGCCATAGCCGCCAGGCTGAACAGCAGGGTGCGTTTGATCTCGATGTCCGCCAGATGCCCACCGACGATGTTGCCCACGGTCATGCCCAGTCCGATCAGTACGAGCACGATGGGGACGACCCAGGTCGGAGCGCCGACAACCTCGGTGACGACCGGCGCGATGTAGCTGTACATCGCGAAGAACCCGCCGAAGCCGACCGCCCCGATCGCGAGGGCGAACCACACCTGCGTCACGCGGAAGACGCCGAGCTCCGCTCGCAGCGTGCGCCCGGGGGATCCTGCCTGGTGGGGCACAAATCGCGCAATGGCGACAGTCGCGAGCGCGAACACGAGCGTGACGACCAGGAAGGCCGTCCGCCAGCCCCACTGCTGCCCAAGGAACGTGCCGAGCGGCACCCCCACGACGTTGGCGAGGGTCAGGCCGGTCAGGATGAAGGCGACGCCCTTTGCCCGGTTTCCCGGCCCCATCACTTCGGCGGCGACGAGCGCCCCGAGTCCGAAGTAGGCGCCGTGCGGCAGGCCGGCGAGGAACCGCGAGACGCCGATCAGCTCGAAGGTCGGCAGCACGACCGTGAGCGCATTGAAGACCGTGAGCGCGAGCGCCAGCACGACCATGACGCGATGTCGCGGATACTTTGCCGCGAAGCCGGCAATCGTGGGCGCTCCGACGACGACGCCGAGCGCATAGAGCGAGATCAGCCAGCCGGCCTTACCGAGGGCGTCCTCCTGGCTCGACGCCCACACAGCGGGCATGACGTCTCGCGCGATGTCGGGCAGCAGCCCCATCGCGACGAATTCGGTCATGCCGATGCCGAAACTGCCGATGGCCAGAGAGAGGAGCGCCATCTTCGCCGCACCCCTCGAAATGTTCGAGGGATTCACTCGTTCAGCGTAGTCGGCTTTTCGGCCGACGCGCGGGCTACGCTGCGGCGGCGGCCTTCGCGCGGGCCAGGTCGATGAAGACCTCGGTGTTGAAGCGGTACGCAGCACGGACCTCGTCGATCGCGCGGGCGCGCTCGTCGTCGTTCAGGCCAGCGCCGAGAGCGTCGAGCTCGGCACGGTAGCCGGTCTTGAACTCAGCGAGGTCGCCCAGCGAGCTGAAATCGTAGAACTCGGCCCCCGTGCCCGCGAACTCGTGCTGCTTGGCGACGCGGCGAGCGATCATCTGGCCGCCCGAGAGGTCGCCGAGGTAGCGCGTGTAGTGGTGGGCGACGAAGCCGGCAGCCCAGCCCTCAGCCCCGACTTCGCGGATCCGGGCCGCGTAGGCCTCGGTCGCGGGCACCGCGGTGATCTGCTCGCGCCAATCGGCGCCGACCAGGAACTCGAGGTCGCGTTCGAGCGCGGGCATCCGAATCAGTGCCTCGTTCAGGAAGGGGTGCACCGCGGGATCCTGCGCTAGATCGGCAGCAACCGCCTCGAGCGCCTCGTACATGTAGAAGTGCTGCACGACGAGCGCGACGTAGTCCTCGCGGGTCGCGGTTCCCCGCATGATTCCCTCCATGAAGCCGGCGCCCTCGCTGTCGGAGTGGTCCGACCAGGTGCCCTCGCGGAGGGCCTGGGAGAAGGGAATGGCAGTGCTGGTCACAGTGGGGCTCCTATGGGGGCGGAAGAGTGGAAACGAGTGGGGCGAGCTAGTGCTCGCGCGGGGTGAGGCCGAGGCGCGCGCACGCCTCGCGGTAGACGAGCACGACCGAGCCGCGCACCTGCGGCCGCTCCGAGATCGGCGCATCGGGCCACGGCACGACGAGTTCGTGCTCGCCAGCGGGGTCGGTCACACTCCAGCGAGCGACGTCGCCGTCAAAGCCGGTCATGACGCTCGCTGTCACCTCGGGGTAGCCAAATGCGCGCGCGATCAGCACATTGTCCGCCAGGTGGTCGTCGTTCATGTGGTGCAGCACACCTGCAACGGCCTGTTCATCAAATACGCTCACTCCTCCAGTCTACGCGGGGCACCCAATCCCATGGCTCTCAGGCGGCACCCGGTAGACTCACCGGGTACTTCTTCCCTCGGCGAATAGGTGGTTCTGTGATCCCGAAGTTCGGCGCGCGCGTCTCTGCCGCCTCCATTGGACTGCTGACCGTGGTCGCCCTCGGGCTCACCGGCTGCACGGGATCCGACGCCGACGCGGGATCCGCCGCACTGTCGACCATGCCAACTGAGACGAGCGAACAGGTCAGCGCCGCCGTTGCGAACGCGCTGGGAGCAAGCCGGTCCACCGAAGCCGTCATCGGCGTGTGGGCGCCGTGGAGTGGCGACCTCGTTCAGGCATACGCCACCGAAGGCGATCCGCAGGCGAACGCCGACTCCGCCATTCGTGGCGCCCAGGCCTCACAGCCCGTCGTCTGCGCACTGCTGCTCGCAATGGTCGAGGACGGCCAGGTCACGCTCGACCGCGAGGTCAGTAAGGACCTCACGCGCCAGGTCGGCATCGACGGCCTCACCTACCGGCAGCTGTGCGACGGCACCTCCGGCCTCGCCGACTTCAAGGGCCCCTTCGCGGACATCTTCGTGAACAACCCGACGCGGCCGTGGCCGATCCGCGAGCTCCTCGCGCAGGGAATCGCGACCTCGCCGCTGTCTTGGCCCGGACTGGACGTCCACATCAGCGACACTGACGCAGCGATGTTGGGCCGCGCGCTGAGCGTGCGCAGCGGCGTCGACCTGGCCGACCTGCTCGAGCAGTACGTCTATGAGCCCGCAGGTATGGCGCACTCGTCGCTCCCCGGGACCGACGACGTCACGCTCAGCGGGAACCACCTCGAGGGCATCAGCTTCCCGAGCGCCGGCGGCGCCCCCGTTTGCGACGTGGAACCTGCCCCGGTCGAGAAGGTCTCCCCCTCGATGTTGTCGGGCGCGGGCGCGACCGTCACCACGGTCACGGACCTCAAGAACTTCTACGCCTCCTATCTCGGCGGCGATTTCGAGTCGGAGAAGACCCAGGGCGTCACCACTGAGGTCCGCCCCACGAAGAACCCCGAGCGCGACGCCGAGGGCAACCCGATCGCCGAGGTGACCGATTCGCCCAGCAACTGGGGCTTTGGCGTCGAGCAGGTCGGCCCGCTCTGGGGTCGCAGCGGCTCAATGCCGGGCAGCTCGACCGCCGCGTTCCACGACCCGTCCTCGGGCTTCACCGTCGTGGTCGCGCTGAACAACGCGGGCTCGGGTCAGAGCATTGCGCGCGCCCTGGCCTTCCAGATCGCGGCCATTGTGGCTGCCGGGCAACCAGGCGAGCTCGAAATTCCCTGGACCGCCGAGGAGCGTGCCGCCCAGATCGCCGAGGCCGCTATTTGCCCCGTCGTCGTGGAGGCCCCGGCCGAGGAAGCCCCCGCCGAATAGCCCTGTTCCGGTCGGATCCGCAGCTCAGCCCGCGGAACCGTTCACCGCGGCGTGCCCGAATTGTGACAATTTGGTGACCTACGCGCGTATTCATTCGGATACTGTGGCGAATGGAGTTGCCATCCTGCGCTGTCTGCGCGGGTCACCCCGTACGGGGACGATCCGGTGTTGTGCGTGTGATCCGGCGACGACCGGGCCCGGATTCTCTGGCCCGAAGCGCTATCAGAAGGAAACACACGAAGTTATGGCTACCGGTACCGTGAAGTGGTTCAACGCCGAAAAGGGTTATGGATTCATCGCCCCTGACGACGGCAGCGCCGACGTGTTCGCTCACTACTCGGCAATCGAGTCGTCGGGCTTCCGCACGCTCGAGGAAAACCAGAAGGTTGAGTACGAACCGGCTCAGGGCCCCAAGGGTCCCCAGGCCGAGAAGATCCAGGCGATCTAGTCTCAATCATTAGTGCGAACGGGGTGGTCCAGCGTTGGACCGCCCCGTTCGTTGTTTCTCGGGCCCGGGCTACGCGGGATCCCGGGGCCCGGGCTCCCCGTGCAGCGCGTTATGCCCGCCGTGCCCCTCGGGCTCGAGCTGGAACGTCGCGTGGTCGATCCTGACGGGGAAGTGCTCGGCGACGCAGGTCTGCAGTGAGGCGAGAATCTCTGGGGCATGACCATCGGTGAAGCACTCCGCCTCGACCGTGACGTGCGCCGTCAGAATGGGCAGGTCGCTTGAAATGCGCGTGATGTGCAGGTCGTGCACGGCGAGCACGTGCGGCAGACCCAGAATGTGGGTGCGCACGTCGGCGAGGTCGAGCCCCTTTGGCGTCTGCTCGAGCAGGACACTCAGCGAGCTGCGCAGCAGTGAGATGGTGCGGGGCACAATCAACACGGCGATCAGGATCGCGGCGATCGAGTCTGCCCGCTCCCAGCCGAACCAGGCGATGAGCAGCGCGCTCACGATGACCGCAACCGAGCCGAGGGCGTCGTTCACGACCTCGAGGAACGCGGCGCGCATATTCAGGTTGGCGCCCCGCCCGCCCGCGAGGATCGCCATCGCGATGACGTTCGCAACGAGGCCGACGATCCCGAAGATGAGCATCGTGCCGGAGGCCAGCTCAGCGGGCTCGAAGAGCCGCCGCACGCCCTCGATCATCGCGTAGACTCCGACCGCCAGCAGGATCAGCGCTTGCAGGCTCGCGCTGAGCGCTTCGGCCCGGCGGAACCCCCAGGTGTGGGTGTCGGTGGCGGGACGTTCCATGAGGCGCGCGGCCGTGAGCGCGAGCAGGAGACCGATCACATCGGTGAGCATGTGCGCGGTGTCGACGAGCAGCGCAAGACTGCCCGTGATGATCGATCCCACGAGCTGGGAGAGGAAGACGAGGAATGTCAGACAGAACGCGAGGGTGAGCCTGCGGCGATTGCTCGCGCCCCCGGTCGCGGCAGCGGCGCCGTGGTGGTGGCCCGCGCCCACTAGCCGGCCTCGGTCAACGCTGCCGCGTGCTGGGCGGGGTGCGGGTGGCGCACCTCGGCCCCGACTGCGTGCTCTGCTTGGTAGAGCGCAACGCGCACGAGCTCGATCGCGTGCTCGCCGGCGAGCCGGTAGTACACCCGCACCCCCTCCTGACGGGTCACGACGATGCGGCTCATGCGGAGCTTCGCGAGGTGCTGGGAGACAGTGGCCTGAGGCTTGCCGACGACCTCTGCCAGCTCCCCAACCGAGCGTTCGCCATCTTCAAGCGCCAGAATCAGTCGGACGCGGGTCGCATCGGCGAGCAGCGAAAAGATCTCAACCGCGACGGGAATCGAGCCGTTGACAAGTTCTTCGTTATCTGCGTACATACGAATATATTTACACACGCAGAGACTTCCCACAACGTTCCAGGGTGCCGACAGGTTGGCGAGCAGCGAAGCCGCACCGCGATTCTGCTAGTGTTGAGCGGTCGGGATCGTTGAGATTCCGCCACGGGGCTGTAGTTCAATGGTAGAACTTCTGCTTCCCAAGCAGACAGCGCGGGTTCGATTCCCGTCAGCCCCTCCACTCAGGGCTTCCCCGCGCACTCGCCGCGCCCGTTTAGAGCAGCGAGGCGAACCGCTCGGTCGCCGACGTTGAGCCCGCGACGATGATCTCATCGTCCTCGCTAAGGACCGTGTCGAGCGTCGTGTGCCCCCAGTCCGCACCCGGGTGCTTGACCGCGACGACCGTGACATGGTGACGCGCGCGCATGCCAGTCTCGCCAAGGGGCTTACCCAAGGCTTCTCGCGGCGGGCTGGTCTTGACCATGGCAAATCCATCCGCGAACTCGACATAATCGAGCATTGCCCCTCGGACGAGGTGAGCAACTCGGCGACCCATGTCATGCTCCGGGCGAATCACGTGCTCCACCCCGAGCTGTTCAAGGATCTGCCCGTGGGCCGGGCTCACCGCCTTCGCCCAGATCGTCGGCTTCTTGAACCGCAGCAAGTGGGAGGTCGTGAGGATGCTGGCTTCCAGGTCGCTGCCGATGCCGACCACGGCCCGGTCAAACTCGTGCACCGACAGCTGGCGCAGCACTTCTTCCTTCGTCGAGTCGGCACGCACGACGTGAGTGAGCAGACCGTTGAAGGACTGAACAACTTCCTCGTCCGAATCGATGCCCAGAACTTCGGTCCCCGCGGCCTCGAGCTCCAAGGCCAACGCACCACCAAAGCGGCCGAGTCCGATCACGACGACCGCGTCCGCGTCCGCGATCCGCTCGGTCCGCTTGCCGGCAAAGATGGGGTGCTTAACCAATGAGTGGCCTTTCCTTGGGGAATTCGTAGAGGAGCTTGCTCGAACGGAGGGCAAGAGCGGACGCAAGAGTGACGGGGCCGAGTCGTCCGACGAACATGAGCAGTACGAGCAACAGTTGGCCGGCCGGGGGCAGGCTCGCGGTGATCCCCGTTGAGAGCCCCACCGTGGCGAACGCCGAGATCGTCTCGAACAGCAACCGATCGAAGCCGAAGTCCGTCATCAGCATGAGCGCCATCGTCGAGCCAATGACCAGCGCGACGGCGAGCAGCACGATAGTGATGGCCTGACGGTGCACTGATCGTGAGAGCCGCTTTCCGAAGACGTTGACCGCGGTACCCCCGCGAATCTCGGTCAGGAGAATGAACAGCAAAACCGCAAAGGTGGTGATCTTGAGGCCGCCGGCGGTACCGGCCGGGCCGCCGCCGATAAACATCAGGATGTCCATCCCCAACCAGGTAGCCGGGTCCATCTGACCGATGTCGAGCGAGTTGAAGCCGGCGGTGCGCGTCATGACGGACTGAAAGAACCCGGCCAGCACCCGATCCGCAATGCCCAGCGCGCCCAACGTCCTGGGGTTGGTCCACTCGAGGATGCAGATGAACAGCGTCCCCAGCACCAGCAGCACTGCAGTTCCGCTCAGCACGAGCTTCAGGTTCATGCTCCAGTGCACCGGCGTGCGGTACCGATGACGCAGCTCGAACAGCACCGGGAAGCCCAATCCGCCGGTGATGATGGCGGCGGCGATCGGCAGGCAGATCCAGGGGTCGCCGACGAAGGCCATGAGGTTGTCGGTGAAGAGCGCAAAGCCCGCGTTGTTGAACGCCGAAATCGAGTGGAAGAACCCCATCCAGATCGCTTTCCCCGGGGAGTATCCGTATCCCACGCCGAAGCGCAATGCGAGCAAGGTCGCGACGACGAGCTCAACGATAACGGTGATGCGCAAGATGCCGAGCAGGATCGAACGCACGTCCCCAAACCCGGTGCTCTTCGTCTCGACGGCCGCCTGGATGCGCGACTTGAGCCCCAAGCGGCGGGCCAGCAAGACGCCGAGGAGCGCGGCAAACGACATGATGCCGAAACCGCCCAGCTGAATCAGCACCAGGATCACGACCTGCCCGAACGGGGTCCAGTACTGGGCGGTGTCGACCACCGCCAGGCCGGTGACGCACACCGCCGAGGTGGCGGTGAAGAGGGCATCCAGGAAGCTCGCCCCTCCCGGGCCGGTCTTCGCGATCGGGAGCATCAACGCTGCCGTCCCCGCCAGGATCCCCACCCCAAAGCCTGCAGCGATGCCCTGAGCTGGGTGGCGAGGAGTCAGGTACCGGGCGCTGGCCCTGACTCTGTCGGCGACGACGTGCATGAACGCAAGCGTAATGCGAAGTTCGCCCGACAAATGAACGCAATCGCTTGTGCGCCCCCGCTGGGGACTCGGGGCCCGGGTCCCCTACCCGACGTGCGCCAACACCGGCGCCTCGTTCTGCGGCAGGAGCTCCGATTTGGGCACGCGAATCAGCACTGCCGCGATGATCGACGCGAGCACCATTGCAACGGCGGCCGTCACGAAGATCGCCGAGTAACCCTCGGCGAAGGCATCGAGCAACGCGTTCCCGCGAAGCCCCGCCGTGGGCCCCGCGACCTGGACATAGACCGCGGTGAACACGGAGACGCCGATCGATCCACCGATCTGCATAGCCGAGTTCGCGGTCGCCGATGCGGCTCCAGCGTCGTGCGCGGCGACGCCGCTCAGGGCGAGGTTCTGCAGGGGAACGAAGATGAAGCCCATGCCGAGCCCCATCACTACGAGCGCGGGCAGCACCTGCACCAAGTAGTTTCCGTCGGCGGTGATTTGGCTGAGGTAGCCAAGCCCCACCGCCGCGAGCAGCGGACCGCCAATCATCATGAGCCGGGGTCCGACTGCCGTGAGCATCTTCGTGGCGATCGGCGCGACGACCATGATGGCGAGGGTCAAGGGCAAGCTCGCGAGCCCGGCCTGGAAGGGCGCCATTCCCAGCACGATCTGGAGGTGGAAGGCCAGATAGAGCGTGGCACCAATCATCACGCTGCCGGTGACGGCCTGAATGAGCAACGCACCGCCGCGCACGCGGTTGGCAAGGATCCGCAGGGGAAGCAGGGGCTCCGCAACCTTCGTCTCGATCCACACGAACAGCGCGAGCAGCAGGACACCCGCGGCCAGGAACCCGATCGTTTCGGGCGCGCCCCAGCCATGCTCGGCGAGGCTAAAGCCGTACACCAGCGACCCAAGCCCGAGCGTCACCGTGATCGCGCCCCACACGTCATAGCGGTTGTTTCCTTCGGCCTTGCTCTCCGTCAGGAAGAAGGCCCCGCCGATCATGCCGACAGCGACGAAGAACACGTTGACCAAGAGGCACCAGCGCCAGTCGGCGAATTCGGTGAGCAGGCCGCCCAGGAGCAGTCCGACTGCCGCGCCGGCGCCGGCGATAATGCCAAATACCGCGAACGCCGTGTTCCGGTCCTTCCCCCGCGGGAAGGCCACCGTCAGCAGCGCGAGCGCAGCCGGCGCGAGCAGCGCAGCAAAGATTCCCTGCAGGCCTCGCGCAAGAATGAGTTCGGCGCCGGATCCTGCCAGGCCGCCGTACACCGACGCCAGGCCGAAACCGATCATGCCCACCATGAAGGCGCGCTTGCGACCCCAGTAGTCAGCGACTCTGCCGCCGAGCAGCAGCAACGCCCCGAACGCGAGCGCATAGGCAGTGACGACCCATTGCCGTTGGCTGTCCGAGAGATCCAACTCTAGCTGGGCCTGCGGCAGCGCAATGTTGACGATCGTGCCGTCGAGCACGACGACGAGTTGCGTCAGCGAGAGCACGGCCAGCGCCCACCAACGATTGGGTGAGCGTCGGGAAATAGACATAAAAAAGACCTCCGGGATCTCTGTGAGTGCCGGAGGTTTCAAGCCTCGGACCGATGTCGCTTTCGCGCTGCTCGACCACACCGGCCGTTGGGCCAGTCAGATCTCTAGGTTACCAGAGGCGATCATTGGGGCGGGCTGGGAGCCCTCGCCGCTAGAATCGACACGTGCTGCTTTCAGATCGTGACCTCAATGCTGAACTCGCCTCCGGCCGGATCCGTCTGGATCCCTCGTCCGACGACATGGTCCAGCCGTCGAGCATCGACGTGCGTATTGACCGCTACTTCCGTCTCTTCGACAACCACAAGTACCCCGTGATCGATCCGGCAGAGGACCAGCCCGAACTCACGCGCCTCATCGAGGTTGACCCCGCGGAGGGCTTCATCCTGCACCCGGGCGAGTTCGTCCTCGGTTCGACGTTCGAACAGGTCACCCTGCCCGACGACATCTCGGCCCGCCTCGAGGGAAAGAGCTCCCTCGGCCGACTCGGCCTCATGACGCACTCAACCGCCGGCTTCATTGACCCCGGCTTCACGGGTCACGTCACGCTCGAGCTCTCGAACGTCGCGACGCTGCCGATTCGCCTGTGGCCCGGAATGAAGATCGGGCAGCTGTGCTTCTTCCAGCTCAGCTCACCCGCCGACCACCCGTACGGCTCGGGCGAGTACAAGTCGCGCTACCTCGGGCAGCGCGGCCCCACCGCCTCGCGCTCGTTCGTGAACTTCCACCGCAGTGATGTGACCGCGACCGACGCGGGCGCAAACGGCGGCTAGGGCGTTTTGCAGGGGCGCTTGGCCTGCGGCTCCAGACGTGAAACAGCAGAGGCACACCTGCTACTCAGCACACGCTCGTACACTCCCCTCATGAGCGACACACCCTCGACTGCTGCACGCGCCGCTTCCGCCTTCGCTCGAGCGGCTGGCTCCGCGGGCCGAGAGACACGCGCCGCTATTCGACGCAACCCGATGACCGACCGCGTCTACCGCACCACGATCGGCGTCGTGGGTGGCACAACGTTCGTCGTCGGGCTCGCCCTGATTCCGCTGCCTGGGCCGGGGAGCTTGATCGCGATCGGCGGGCTTGCGTTGCTCGGCACCGAGTTCGAGCGGGCGCAGCGAGCACACGCCCGAGCGAACGAGGTCGCGCGCAAGGCGGTCGCCCGTGCGAACGAGGCGCGCCTCAGACGGGCAGCTCGGCGAAGCGATGCCCAGGCGGCATACTCGCCCCCAGCCTGACGCCTGGCCTTCGGCCGAACGCGCCTACCCCTCGTGAATCAGGCGCAGGATCTGGGCTGCACGCGTGCGAAACTCGGGCGCCTCGGCGTCGGCACGGTGCCGAGGCCGGGCGATCGGGACGGCGATTTCCTCGCGGACCCGTCCGGGACGCGGACTCATGACGACCACGCGGTCGCTCGTGAGCACCGCCTCCTCGATGTCGTGCGTCACGAGCACGACGGTGAGCTTGTGGCGTTCCCAGACCTCGAGCAGGAGTTCTTGCATGGTGCGCCGCGTAAGCGCGTCCAGCGCGCCAAACGGCTCGTCCATGAGGAGCACATCGGGGCCGTAGCTGAGTGACCGCGCGAGGGCCACGCGCTGCTGCATGCCGCCCGAGAGCTGAGCCGGGTGCGCCTGCTCGAACCCGTCGAGGCCCACGAGCGAGATGAACTCGCGCGCACGCTCGGTGCGCTCTGCAGCCGACAGGCCCGCCTCGCCGCGCAGGGCGAACTCGATGTTGCCGCGCACGGTAAGCCACGGCATCAGGGTGGCCTGCTGGAACACCATTCCGCGGTCGCGACCGGGGCCGAGCACCGGTGTTCCGCTGACCTCGATCGAGCCCTCGGAAGGGTCTTCCAGGCCCGCGATGAGTGACAGCAGCGTCGACTTGCCGCAGCCAGATGCGCCGACGACCGAGACAAACTCGTTCTCGGCAACCTCGAGATCCACCCCCTCGAGCGCCGTTACGTCGCCAAAGCGCTTCGTGAGGCCGCTGATGCGGATCTTCGGGGTCAGCGTGGAAGCAGGCGTCGTCATGCGCGGCCCTCCTGGTAGGCGAACATGCGGCGGCCCAGCCAGCGCATCGTTTGATCGAGCACCAACCCGAGCACGCCCAAGACCAACACGTACGCGATGATCGTGTCGGTCGCGAAGTAGCGCTGGGCAACCGTGATCCGGTAGCCCATCCCGCTCGAAGCGGCCACGAGCTCGGCCACCACGAGCCAGGTCCAGGCCCAGCCGAGGGTGATGCGCAGCGCATCCCAGATGCGCGGCATCGCCGAAGGAACGACGATGCGGGCGAGCATGGCGATGCGGCCCAGCCCGAGCGTCTCGCCGAGACGCACCAGTCCCACCGGGACTCGGCGCACCGCGTCGGCCACCATCAGCAACTGCTGGAAGAACGTGCCCATCCAGATGATGAGGAACTTCTGACCGTCGTCGATGCCGGCCCACACGATCGTGAGCGGCACGAATGCCACGACCGGCATATAGCGGATGAAGTCCATGAGCGGCTCGAGCGCCGCCTCGACGCGGGCATTCACACCCATGAGCGTGCCGATCGGCACCGCAAGCACCGTCGCGAGCACGAAGCCGACGAAGATGCGGTAGACGCTGACCGCGATGTCCGACCACAGCTCGCCATTGCCCGACTGCTCGACGAGCGCGCCGACCACGGCCTCGGGGCTCGGCAGAAACATCGGGTCGACGAGTCCCAGTTTCGTCGCCAGCCACCACACCGCAATGAGCACCACGAAGGTGCTGACCGAGGTGGTGAGGGCGGCTCGCCGGCTCAGGCGCTCGCCGATCCGCCGCCGGCGAGGGCGGCGGACGGCGGGCACGGCAGAAGTCACTGCGGTGGTCTCAGGCATATGCGGCTCGGATCTGCGCGACTACGGCTGGGGCAGGAAGCTGGCGTCGACAATCGACTTCGGGTCGGCCGTGCCCTCGATCATGCCGATGCGCGAGGCCACCTTGATGATCGCCGGCAGGGTCTCGTCGCGGTACGAGCCGTCCAGCATCTCGGCATTCTCGGCGAGGGTGAAGTAGTGCACGCCGTCAAACGCCGATGCGAGCTCTTCCACGTTGCTGCCGACGCCGGCCGCAATGATCGCGCGGGCCTCGTCGGTGTTTGCCTCGTAGAAGTCGAGCGAGTCGCCCCATGCCGCGATGACGGCCCGGACGGCCTCGGGCTCAGCCTCGAGCACGTCGTTGCGCACGACGAGTACGTCGGAGATGAGGCCTTCGTGCTCGGCGGCCGTCACGAGGGTCTCGATGCCCTTGCCGGCGCCGAGCGCCGAGCTGACGTAGGGCTCGTAGGTGACGGCGGCGGGCACGCTGCCGGCGATCAGCGCCGTTCCTGCCTCGTCGGCGCCCATCGGCACGCGCTCGATGTCGTCGAACGTGAGGCCGGCCCGGTCGAGCGCGTCGCCGAGCAGTAGTTCGCTCGTCGCACCCTCCTCGTAGGCAACCTTCTGGCCCTTGAGTCCCTCGACGGAGCTGATGCTGCCGTCGGTCAGGATCGCGTCGGCGCCGGTGGCGGTGTCGAGCATCAGCACGATCGATACGTCGACGCCGTTCTCGACGAACTGCAGGGCGGTGTGGCTGGCGACGCTCGCCATATCCAGCTTCTTCGCCGCGAGGGCGGCATTCACATCAGCATCGGCGCTGAAGCTCGTCAGCTCTACCTCGACGCCCTGATCGGCGAAGAATCCCTGATCCTCCGCGACATACCACTGGCCGTAGCCGAGCCAGGGCTGCGTGCCCATGCGGAGCTGCGTCGCGCCGTCGGCACCTCCCTCAGACTCGCCGGCCTGCGGCGATGCGCAGCCACTCAACACGAGCGTTGCTGCAGCAACCAGCCCTGCGGCTGCGGTCATCTGGCGGAACATGCGTCGGTTCACGGCAGTGAATCCTTCCTCGCGTCTGGCGCGATGCGTCGGCCGCGGCAGGCGCCGGGCATCCCACAAGACACTGGGGGACCGAACCAGTCTATCCAGCGCCGCCAGCGATTTCTGCCTGGGTACAGCCTGGCTCTGCCGGGATCCTGCGCGAAGTCGCCTGGGTGAACCCGGCCCGCGACCCGCAGCCACGCCCCCATCTAGTGAGCGCAAAGTGCTGCTTCACGATTCGTGAAAGCACCTATTGCGCTCACTAGATGCGCGAACGAGGTGAAGTAATCAGGGCGAGAGAGAAACGCAGTGCAGGATCAACCCTCCCGCTTGCCCATTCGCTCGTCGCGGGCGGCGATCTTGCCCAGGCGCGCGTTGTACGCCTCGAGCTCGGCCTCGCCGGAGCGATCGGCGGCTCGGTCGCGGCGCTTCGTCTCGCGCTCGTCGCTGCGTGCCCACTGCACCGCCACGATGAGCGCGAGCGCAAAGGTCGGCAGCTCGCCGATGCCCCAGGCGATGCCGCCGCCGGCGGATTGATCCTCGAGCGGGGTCGCCCCCCAGGTGCGGCCCATCGCGCCGTACCAATCGGCGAGCAACAGCCCGGTCGAGCCCATGATCATGACGCCAAAGAAGGCGTGGAAGCCCATCGAGGCGAACAGCGTGACCAGGCGCAACGCGTACGGGAAGCGGTAGGGAACCGGATCGACGCCGATCATCGACAGGCAGAACAGGTACCCCGAGATGAGGAAGTGCACGATCATCCACTGGTGCCCCAGGTGTTCTTCCATCGACCAGCGGAAGAGGCCAGAGAAGTAGAACACCCAGAGCGAACCGACGAAGATGACCGAAGCCACGAGCGGGTGCGTGATGAACTTCGAGTACGGGGTCTGCACCATCCACATGACCCACTCGCGGGCACCCCAGGAGCCGTCCTGTCGCTTCTTCGTCGCGCGCAGCAAAAGGGTGATCGGGGCGCCGAGCACGAGCAGCAGCGGGATCATCATCATGAGCAGCATGTGCATGAGCATGTGCATGCTGAAGAGCACCTGCTCGTAGGCGTTCAGGGCACCGTTGGTCGCGTAGAACAGGCCGACCATGCCGGCCACCCAGAGGATCGTGCGACCGATGGGCCAGGTGTCCCCGCGGCGGTGCAGGCGAATCACGCCAGCCAGGTAGAGGCCAACGGCGAAAACGCACACGAGCGTCCACGCGAGATCGAACTTCCAGACCGTCAGGAAGCTCGAAGGCAGCAGCTCGGGCGGCAGCGGGTCCCCCGTAAGCCATTCGGCGGGAGAGACGAGGCCGTTGCTGCCACGCGCCGGTTCGAGCGCGACCGGCGTCTCGCTGCGTCCGAGCGCACCCGCGATTCCCGAGGCGATCCCCATGACGGCGAGCTCGAGCACAACGAACCAGGTGAAAATACGCGCTCCCGCGGCGCCCGGGCGGTCGATCCTCCGCAGCAAGAACTGCCGTTGCAGCGCACCGAAGACGCCCAGAACGATGAGCGTGCCGGTCTTGATGAGCAGCAGGATCCCGTAGCCGGTGCCGAAGAGCGCTTCGAGGGAGCCGACGCGGATCCAGCCGCTGACCACGCCCGAGGCGGCTACCCCGATGAACGCGAACAGGGCGATCGACGAGTAGCGGCTGGCAAGCACGGCGAGGCGGGGGCGGTCGACGAAGCGCGAGACGAGCACGAGGCTCACGAGGCCGCCGATCCAGGCGCCTGCGCCGACGAGGTGTACCAGCAGCGCGTTCACGGCCTGGCTGTGCCCTGAAGCCCCTGCGGCGTGGCCCTGGGCGGCAAGGGGGAACATGGCGACGCCGGCAGCAATCAGCGGCAGCAACGCCAACCGCCGGTCGCGGACCGCGAAACACAGCACTGAGGTCGCCGCAGCGACGAGCACGACCTGCAGCCAGAGTCGCCCGAGCTCAATCTCGGTGACGAACTGGGCGAGACCGGCGCCAAACGCCTCGCTCGACGAGAAAGCCAGGCCCGAGACGTCGACATACGTGACGATGAGCGTCGTCGCGGCCGATACCGTGAGCAGTGCGGCGGCACCGGCGGCGAGGTCGAGCCCGAGCTGCCATTCGCGCCTCTCGGTCGAGTACGACCAGAGCTGGAAGATCAGGGCACCGAGCAGAATCCCGCCCGAGAGATTCACCAGGGTGCGCGCCAGGGGGCCCGCGAAGCGGACGAACGCCCCGGGGTCGAGCAGCTGGCGCTCCGCACCGGCTCCGCCGATCTGCAGGCCAACGGCGAGCGCCGCGACGCTGAATACGAGGAGGGCCGCGGGGCCGAGGATCAGCGCGAGGCGCGCGGGACCGGAGGCGGCACCGAACGAGCGGGTGCGAGACGAAGAGGGCACCCGCCAAGCCTACGCGTTGCCGGTGGCAGGATCCTGGCCGTCGCCCGTCGTGCGGGAGATGCAGCGATGCCCCCGGAGGCTGAGCCTGCCGGGGGCATCACACAAGATGCGGGGTGAGCTACTTGACTGCAGCCTTCAGCTTGCTGCCAACCGAGACCTTGACGCGCTTGCCTGCGGGGATGTTGATGGTGTCGCCGGTCTGGGGGTTGCGGCCCGTACGTGCAGCGGTGTCCGCCGACTCGAACGCGATCCAGCCGGGGATCGAGACCTTGTCGCCCTTGGCAACGGTCTCGGAAACAGCGGCGAAGAAGCCGTCAACTACGCTCGCGACAGCGGCCTGGCTCTGACCGGTGTCAGCAGCGATCTTGGCAACGAGCTCAGTCTTGTTAAGTGACATGTTCTGTCCTCCCAGGGCACCGGACTCGAGAGCCGAGCCCCTGATCGTGTTCAGGTATCCCCGTCGCCGGGGTTTCGATCAAGTGATCGCTAAGAATCTACAACACATCGGCGGAAATCCGCGGAACTTTGCGGCTGATCTTTTCAGATTCGCGCCGTGGCCCTGCGCTAGCAGCCCTGCCCCGATCGGGGCAGCCGCGGCAGAGCGCTCGGATCCTTAGCAGGTTTCCCCAGATCAGCACTGGGTTCTGTGCGCGCTCCGTGTGGCGACGGTGGGGGGCCGGGGCAGCAAGTGCGCCTGGGAGAAGAATCCCGGAATTCCGGGGTTTCTCTGCGCGCGAAACCGCACTGTGCGGGTTTCGCCGGATCCGGAAACGCAAAAACGGGCGCGAACCCCGAAGGATTCGCGCCCGTTTTTGATAGACGAGAAGTTACCAGCTCGACTTGGTGATGCCCGGAAGCTCACCGCGGTGGGCCATGTCGCGGAAGCGAACACGGCTGACACCGAACTTCGACAGGACACCACGGGGGCGGCCGTCGATGACGTCGCGGCTGCGCACGCGCACCGGCGAAGCGTTGCGGGGCAGCTTCTGGAGGCCCACGCGTGCAGCCTCGCGGCTCTCGTCGGTCCCGTTGGGATCGATGAGCGCCTTCTTCAGCTCGGCGCGCTTCTCTGCGTAGCGCGCGACGATGACCTGACGCTGCTTGTTCTTCGCAATCATGCTCTTCTTAGCCATGTTTAGCGCTCCTCTCGGAATTCGACGTGCTTGCGGACCACCGGGTCGTACTTCTTGAGTACGAGACGGTCGGGGTTGTTGCGGCGGTTCTTACGGGTCACATACGTGAACCCGGTGCCTGCCGTCGACTTCAGCTTGATGATCGGACGGACGTCCTGCTGCTTCGCCACTAGATCTTCACCCCGCGCTTCTGGAGGTCTGCGACCACTGACTCAATGCCACGAACGTCGATCAGCTTGATGGCCTTGACCGAGAGGGTCAGGGTCACCTTGCGGCCGAGCGAAGGCACGAAGTAGGTCTTCTTCTGGATGTTCGGATCGAACCGACGCTTGGTGCGACGGTGCGAGTGCGAGATGTTGTGTCCGAAGCCGGGAACGGCTCCAGTCACCTGGCACACTGCTGCCATGATGTATTCCTCCTGAGTACCGTAACGCGGGACCGCGTTACCCAAGATCACTTGTCGGCATGTGTTTCACGAACCGTTCGGGGCCAAAACCCAGTACGACGCGAGGCTCACATACGATCTGGACGGGGAAATCCGCCCAGCCAAAGATCAAGCTTACGACGCGCCCGGGCAGTCGGTCAAATCAGGATCGCCGAGGTGCCGCCCCGGTCGGTACCGTCGGGCCCTATTCGGTCGTAGGCTACGAGCGTGACTGACATCAAGTTCGTAGCCATCGGCGACAGCTTTACCGAGGGCGTGGGCGACGAACTCGCTGATGGATCGGTGCGGGGCTGGGCCGACCTCACGGCGGAGGGCATCGCCCGCGCGACCGGCGCACCCGTGCAGTACGCGAATCTCGCCATCCGCGGGCGCCTGATCGCCCCGATCCTGGCGGAGCAGCTGGAGCCGGCCCTCGAGCTCGGCCCCACGCTCGTGTCCTTCAACGGCGGCGGGAACGACATGCTGCGCCCGGGAACCAATATGGCGAGCATCCTCGCGCAGACCGAGCGGGCGCTGACACGGATCGTGGAGTCGGGCGCCACACCCATCCTGCTATTCGGCGCAGACCCCACCGGCGGCCTTCCCGGCGGCTCCCGCTTCCGGGCGAAGGCGGAAGCCCTCGGAGAGGGAACGCAGCGCATCACCGACCGGCTCGGTGTCGTGTTGGTGGACAACTGGCATGACCCAGAACTCCCGAAGGCGCAGTACTGGTCGACCGACCGCCTTCACATGGCCCCCGTCGGGCATCACCGCGTCGCCGCCAATGTGCTTCGCGCCCTCGGCTACGAGCCCCCTGCAGACTGGACCCTGCTGGCCGATCCGGTCCCGAAACCCGGCACGAGGGAGCAGCTGCGCTACACCCGTGAGCACATGCTGCCGTGGATCGGGCGACGCCTGACCGGCCGCTCGAGCGGCGACGGTCGCAGCGCGAAGCACCCCACCTGGGTCGAGGTCTCTCCCACACGGTCCCGCTAATGCGCGACTCGGCGCCTCGGGGAATCATCCCGTAGGACGACACCGGTCATACCCAGGGCTGATGCCCGGCGACGCGGCTCACGCCAGAGTGAGAGAAGTAGTCGTCACCGCCATCGTGCGTCGGTGCGCCGTTTCCGCGCACATCTGCGGTGACCCGGCGCCGAGCGCCGAAGCATCACCCGAAAGGCCCCATGACCTTCCTCACACGCGCGAGCCTCAAGAATCGCCTCATCGTTGGCCTCTTGACCCTCGCGGTCGCGGCCATGGGCCTCTTCTCCATGTCGGCGCTCAAGCAAGAGCTGATGCCGTCGATGCAGGTGCCGATGGCATTTGTGTCGGCGCAGTCGCCCGGTCTCGCGCCCGAGGAGATGGCGCGCACCGTGACGGAGCCGGTCGAGCAGGCGCTACAAGCGGTTCCCGGCATCAAGAGCGTGGTTTCCGACACGTCGAGCGGCTTCGCCTCGATCACCGTCGAGTGGCCGTTCAGCACGGATGACGAGGACACGCTCCGCGCGATCCGGGCGGCCGCAGATGCACTGAAGCCGACGTTCCCGCGGGGCACCGAACTGACCGTCTTCTCGGGCGGCTCCGACGAGATGCCCGCGATGGTGTTGAGCGCTGGCACGAGCGGCGACGAGGCCGTGTTTGCCGACAAGATGGCGCAGACCGTGGTCCCAGCGCTCCAGGGCGTCGCCGGCGTTCAGAAGGCCGAGCTCGCCGGGCGCGAGGACGAGAAGATCGTCATCGACATTCGTCCGGCCGACGCCGCTCGCCTGAAGGTCGACCCCAATCTCATCGCCCCGGCACTCGAATCGCACGGCGCAGCCCTCCCCGCCGGTCAGGCGGAGTCGGAAAACGGCGCGCTCTCGATCACCGTCGGTTCCGCGCTCACCTCGGTCGAGGAGATCGCCGCCCTGCCCATCACTGCGGGGGACGGCGTGGTGCGCATCTCGGACTTCGCGGACGTGCACGTGGAGACGGTCCCCGCGACCTCCATTTCGCGCGTCAATGGCAAGCCCGCGCTGACCCTGCAGATCACTCCCGCCCAGGGCGCGAACGTCGTCGACATCTCGCACGCCGTGACCGCAGAGCTCGACCGCCTCGCGCCCGAGCTCAAAGCGGAGTTCGTCACGATCTTCGACCAGGCCCCCTACATCGAGCAGTCAATCCACGACCTCTCGGTCGAGGGCGGGCTGGGACTCCTCTTCGCGGTTCTCGTCATCCTGGCATTCCTCGGCTCATGGCGCTCCACGCTGATCGCCGCGGTGTCGATCCCGCTCTCCCTGCTGATCACCCTGGTGGGACTATGGTGGAGCGGCAATACCCTCAACATCCTGACCCTCGGCGCGCTGACCATCGCGATCGGCCGCGTCGTCGACGACTCCATTGTGGTCATCGAGAACATCAGTCGCCGCCGCGGTCCGGGCGAGCTGACCCCCGAGAGCGTCATCGCCTCGGTGCGCCAGGTCGCCGGCGCCATCACGGCCTCGACGCTCACCACCGTCGCGGTGTTCCTGCCCATCGCCTTCGTCTCGGGCATCGCCGGACAGCTGTTCCGGCCCTTCGCCATCACTGTCACGATCGCGCTGCTCGCCTCACTGCTCGTCGCGCTCACGATCGTCCCGGTGCTGGCGTACCTCTTCATGCGAGGTCGCGCGCCGCAGGCTGCGGCAACGATGCCGGCCGAGCAGGATCCTGCCGGTGACCTGCCGACTGCCGAGCTCGAGGCCGCCGCACCGGCCGCCGTGGCCGAGACGTCCGACCTCGACGAGATCCACACCCCGCCGGATCGGCTCCAGCGCGCCATCATGCCGGCGCTGAACACGACTCGACGCCACCCGGTCATCACCCTCGTCGCCTCGGGCGTGATCCTGCTCTGCACGCTCGGACTCAGCGTCCTCATCCCCACCGACTTCCTCGGTTCCTCCGGGAACGAGAGCCTGCAGCTGACCCAGTCGCCGAAGGGCACGAAGAACGCGGACGACCTCATCAAGGCTGCCGAGCCGGTCGAGAAGGCCCTTGCCAAGGTCGACGGGGTGCGCGACATCATGACGTCGATTCCCCTCGACGTCAGCGACGCCCCGCCGACCATCTCCTACGACGTCCAGCTGGAGACTGGGGCGAAAGTCGACGAGGTTGATGCCGCGGTCAGCAAGGCGCTCGAACGCCTCGGGAACGCCGACGACTTCCAGACCCTGACGCAGGACGCGTTTGTCGGCGGCGCGGGCGGCGGCGGCATCTCACTGCAGATCCGCGGCAACGATCCGGTCGCGCTGCGCAAGGCCAGCGACCTGCTCGAAGCGAAGCTGTCGGACGCCAAGGGTGTGCAGTCGGTGCGCAGCGAGCTCGCCGGCGAACAGCCGGTCGTGCGCGTGAAGCTCGACGAGGTGAAGGCCGCAAAGCTCGGCTTCGACCGGGCGATGGTCGCGCGGGCCATCCAGGAGGCCCTCGAGGGACAGACCGTCGGGCAGCTCATGCTCGACGGACAAGAGCGCACCATCATGGTGCGCACCCCGGGGACCGAGCGCACGGTCGAAAAGCTGGGCGAGATCCTGCTGCCGGTGACCCCGCAGCAGTCGGCGGAGGCCCAGAAGATCGCCTCCGACGCGCTGCAGGATAAGGCCAAGGCTGAGGCCGAGGCAGCGCGCATCAAGGGGAACAACGAGCTCGCGAACCAGATGCGTGAGGCCGCCAATCAGCGCGCCGAACTCGTCGGCCAGGTCGGCGAACTGAACGCGCAGTTGGCCGCGCTCAGCGCCGCACCCGTGGTGCCCGGCCCGCCCCTCACGCCCGACGAGGACGCCATGCAGCGCGCCCAGCTCGAGCGTGCCGAGCAGATTGCCGCGCTGCAAGGCGCCCTCTCGGGGACCCAGAGCGGGATCGCGGCGATGGACGAGCAGCTCGTGGCGCTGCGGCAGGCGCAGGCCGACTCGGCCACGCAGCTCGCTGAGCAGCAGCGCGCCGAGGCCGAGCAGGAACAGGCCATGGAGGTCTCGGGGACCGCGCTCCCGCTGTCCGCGATCGCGACGATCGAGGAGGAACTCACCGCCCCGTCCATCACCCGGTCCGGCGGCGAGCGCCAGGTCGCGCTCACCGTGACCCCGCGCAAGGGGCAACTCGACGCCGCGAACGCCGCGGTCGAGCGGGCCATCGCAACGGTGGACCTGCCCGCCGGCGTCAGCTTCGAGCTCGGCGGGGTGAGCGCCGAGCAGGACGAGGCGTTCGCTCAGCTGGGCGCGGCGATGCTCGGCGCGATCCTGCTCGTGTTGCTCGTGATGGTCGCGACGTTCCGCAGCTTCCGCGGGCCGTTCGTCCTCCTCGTCTCGATTCCGTTCGCGGCGACGGGAGCGATCCTGGGCCTGCTCATCACCGGCACGCCCCTCGGCCTGCCGGCGCTGATTGGCCTGCTCATGCTCATCGGCATCGTGGTCACCAACGCGATCGTGCTCATGGACCTCGTCAACCGGCTGCGCGCCGACGGAGCCTCGCTCGCCGAGGCGGTCGAGCACGGTACTCGACTGCGGTTGCGGCCCATCCTCATGACCGCTGCGGCGACTATCTTCGCGCTGATCCCGATGTCGCTCGGGCTCACCGGCGGCGGCGTCTTCATCTCGAAGCCCCTCGCGATTGTCGTGATCGGCGGGCTCATCTCCTCGACCCTGCTCACGCTGATCCTCGTGCCAATTCTCTACACGCTGGTCGAGCGGCGACGCGAGAGGCGCATCGAGCGGCGCGAGAAGCGCCGTGCGACGCGTGCCGAACGCCGTGCCGAGCAGCGCGGCGAGGGCCCCGCGGCCGACATCGAGGCGCTGACCGAGGCGTAGTCCGAGGAAAAACCGAATGCTCGCGGCCGGGTGGCGATTCGCTACCCGGCCGCCGGCGTCTTGAGCCCCGACCCGGTCAACACGACGACTGTGGTCTCTCCCGGCAGGATCGCGCCGCGCGCCCGGAGCTGGGTGAGCGCCGCCGCCGCGGTCGCGCTGGTGGGCTCGACGAACATTCCGGTGCGGGCGAGCGCGTCTCGGGCGCGCAGGATCCCGTCCTCCGGAACCGCGATGCTCTGGCCCCGGGACTCGCGCAGCGCCTCGACCATGAGGGCGAGACGAAGCGGGCTCCGGATCGCCGTGCCCTCCGCCGCGGTGGGGCGGACTGGCCGCTCGTCGCGCTCGCCCCGGAAGGCGGCGTCGACGGGCGAGCAGTTCAGCGGCTGCGCCGCGTGTAACCGTGGCAGCCGGTCGATCGCCCCGGCGCGCAGCAGCTCGCGGAAGCCGAGCGCGCAGCCGAGCAGGCTGCTGCCCGCGCCGACCGGCACGATCACGTGGTCGGGCGCCGTGAAGCCGAGGTCCTCCCAGATCTCGTACGCCAGGGTCTTCGTGCCTTCGAGAAAGAACGCCTGCCAGTTGTGGCTCGCATAGAACCCCTGGCCGCACGCGAACGCCTCGATGGCCGCCTGCTGGGACGCCTCGCGCGGCCCGTCGACGAGGCGCACCTCGGCCCCGTACGCGCGGGCTTGTGCGAGTTTGGCGGGCGACGTCGTGGCCGGCGCAAACACCGTGACCCCCAGCCCGCCGGCCGCGGCGTAGCCGGCGACCGAGGCCCCGCCGTTGCCCGAGCTGTCCTCGAGCACCCGCGTGATGCCCTGCTGGCGCAGGACCGAAAGCATCACGCTCGATCCGCGGTCCTTGAAGCTCCCGGTAGGCGAGAACCATTCGAGTTTGAAGCGCGCGGGTGCGCCCTCCCAGTCGCGCTCCACGAGCGGCGTGCACCCCTCGCCGAGGCTGATCGGGCGCGCGACTGCGAGCGGCAGGGCCGCCCGGTAACGCCAGAGGCTGCGCTCGGCGCTGTCGATCTCACTTCGACCGATGCCGCCCCCCGGGGTGACGAGCAGCGGTCGCCCCCCGTCCGAGCGCCATCGCGGCACCCCGATCGGGGAGCGGGCGCCGTCGAACGGGTCGACGTACGCGGGCTCCGGTGCCCCCGTGGGTGCGCCCGCCGTCACGCCTTCTTCGCCTCGACCAGCCGGGCCGCGCGCCTCCCGACCCAAGAGAGCGTGAGGTTGATCGCCAGGTAGATCACCACCGCCACGACCCAGAAGCTGAAGAGATAGGCGTTGCCGTAGTAGTTACCCATGTCCTTGATCGTCTTTGACAGCTCCGAGTAGGCCACGATGTAGCCCAGCGAGGTGTCCTTGAGCAGCACGATCATCTGTGCGATGAGAATGGGCAACATCTGGGTGAACGCCTGGGGAAACTCGATGAGCATGCGGGTGCGAATCGGCGTGAGCCCGATTGACAGCCCCGCCTCGCGCTGGCCCTTGTTCAGGGACACGATGCCGGCGCGCAGCGCCTCGCCCACGATCGCGCCGTTGTAGACGGCGAGCGCGATTACGACGGCCCAGAAGGCGCCGGTCGAGGCGACGAGCAGGATGAAGAGCATCATGAGCAGCACGGGCATGCCGCGGAAGAACTCGAGCACGACGGCGACGGGCACCCGGATCCACATCGACTTTGCCAGCCGGCCGAAGGTGAAGAGAATGCCAATCATGAATGCGCCGACCATCGCGGTGACGGCGGCCAGCAGCGTAGCGACGACGCCCTTGCCGATCGCGCCCCAGACCTCGCCGTAGGCGAGCACGTCCCAGCGGGAGGCGTCGAACATGCCGGGAGTGACGTTGCCGTTGACCGCCACCTGCGGCTGGGCGAGCCGCCAGATGGCCCAGCCGAGCACTGCGGCGACGGCGATCAAGCCGACGACGGAGATGAGGACCGAGCGCTGCCTGGCCTTGGGGCCGGGGGCGTCGTAGAGAACCGTTGCCGTGCTCATCGCAGCACCCGAACCTTCTTCTCAATCTGCCCGGCGATGAGGCCGAGCGGAACGGTGATCACGAGGTAGCAGAGCGCGATGCCCACGAGGATGGGGATGACCGCCTGCCCGTTCTCGTTCGTGAGGCTTCGTGCGACCGCAAAGAGCTCAACCACGAAGAACCCGCCGGCGACCGAGCTGTTCTTCGTGAGCGCGATAAACACGTTGATGAGCGGCGGCACGACCATGCGCAGCGCCTGCGGCAGCACGATCAGCGTGAGCGTCTGCCCAAAGTTCAGCCCGATCGAGCGGGCCGCCTCAGCCTGCCCGACGTGGACGCCGTTGATCCCTGACCGCAACGCCTCTGCCACGAACGGTGAGGTGTAGATCGCCAGGGTAATCATCGCGAGGATCGGGTACGACGGTTTGTCCGGCGCAATGAGCGGCAGGACGAACACCATGAAGATGAAGAGCATGACGAGCGGGGTATTCCGGATGATCTCGGTGTACACCGTCGCGAAGCCGCGCAGCGAGGCGACCGGCGAGATCCGCATCGTCACCACGACGAGACCGATCGCCATCGCCCCGAGGCCGCCAAAGATGAGCAGGCGCAGGGTCATCCAAAACCCGGTGCCGACTGCGCCGATGTTTTCGAAGAACACGTCCACTGGGGCCGCCTCTCATGTCGGGGTGTGGTGGCCGGGGCGTCTCGCCCCGGCCACCAGTGGGTCATTACCGGTCGATCGTCGGCGGGGTCGGCGTCGCGAGCACCTTGCCCGCGGTCGACTCCCAGGCCTTCGCCCAGGCGCCGTCTTCGAACGACTCCTCGAGGGTGTCGTTGATGAAGGTGCGGAAGTCCTCATCGCCGAGCTTCAGGCCGATGCCGTACGGCTCTTCCGTGAAGGGGTTGTCGATGACCTCGAACTGGCCGGCGTTCTGGTCGGCCAGACCGGCGAGGATCACGTTGTCCGTGGAGACCGCGACGACCTCACCCGCGCGCAGCGGCTCGAGGCAGTTCGAGTAGGTGTCGGTCGCGAGGACCTCGACGCCGGCGTCCTTCAGGTTCTGCTCCGAGGTCGATCCGGTGACCGAACAGACCTTCTTACCCTTGACGTCGTCGATTCCCGTGATGCCGTCGGGGTTACCGCTGAGCACCAGCAGGTCCTGGCCAGCGACGTAGTACGGGCCGGCGAAGTCGACGACTTCCTTGCGCTTGTCGTTGATCGTGTAGGTCGCGATCACGAGATCAACCTCGCCGTTCTCGATAAACGGCTCGCGGTTGGCCGAGACGGCCTCTTTCCACTCGATCTTGTCCGCGGGAATGCCGAGCTTGCCGGCAATCAGCTTGCCGATCTCGACGTCAAAGCCCTCAGGCCCGTTCGGGCCCTTCAGGCCGAAGAGCGGCTGATCAAACTTCGTGCCGATCGTGATTTTGCCCGCCTCGTTGAGCTTCGCCATCGTGGTGCCGGCCTCAAAGGTCGTCTCGGCAGCCACCTCGGGAGCGGCTGTTTCGCCGCCTCCCCCGGGAGAGCCGGACGCGCAGGCCGAGAGCGCCAATGCTCCGACCGCAGCAATCACGAGTGCGTACTTGGTAATTCGCATGGGTGCCTACCTTCGTTGGTGTGCGGGCGGGGTTGTGCCCGCCCTATGGGTCCCGCGAGCGATCATCGACTAGTGGCCGAGAATCTTGGAGAGGAAGTCCTTGGCGCGGGAGGTCTGTGGGTTGTCAAAGAACTGCTCGGGAGTCGCTTCCTCGACGATCTGGCCATCCGCCATGAAGACGATGCGGTCGGCCGCGCGACGGGCAAATCCCATCTCGTGCGTGACCGCCACCATCGTCATGCCGTCGTTGGCCAGGCCGATCATGGTGTCGAGCACCTCGTTGATCATCTCGGGGTCGAGCGCCGAGGTTGGCTCGTCGAGCAGGATGAGCTTGGGCTCCATCGCGAGCGAGCGAGCGATCGCGGCCCGCTGCTGCTGCCCGCCAGACAGCTGAGAGGGCAATTTCTTTGCCTGATTGGCGATGCCGACGCGCTCGAGCAGGCGCATCGCGCGTTCCTCTGCCTCCTTCTTCGAGAGGCCGAGGACCTTAATGGGGCCGAGCGTCACGTTCTCGAGGATGGTCTTGTGCGCGAAGAGGTTGAATGACTGGAACACCATGCCGACGTCTGCGCGCAGCTTGGCGAGTTCCTTGCCCTCTTCGGGAAGCGCGACGCCGTCGATCGTGATCGTTCCCGAGTCAATCGTCTCGAGCCGGTTGATCGCGCGGCAGAGGGTCGACTTTCCCGACCCCGAGGGCCCGAGCACGACCACTACCTCGCCGCGGCCGACCTGCGTATTGATGTCCTTGAGCACGTGGAGTTCGCCGAAGTGTTTATTCACATCGGTGATCGTCACGAGCGCATCTTCTCGATCGCGGACCACTCTGACCGCCGTCGTTTCTCCCATGCCCGTATCTTGGGCCCCTGCTGTGGTCGGCACAAGGGGTGTGGATAACTCGCGTGTTCGCGATCAGTGGCGCTGACAACCAGGGAATTCCCCGTGTTCCCGTGCCAGAACTCGGTGCGATCCCCTCACGGGCGGCAGCGGCGGCCGCGGGGATTGTTATGTTTCCGTCACCCGCGCGCGGCTCGGCAGGACTCGCACACCCCGAACAGGTCGACGACGTGCTCGATCTCCGCAAAGCCGTACTCGGCGGCGACCTGCCGCGACCACGTCTCGACGGCCTCGGCCGCCAGCTCGCGGGTGTCCCCGCAGCTTCGGCAGATGAGGTGGTGGTGGTGACCCTCCATCGCGCACGATCGGAAGAGGTTCTCGCCCTCGGGCGCTTGCACCGAGTCCGCCTCGCCCGATTCGGTCAGCCCCGACAGCGCGCGATAGACCGTCGCGAGCCCGATCGTGGAGCCCTGCTCGCGCAGTCGCTGGTGGAGCTCCTGCGCGCTGACGAACCCGCGCGCCTCGGCGAGAGCTGCCCGCACCGCCTCGCGCTGCCAAGTGTTGCGTCGAGCGCCGCTCACGAGTGCCTCCCTGTGGCCTGGTTGATGGTTATGCCTGTGCCCCACGGTATCGAACCCGGCGCGCTCCCGCGCGAGCGCTCACCCGGTGCACACCGAGCGCGACGAGAAACAGCAACGCGACGGCGACACCCACCGCGCCCCCGGCCGCAACGCCGAAGGCGGCGGATCCCCACAGCCCGAGCAGCCCCGCGAGCACGCCGATGCCGGCGGCAATCGGGGGGATCCAGCCGATGGACGGCGCGACCAGCCGGGCGGCCGCGGCCGGCCCGATCAGGACGGCGACGCCCAGGATCGCGCCGACCGCCGGCATGGCGGCGACGACTGCGGCTGCGATCATCGCGGTGGCCACGAGCTCCATCGGCCAGGACCGGTAGCCCGCGGCGCGAAAGCCCGCCGGGTCAAACGTGTGGAACAGGAGGCGCCGGCCGAAGATCGCAAGCAGCAGCAGCGAGGCGACGAGCACCGCCGCGGTCGTAACGACGTCGGACACGCTCACTCCCAGTGGCGAGCCGATCAGCAGGGCGTCGACCCCCACGACGTCGGCTCCACCCGGCAGCGCGATCGAGGGGGCCAGGCTCGCAAGCAACGCCCCGAGCGCGAAGCCAAACGAGAGTACGACCCCGCTCACGACCTGGCGTCCCTGCCCGGGCACCCGGGTGAGCAGGGTCATGAGGAGGACCAGTACGACCGCGAAGGCGGCCTGGCCCGCGAGCACGCTCCACCCCAGGATCGCGAACAGCACGCCGCCGGGGAAGGTGGCGTGGCTGAGCGCGACCGCGAAGAACGAGCGTCGTCGCAGCACGATGAGCGTGCCGGCGAGGCCCGCGAGCAGGCCGAGCAGCGTGAGTTCGAGGGCGGCAAGGGCGAGGTAGCTCACGCGGCGACCTCCGTGCCCTCGGGCCGGATCCTGCGCAACCGCGCCCGCAGCAGCCGAGGTGCCAGCAGCCGGAAGCCGACCGCGAGGGCGTAAGCCCCGACGAGCACGAGCACGACTACCGCGCCGGGCGAGACCGCCACCCCAGCGCCGACCGAGCTGGAAAACGACACCCAGAGCCCAATGACCCCCGCGGCGAAGGGCACGAGGATCGCGATGGGGATGAGCCAGGCGAGGCGGCGCGTGAGCAGGCGCGCGGTCGCCATGGGCACGGTCAGGATCGCGAGGACCATGAGCGTGCCGAGCGCCTGCACGCCCGCGACGACGAGCAGCGCGACGGCGGCGCCGAGCGCGAGATCGGTGGGGGTGGTGCGAAATCCCGCCGCAGCGAAGCCCGCGGGGTCGAAGGCGCGCAGCAGCTGGGCACGCCAGGTGAACGCGATCACGGCGACGGCGACGATGGCCACCACGACGACCTGGACGAGCTGTTCCTGCGTCACGGTGAGCAGGCGGCCGAAGAGGAGTTCCTCCAGTTGGCTGACGTAGTTCTGCTGACGCGAGACGAGGACGATGCCGATGCTGAAGAGGCTCGTGAGCACGACGGCGATCGCGGCGTCCGAGCCCACGCCCCGTCGCTCCAGCACTGTGAGCAGCACGACGGCGGCGAGCGCCGCGATCAGGGCGCCGGGGAGGAGGGCGGCGGTCCCGCCGACGATCGAACCGATGACGAGGCCGGGGAAGACCGCGTGGATCAGACCGTCACTCATGAACTCGAGATCGCGGAGGCTGATGAACAGGCCAACGACGCCCGCCGCGACCGCGAGCACGGCGACGGTGATGAGCGCCCGGGACATGAACGGCAGCGCGAAGACGTCGAGCGGCCCGAACGCGGCCTGCAGCTCGAAGATTCCCGGGGTCACTACGCGGCGCTCCAGGGCGAGGTGGGCTCGTCCGGCCGTTCGGTTTCGCGCGTGGTGGTGACCGTGTGGTGGTCCAGTTCGACGGTCGAGCCGGCGAAGGCGCGCTCGACGGCGTCGAGCGTCAGCGCCTCGTCGATCGGCCCGTATGCGACGAGGCATCCGGTCGGCCGGGCCCCGGGGTCGCCGTGGTGGCCGTCGAGGAGGAGTACGTGACTGCAGGTCTCTCGGGCGATCTCGAGGTCGTGCGTCGACACGAGAATGGTGCGCCCCTCGGCGCGGAGCTCGCGAATGGTGGCGAGCAGCATGTCGCGGTTGGCGCGATCCAGTCCGTTGAAGGGCTCGTCGAGCAGCAGGATCTGCGGGTCGACGACGAGCGCGCGGGCAAGGATCACGCGCTGCTGCTGCCCACCTGAGAGCTCGCCGAAGCGGCGGCGGGCGAGGTGGGCGAGGCCGACGCGCTCGAGGGCGGCGTCAACGCGGCGGCGGCCGTCGCGACCGACCGGGCGCACCGGGCCGAGCGCACGGTAGAGCCCCATCGTGACGGCCTGGCGCACCGTGATTGGCAGCTCGTTGTCGCGGCGGTCGGCCTGCGGCAGCGACCCGACGCGCGCGAGCGCCGCCCGGGGAGATCCGCCGAGCACGCGGAGGCTTCCGCCGGTGAGCTCGGCGAGCCCCAGGAGGCCCCGCAGCAGGGTCGACTTCCCCGCCCCGTTCGGCCCGATCAGCGCGACGGCCGATCCTGCCTCGATCGTCGCCGTGATGTCCGCAAGCGTGGTGACCCCGCGATACCCGAAGGAGGCGCCGAGGAGCTCAATCACCGGGGTGCCCGGTGCAGCGGCCTGGTCGGTGTTCATTGCAGGGCCTCCTGGAGGGATTCGGGCAGGGGGTCCGGCGTGAAGCCCCAAGCCTCCAGGATGACACGAACGTTGTGCTCGGTCGCCGCGAGATACGTGTCGGTGTCGCTGCCGGGCACACCCAGGGCGTCCACCGCGAGCGTGTCGCTGTCGATCACGGTGGCCCCCGACTCGCGAGCGATCGTGCGGGCGAGCTTCGGGTTCATCGTGGACTCGACGAAGATCGCCCGAACGCCCTGTTCCTGAATCTTCGCGACGAGGGCGTCGATCTCGGCGACGCTCGGCTCCGCGTTGTCCTCGAAACTCGGCAGGATCGACCCGGCAAACGCGATCTCGTACGCGTCGAGGAAGTAGCGGAGCGAGTCGTGCCCGCTGACCAGGATCCGCTCGCTCGGGGGTACCCGCGCGAACTGGGCGGCGGCCCAGTCGTCGAGATCGGCGAGCAGCTGCTGGTATGCCTCGGCGCGATCTTGGAAGCCTGTCGCGTGCTCGGGATCGGCGGCCGCAAGACCGTCGGCGACCGCGTCGACCATGCCAGCCGCCATCATCGGGGCGGTCCAGAGGTGCGGGTTGACGTCGCTCTCGCCGTGGTCGTGGCCGTCGTGCCCCTCCTCCGCGGTTTCCTCCGCGGCGTGCTCGTCGGCATGCTCATCCTCGTGCGCGTGCTCGGCGTGCTCAGTCGCATCTTCCGCCTCGTGCGCGGCGCGCTCGGTCGCGGCGCGAGCGGCCACAAGGTCGACCCCGCTGCTCGCGTCGATGATCTCACCGGCGAACCCAGAGGCCTCGATGGCGCCATCGATGTAGGTGTCGAGGCCTTGCCCGTTCACGATCAAGACATCGGCGCGGGAGAGCTCGAGCAGTTCGGCCGGGCTCGGGTCGAAGTGGTGCGCTGAGCTGCCGGGCGCCATGAGTCCGCTGATCGTCACGTCGTCCCCGCCGACGATGCGCGCAAAGTCGGTGAGCTGCGTCGTGGTCGTGACGACGCGCAGATGCCCGCCATCCCCGTCGTCGGGGGTCACGGCACATCCCGCGAGGGCGAGCGAGCCGGCGGCGAGCGCCGCGACGGCCGCGCTGAGGGTGAATCGGTGTGATGCAGTGCGCATGAGTGCTTCCTAGTTGAGAACGACTCTCAGTCTAGGGGTAATGAGAATCGTTCGCAACAACACGCGGCCCCGATCATCGCCGAGGAATTCGCCGCTCGTTAGGCTGGCACGAGACAGAGTGAATGGGGATCGCGTGCTCGAATTACCAACCAGCGCCGTCGAGTTGCGCGACGCGCTCCGCACCGGCAGCCTCACCGCCAGAGAGGTCACCGAGCACTTTCTCGGCCGCATCGAGGCCGAAAACCCGAGAATCGGCGCTTTCGTCAGCGTAAACACCGACTCCGCACTTGCCGAGGCCGATGCCGCCGACCGCCACGTTGCCGCCACCCCCGCCGGCGATCGCCACGGCCTTCCGTCGCTACTCGGCATGCCGATTGCGCATAAGGACATCGTCGATGTCGCCGGCGCCCCGACGACACACGGTTCGCGCGCGCTGCCGCACCGCGTGGCAGACACCGACTCCGCCATCGCCCAACAACTGCGCGCCAGCGGCGCGATCTCACTCGGCAAGACCCAGGTCCCCGAGCTCGGCCTCTCCTCCTACTCCGAGAACGACGTCGCACCGCCCGCGCGCAACCCACTTGACCCCGAACGCACCCCCGGCGGTTCCTCAGGCGGCGCGGCCGCCGCGGTCGCCGCCGGCATGCTGCCCCTGTCCCCGGGCAGCGACGGGGGCGGATCCGTGCGCATCCCGGCCCTCGCCTGCGGGCTCATCGGCCTCAAGCCCGGGTTCGGCGCCGTGCGCGCGGACACGCTCCTCGGCGACACCGACCCGTTTGGGGCCCCGCGCCTGGTCACCTCGGGCCCGCTCGCGCATTCGGCGGCGGACGCGGCGCTGCTCTACGACGCCATGACCCGGGTCTCCGGCACGACGAGCGAACCCGCGCTCGAGGCCGTCGTGCGGGCTGAAGACCTCGGGCCCTTGCGCATCGGCGTGAGCCTACGCTCACCGTTCGAGTCGGCGATGGATGTTGCCCTCAGCCCCGAGACGCTGTCGGCCCTCGAGTCGGGGATCGCCGCGCTGAGCGCTTCCGGGCACCGGGTCGAGGAGGCCCCCTTCAGCTACGACCCCCGCTACACCGACGCCTTCACGACCGCGTGGACTTCGGCGCTCGCGCTGCTCGATTTCGACGCCGGGGCAGAGGAGCGCTTGGGCGCGCTGGCGCGGTCCTTCCGCGTACGCTCGATCGCGCGCGACCCCGGGCGCATCCGAGAAGCCGGCGCGATCCTGCAGCAATTTGCCGCCGACGCCGACGCTCAGTGGGGGAAGTACGACGTCGTCCTCACGCCCGGCCTCGCGTTCCTGCCGCCTCGCATCGGGTCAAACCTCGCGCTCACCCCCGACGAGGACTACCGCCAGCAGTGCCTCTTCACCCCCTTCACGTCGATGGTGAACGTGTCGGGATTGCCCGCCATCGCGGTACCGACCATCGAGGTCCCGGCAACGAACCCCCAGGCCGCCCGCCCGCTCTCGATGGGCGTGCAGCTCATCGCACCCCGCGGCGGCGAGATCCGGCTGTTGCAGCTCGCGGCGCAGATGGAGGCGCGGCTCGCCCGCTAACGGCGGGGCAGGATCCCGGCATACGCCACGAGCAGGCGGTCCGTCGAGGCGGACCAGCTCCGCCGCTCGGCGAACGCTCGCGCGGACTCGCCCATGCGGATCCAGCCCGCCTCGTCACTCAGCACCTCGCGGATCGCTGCCGCCCAGGTCGCCGGATCGCGCCCATCAATGAGCAGTCCCGTTTCGCCGTCGAGGACGGCTTCGCGCAGGCCCCCGGCGTCGGCGGCGGCAATGACCGGGACCCCTGACGCGGCGGCCTCGAGGGCGATCAGCCCGAACGTTTCTGAGTGCGAGGGCACGAGCACCAGGTCGGCGTGCCGCAGCCGGTCGGCCAGCTCGTCGCGATGCAGGGCCCCGTCGAAGCGGACCGCGCCGTTCAGGCGCTCGGCCGCGGCGTGGAGGCGCGCGGTGTACCCGTCGTCGTCGGGCGGGGGTGCGCCGACGATCCGCAGCACCGGTCGCTCGCGTGACGAAATCGCCGCGACGGCGTCGATCGCGAGGTCGAAGCCCTTCAGCGGGTGCAGGCGGCCGGCGACTAAGACCTCAGCGGGTTCGCCGGCGCGCCGGCGCTGCAGGTGGGCGGCGCGCTCGCCCGCGCCGAGGGGGTAGAAGTCGGCAGCGTTGACGCCGAGGGGCACGACGGCCACTCGCTCGCCGCCCAGGCGCGCGCGCACCGTCGCCGCCTCGGCCTCGCTCACCGCGATGACGAGGTCGGCGTCGCGCGCCAGCGTCTGCTCACCCACCAGGCGGCCCGGCGACTCGGCCCGCTCACCCGACGCGAGTGGCGTGTCCGACCCGGCGGCGATGCTGTGGAAGCTCTGCGCGAGCGGGATCCCGAGGCGACGGGCGACGGGCAGCGCCGCGATGCCCGAGAACCAGTGCTCGGCGTGGAGCAGGTCGAGGGGGAGCCGCCCCAGGAGCGCGGCGAGCGCCGCCGTGAATGCGGGCATCAGAGTCTCGTGCGCACCCTTGTCGAGCAGACGCTGGGGCCCGGCGTCGAGGTGATGCAGCCGCAGCCCCTCGGCGAGCTGGAGCGAGGCGGGCTGCTCCGCTGCGCTGCGCCGGGTGATGAGCTCAACTTGGTGGCCCCTACGCGCGAGCTCACGGGCCTGCGCCAGCACGACGACGTTCATCCCGCCGGCGTCCTTCGTCCCAGGCTCATCGAGCGGCGAGGTGTGCAGCACGACGAAGCCGATGCGCAGCGGGAGAACAGACATGGATCGAACGTATCTCACGATTCGGCACTGACCGACATTAGGCCCCGCTCCCGATTCCTGCCGCGAGACGGACAAGCGCCGCCCCGGCGTTGTACCCCGCAACCCCGGCACGCGAGCCGTCGCGGTGCAGGTGTTCAGTGAGCAGCCCTTCTGGCCGGAACGAGGGTTCGAGCTCGAGCGCAGCGGCGGCGTCCCGCTCACTCCCCTGAGCCGGCCGGATCCCTCGCGCCGCGATGACCGTGCCATACACCTGCAGCGTGAACCCCGACCGAGGCAGATAGGCGCCCGGATCTTCCGCTCCCTGCAGATCATGCAGGATGGTGCGCGCGGCGTGCGCGCCCTGCGCTGCGGCGTCGTCCCAGTGGTCGATGCGCATCGGCGACCCATCGATCGACAGCACCGCGGCGCTCCCCGCGGCGTAGACCGAGGTGGCGCCTACGACGCGCAACGCCAGGTCCACCCGAATCCCGCCTGCCACTTGGGCCCAGTCTGTGGCCGGCACGGTTCCCTGCGCGACGACAAGCGCATCGACATCCTCTCGAGTCCCGTCACCCAGCGTCAGCGTCACGGCCCGCGCACCGCGCCCGGGTTCAACCGCGACAAGGTCACTGCCAAAGCGTGCGTCGACCCGATCGCGGTGCAGCTCTGCAAGTTGCTCCGCAATACGCCTGCCGACCGCGGCCCGAAGCGGCTGGGCGGAACGTCCGAGCAGCAGGACTTGGGAGCCGGCCGCACTGAAGTGGCTGGCGACCTCGGCACCGATGAACCCCGAGCCGAGGATCGCGATGCGCGTCCGTGCAGGGTCGGGAAGCGCTGCACGCAGGGCCAGTGCGTCAGCCGCGGTGTGGAGCTGGTAGACCCGGCTGCCGCGAGCGACCGTTGTCGCCGGGCCGAGGCCGCGCGGCACGCTTCCACTCGCCAGCACGAGTGCGTCGGCGCGAAGCTCGCGGCCGTCGGCGAGCGTCACGTTGCGCCGAGCCATGTTGAGGCCGACCGCGCGACCGGCGATGAGGTCGACCCCGGCCACAGGATGCAACTGAATCTGCTCGGGGGTCAGTAATCCCGGGAGCACGCCGGTGTCGACCAGAGTGCGGTTGATCGGTCGATCCGGCTCGGCGTCCAGCACGCGCACGGGTCCGTCGAATCCCTGCGTGCGCAGCTTCGCCGCACACGCGTGCCCGGCGGCGCCGCCGCCCACGATGAGCACCCCAGTTGCTGAATCTGACATTTTGCTCCTTCTGCATATTGGCTGGCAGTCACTCTTGCCAGGGATACCCCCCATGGGTATATAGTGACTGTAGCAATACCCCACTGGGGTATAAACCATCGCCGAAATATCGGCCCACACGCAGGAGGAACCATCATGGCAACCACTGAATTCCAGGTCACGGGTATGACGTGCGGCCACTGCGAAGGATCAATTCGCAGCGAAGTGAGCCAGATCCCCGGCGTCTCGAACATCGAGGTCAGCGCCGCCACCGGCCACCTCTCGGTCACCACGACCGGCGATCCCGTCGATACCGCGGCAGTGTTCGCGGCCGTCGAAGAGGCCGGCTACGAGGCCGCTACACGCTAATTGCCCACCCGCCGAGCGAGGCGCCTGGGAACCCCACCCAAGCGCCCCGCGGCACCAGATTGAGGATCCACCCCGTGAACACTCCCCTGCGACTCAGCCTCTATGGGATCGGCCTGGTCGCCGCCTTCGGCGCCGCTTTTGCCCTGTCAGGCGCGTTGACACCCGAGGCGGCCGTTGCCGATCGCGCGGCGGCCACCGAGGCCGCACACGGGACGGCCACCGAACACGGCGAGACCGCTACCGCAGTGACTGCGACCACCGAGTCCACCCGGGGGGTGACGCTCGCCTCAAATGGGCTGCAGCTCAGCCCCGTCGCCGCGCCCCACGCGATCGGCGAGGATGGAAAGCTCAGCTTCTCAGTCACGGACGCGAGCGGCGAGCCGGTGCTCGAGTACGTCGAAGAACACGAGAAAGAACTGCACCTCATCGTGGTCCGCTCAGACGGGGCGGAATTCCGGCACGTCCACCCGACGCTTGACACGGCTGGCACCTGGTCGCTGCCGTGGAGCTGGGACGCCGCCGGCAGTTACCGCGTCTTCGCCGACTTCGTTCCCGCCGGCTCGGAGAACCCCGTCACCCTGACCCGCACGGTAGAGGTGGCTGGCGAGTTCGCCCCAGCAGACTCCCACGACACCTCACGCGAGGCCAAGGTTTCGGGCTTCGACGTCAGCCTCGAGGGCGACCTCCTCGTGGGGTCTGCCTCCACGCTGACGCTCTCCGTTTCGCGCGACGGAAAGCCCGTCACCACGATGGAGCCCTACCTCGGCGCGTTCGGCCACTTGGTCGCCCTCCGCGAGGGAGACCTTGCCTATCTGCACGTGCACCCCGAGGGCGCAGAGCCCACCCCGGGTGAGAATTCCGGCCCCGAGGTCGTCTTCGCGAGCGAAGCTCCCACTGCCGGCCGGTACTTCCTGTACTTCGACTTCCAGGTCGACGGAAAGGTGTATTCGGCTCCGTTCATCGTTGACGCCGCCCCAGCGGCCGCGGGTGCGAGCGAACCAGTCGAAGAGGAAGCTCACGACGAGGGTCATTAGCAACTCCCGGTCACTTACCCCTGCACTCTTCAGCGACAAGGACACCACTGATGTCGACGACTCAGACACCCGATACCCCGACCCACAGCTATGACCTTGAGATCGGCGGCATGACCTGCGCGTCATGTGCGCTGCGCATCGAGAAAAAGCTCAACAAGCTCGACGGCGTCGAGGCCTCCGTCAACTACGCAACGGAGAAGGCGAAAATTGTCGCTCCGGAGGGGTTCGATCCGAACTTGCTCATCGCGGAAGTCGAGAAGACCGGCTATTCGGCCGCCCTGCCCCAGCCGAAGGCGTCCGCAGCAGGCGACGCGATCGCTACCGATGAGGGCGAGGCTCCAGACACCGAGCTGATCGCACTGCGCCAGCGCCTGATCGGGTCAATCGTGCTGTCGGTACCCGTCATCTTGATGGCGATGATCCCTGCGCTGCAGTTCGACTATTGGCAGTGGGCCTCACTCACTCTTGCGGCACCCGTCATCGTCTGGGCCGCATGGCCGTTCCACCGTGCTGCCTGGACGAATCTCAAGCACGGCACCGCGACGATGGACACACTGGTGTCCGTCGGCACGGGCGCCGCGTTCCTGTGGTCGCTCTACGCGCTCTTCCTCGGCACTGCGGGCGAACCCGGCATGACACACGCATTCGAGCTCTCGATCAGCCCCACGGACGGGGCCGGCAACATCTACCTCGAGGTCGCCGCCGGCGTCACCATGTTCATCCTCGCCGGCCGCTACTTCGAAAAGCGCTCCAAGCGTCAGGCCGGGGCGGCACTGCGCGCCCTCCTCGAGCTCGGCGCGAAAGATGTCGCGGTGATGCAAGACGGCAGCGAGGTGCGGATCCCGATCGAGCAGCTTGCCGTGGGCGACGAGTTCATCGTCCGACCTGGGGAGAAGATCGCGACGGACGGCGTCATCGTCTCGGGTATGTCAGCGATTGACGCCTCTATGCTCACCGGCGAGTCGGTTCCCGTCGAGGCTGGACCGGGCGACGCCGTCACCGGCGCCACCGTCAACGCGAGCGGCCGCATCGTGGTGCGCGCCACCCGAGTCGGCACCGACACGCAGCTCGCCCAGATGGCACAGCTGGTCGAGGACGCGCAATCAGGCAAGGCCGACGTGCAGCGCCTCGCTGACCGAGTGTCAGGAATCTTTGTCCCGATCGCGATCGCCATCGCCGTTGTCACCCTCGGCGCCTGGCTCGGCGCCGGGTTCCCCGTCGCCTCGGCATTCACGGCGGCAGTCGCAGTTCTCATCATCGCGTGCCCCTGCGCCCTCGGCCTCGCGACCCCGACCGCCCTCTTGGTCGGCACCGGTCGCGGCGCGCAGCTCGGCATCCTTATCAAGGGGCCCGAGGTCCTGGAATCGACCCGTAAGGTCGACACCATCGTGCTCGACAAGACCGGCACCGTCACGACCGGCAAGATGACGCTGATCGACGCGATCCCCGCCGTGGGGACGTCGCGCGAGGACCTGCTGCGCCTGGCAGGCGCGATCGAGGACGCCTCGGAGCACCCGATCGCGCAGGCCATCGCCAAGGGCGCCACCGAGGCCCTCGACATCGTCCTCCCCGCCATCGAAGACTTCCGCAACGTCGAGGGCAAGGGGGTCACGGGTATCGTGGACGGACACGCCGTCCTCGTCGGACGCCAATCGCTGCTCGACGACTGGTCGGTTGCGGCCGATCCCGAGCTGCAGGCAGCGAAGGACGCCGCCGAGCAGCAGGGCCGCACCGCCGTACTCGTGGCGTGGGACGGCGAGATCCGGGGCCTCATCACTGTCGCCGACCGGGTGAAGCCGACGAGCGCCGAGGCGATCCGCCAGTTCCACGCACTCGGCCTCACGCCGATCCTGCTCACCGGCGACAATGAGACGGTGGCTCGCCAGATCGCCGCAGAGGTGGGCATCGAGCGCGTCGTTGCCGAGGTGCTGCCGAGTGACAAGGCAGACGTTATTCGGAAGCTGCAGGCAGAAGGTCGCGTCGTCGCGATGGTGGGCGACGGCGTGAACGATGCCGCAGCTCTCGCCCAGGCCGATCTTGGCCTTGCGATGGGTACGGGCACGGACGCCGCCATCGAGGCGTCCGACATCACCCTGGTGCGCGGCGATCTCCGCAGCGCGGCCGACTCGATCCGGCTCTCTCGCCGCACCCTCGGAACCATCAAGGGAAACCTGTTTTGGGCCTTCGCCTACAACGTTGCCGCGATTCCGCTGGCGGCACTTGGCCTGCTCAACCCCATGCTCGCCGGCGCGGCGATGGCGTTCTCGAGCGTCTTCGTTGTCGGTAACAGCCTCCGCCTGCGCTCCTTCAAGAGCCACGCGGTGGATTCGCAGTCGTCGAAGACGACAGTCCACGTCGGCGCATAGCCGCATCGACACCCACGAAAGGAATCACCATGTGCGAGGCACACAACCACGCGTCCACCACCGAGGCCGAGGTCTCAGACACCGCCGAATGTCCCGTGATGCGCGGGAACTTCGTGAACAAGGAGGAAGCGGTCGCGCAGAATCTCTTCCGCGACTACCAGGGTGAGCGCTACTACCTGTGCTGCGCCGCCTGCGGACCGCTCTTTGATGCGGACCCCGAGAAGTACCTGGCCAAGGCGTAAGTATCGGTAAAAAATGAGGTCGGCCCCGGAGTGTGCGCTCCGGGGCCGACCTCATTTCCGCATGCCTGCGCGTGAGGTCTATTCTGCGTGAGCCGCGAGCGCCGCGAACGGGATGGTGACCCAACTCTTGCGCAGCGTCTCATGGACCTCCCACGAACCGGTCCAGCCCTCGGGCGTCACGAACAGCGACCCAGGGCCGACCTCGAAGGTCGTGCCGTCGGGCTCGGTGATCGTCGCCCGGCCCATCACGATCTGGCACATCTCGTGGTAACGCGGCCGCGTGCTGGCGAACGTTCCGGGAGTGACCTCCCAGACGCCCGACCGGATTCCCTCGGGCGACTCCCACACGGTCCGCGACGATTCGGTCTGCCCGGCAATCTCGGCGGTCGCCTTTGCCTTGTGCTCGCCAGCCTCGCAGGTCGTCACATCGTTGATCACAATCGCCTTGGTCATACGCTCTGTCTCCTTTGAATTCGCACGGCACCGTCGCCGAGCGTGGCGGAACTCCGCCCGATTCAATGATCCCAACACGATTGAAGGATTGTCAACAATTTACAATCCTGTTATCGTGGGCACATGACCTCCAAAAATTCCGTGGGCACTCCGCAGGATCGCAATGACGCGCACTCCCTCGACGATCACAGCCACGAGCACGACCACAGCCACGGCGCCGAGTTCAGCGACGGCCACCCCGCCCGCCCCGAGGCGCAAGACGGCGGCGGTCACGGCCACGACCACAGCCACGGCCTGGACGGCCACGCGACGTCAGGCGGCAAGCACCGCAAGAAGCTGGTGATCGTCCTCAGCATCACCGCAACGATCTTCATCGTGCAACTCATCGGCGCGTACATCTCGGGATCGCTTGCGCTGCTCGCCGACGCGGGTCACATGCTCACCGACGCGACCGGCGTACTCATCGCCCTGATCGCGACATTTGTTGCCGCGCTACCCGCGACCTCGAAGCGCACCTTCGGCCTGATGCGCATCGAGGTCCTCTCCGCGATGATTAACGGCATCGTCCTCAGCGTCATCTGCGTCGTGATCGTCTACAGCGCGATCCAGCGCATCGGAAGCGACGTTGAAATCGAGACCGGCCCAATGCTCATCGCCGCCATTATCGGCGCGGTCGCGAACGTCATCTCTCTCTTGATCCTGCAGTCGGGCCAAAAGGAGAGCATCAATATCCGCGGCGCCTACCTGGAGGTTCTGGGCGACCTCATCGGCTCGGGTGCGGTCATTGTGGCCGGATTCATCATCATGTTCACCGGGTGGAACTGGGTTGACCAGGTGGCCGCCTTCGCGATCGCGCTCCTCATCGCCCCCCGCGCCTACAGCCTTCTCAAGGACGTCGTCCACATCCTGATGGAAAGCACGCCGAAGGACGTCGACCTCGACCAGACCCGCGAACACCTGCTCTCGGTGCCCGGCGTGCAAGAGGTGCATGACCTGCACGCTTGGACGATTACCTCCGGCGTCAACGCCCTCTCGGCGCACGTCGTTATTGACGAGCAGGATCTCGACTCTCGCGGCTACCACAAAATTCTCGACGAGCTCCACACCTGCATCAGCGAGCATTTCGACACCAGTCACTGCACGCTGCAACTCGAACCGGTTCCACACGCCGAACACGAGCACAGCCTGCACCCGTAGGCCCAAATATTCCCGTCACTTCGTAGGTCTTGCACAGCATCCACCACAGTGGCGGGAATATTGTCTACAATGCGACAATAATCACTGTGGTGGAATGGCACCATCCTCACTGAAGCTTCTCGGAGGCACCCATGAATGGCGTAAACGCACTGTCCGCGATCACGAGTCGGCCCACGGCCGTGGTGATTGCCGATCAGCTTCGCGAGAGCATCATTGAGGGCGCCTTCGCGCCGGGCGATCAGATCAACGAAGCCCAGGTCGCGAGCCAGCTGAATGTCTCGCGCGGTCCGGTCCGTGAGGCCCTGCACCGTCTCGTCCAAGAGGGACTGCTGCTCGCGCGCCCCAATCGCGGCGTCTTCGTCCAAGAACTCAGCGTGCGAGATGTTGCCGAGGTGTACGAGGCGCGCGAGGTCATCGAGTGCGCCGCCGCCGAGATCATCACAAAACTCGAGCCTGAGCGGCGAAACGCGCTTGCCGACAGCCTCGAGTCCGTCATCGATCGAATGTCCGTCGCACTCGCGAAAGACGACTGGGCCGGTCTTGGACGCATCGACCTGGAATTCCACACCGAGCTCGTCGCTGACTCAGGAAACACGCGCCTAGTGCGCGCCTATGCCACCCTGGCCACCGAAGCGCTCATCTGCCTGAGGCATTTTCCTGGAGCGTACCCGAAGCCCGATCGCGTGGTCGCTGGGCACCGCGAGATCTCTGACCTCTTGCGCAGCGGCGATATGACCGAGCTGCACCTCGTGCTCCACCGTCACCTGTCACTCAACGACTACCCGCTACACACGCACGATGCCGACGGTTCACTGCGCCACGGCCGTGACGAGGCCCACGAAGCGGCGCGCGTATAACGGGCGCAGCGCCCACTTTCGCCGCTAGTTCAATTGCCCCTGGGCCGCGACACGCCATCGCCCGTGGAAGGTGCCGTAGCTGTCAGTGATGATGAGCTCTTCGACCGCGTTGACCACCGGGCAGACGTGATGCGGCACTACCGCGATCCGGTCTCCGACAGTCGGGCGCTCGCCCCCGATTGGCAGCTCGAGAAATCCGTGATATTCGTTGAGCTTCGCCAGCACACCATCGAAGCTGGGGACCTGACCGAAGCCGCGCTCGGGGCTACCCTCGCGGGCGAGCGCTTTCGTTCCGGCGTCGATGATGACGTGCCGGTGACCCTGATCGCTGACCACCGTACTCGCGACAAAGAGGCCGATCTGGCCGGTCTCGCAGTCTCCCAACCGCGCGTTGTCGTAGTCGTTGAATACGTACTCCCCCGGGCGAATCTCGGTGATCACCGGGTCAGTGCTGTACGCCGCGGTCGGCGTCGATGCGGCGCTGACGACGTATGCTTCAAGACCTACATTCGCGAACGATGCGACCGCACGGCGCAACGCGTCGGCCTGATCGGCGGCAGCGGCTTCACGGGCCCCCAGCCTGCCCCCGTGGCCCGGGTACGTGAACACGCCGAGCGGCTCAAGGCCGCGCGACTGCGCGTGCGCCGCGAGGGCCCCCGCGGCTTCCGGGGGTACGCCCGAGCGCCCTGCACCGCAGTCCACCTCGATCACGACACCGAGCAGGCCAACGAGTTCACCCATTGCGGCCGCGAGCTGATCGATGGCGGCGATACTCTCTGCCCCTACGCTCAGCTGCGTCTCCTGCGCCAGCCGTTGCAGGCGCTCAGCCTTGGCGCCGCCCGCCCACAGGGGGTAGGCCAGAAAAATGTCCGCGCAGCCGTCTTCGGCGAAGATCTCTGCCTCGCTCAGGTTTCCGGCAGTTAAACCGATGGCGCCAGCCTCGAGCTGCATTCGTCCGATCTCGAGGCACTTGTGCGTCTTCACGTGCGGGCGCAGGTCCTTGCCGTGAGCATCGGCAAACTCTTGCATGCGCGCAATGTTGTCGTCGACCACGTCGATCAACACGATCGGCGCCGGAGTGCTGATCTGATCACCCAGCCGCTCAATCACCTGAGGGAATTGCTGCATGCGCGTCCTCCAACTCTGCGCAGTCGATATCGCGACGGGGCGCGGGGCCGCGTGTGCTCCCCCGGCCCCGGCCTCACACCATACTTCGCCCGGTGGGCTCAGCCCAGTCGACTGATGATGACGTTCTTTGGTTCGCTCATCTCACGGACCGCGCTCGCGACGCCCTCACGACCGACGCCGGACCGCTTCGAGCCGCCAAACGGCATCGAGTCGATACGGAAGTCGCTCGTCTCGTTGATGAGCACACTGCCTACGTGCAGGCGCTCCACCGCGTACATCGCTGTGGCCATCGACGCGGTGTAGATGCCGGCCTGCAGGCCGAAATCGGTGTCGTTCACCCGGTCAAGCGTGCGATCAAAGTCGTCAAAGGGCAGGATCGACACGATAGGTCCGAATATCTCGTCGTGGAGCACGCGCGCGCGTTCGGGAACATCGACCAGCACGGTGGGGGTAAAGAAGGCCCCGCGACGCTCGCCACCAATGGCGACGCGCGCGCCGTCGGCGATCGACTCGGCCACCCAGTCCGCCATGCGCTGCGCCTCGCGTTCAGAGATCAGTGGCCCGACGTCGGTCGCGGTATCTTTCTTCGAGCCGACAACGAGCTTCGCGGTACCCGCAAGCACCTGTGCGACGAGTTCGTCGTAGCGGCTGCGGTGCACGAAGACGCGCTGCACGGACAGGCAATTCTGCCCGGCGACTCCGAAGGCGCCGTCGACGATTCCGGCGGCGGCGGCCGACACGTCGCCGTCCTCACAGACGACGACGGCATTGTTGCCGCCCAACTCCATCAGCATTTTTCGTGCACCGGCAATACGCGCGAGCGCGTCGCCGGTGACCGGTCCCCCGGTGAACGAGACGGCCGCCACGCGCGGGTCGCTCACCAGCGCCGTGCCCGCCTCCCGCCCTGTAACGAGGACCGCCATCCGCTTTGCCGGCATGCCGGCCCGCAGCAGAATATCAACGAGCGCCAATGCCGACAGTGGCGTCGTCTGCGCCGGCTTAAGCACGATCGCGTTGCCGGCGATCAGGCCGGGACCGATCTTGTGCGCGACCAGGTTCATCGGGTCGTTGAACGGGGTGATTGCGGCGATGACACCAAGCGGCACACGACGGTTCCACCCAATCTTTCCCGCACCCCGGGGCGTATCGGCAAGAGGCAGGGTTTCGCCCTCCAACAAGTGCGCCGAGGCCGCCGAGAGTCGCAGCGTCTCAGCGGTGCGAGCCGCCTCTCGCGTCGCTTCGGTGATCGTTTTACTGCTCTCTGCTGAGATGATCCGCGCGAGCCGATCTGCTTCGTCGCGGACGATGGCCGCCGCACGCTCGAGTGTCTCTCGTCGCTCCCACAGTTCCCACGGGTCCTCCCGCAGGCTCCGCTCCACTCCAGCTACGGCGCGGTCCATGTCGTGCACGTCGCCGACGTACACGTGAGCGATGAGGCTGTCGTCCTCAGGGTCGGTCACCGCGAGCGAAAGCTCACTGGTGATCCACTTCCCGTCGATATATGCACCACCGGGGATACGACGCTCTTCCAAGCCGGGCTCAAACCCGACCTGGGGCATCTCGACGGTTTCACACATACAGGTACTCATCGCTCACGTTCTCCTTCGTCGGTTCTCGGCTACTAGCTCAGCTTGTCTTGCAGGGCGTAATAGGCCCCGCCAACCGGAAGGTGCAAAGCCGGATTTCCGAAGTAGCCGGGAATCCAGGGGTTCTTCAAGTCGCCCCAGACGTTCGCCGACGGGTTGCCCGTAATCACCTCGGTCATAACCTTGCCCATGTAGGTCGCCATCTGCACGCCATGACCCGAGTAGTTGAGCGAGTAGTACAGGCCCTTGTGCTGGCCGGCGTGCACCATCTGGTCCATCGAAATGTCAACCAGCCCGCCCCACATGTAGTCAATGCGTGCGTTCTTCGTCTGAGGGAAGATGTAGTGCATCGCCTTCTTCAAGATCTCGCCGCTCTCGCGATCCTGCGAGGGATCAGACAGTGCAAAGCGTGCGCGACCACCAAAAAGCAGGCGGTTGTCCGGCGTAATCCGGAAGTAGTAGATGAAGTTCTTGCTATCCGACGCCATGCGACGGTTCGGCATCAGCTCATCAACGAGCTCCTGGGGCAGCGGCTCAGTCACCACGATGAAGCTTCCCACCGGGATCACCCGTCGCTGCTGCCAGCCGAAGGGCTTGCCGGTGTACCCGCTCGTGCCGAGCACGACGCTGCCCGCGCGAATGTTCCCGCGAGTGGTCTTGAGGTCGTGCACGGTGCCACTGCCGATGCGGGTGAGGTCATACACCTCCGCCTTCTCGTGAATGGTCGCGCCTTCTTCGAGGGCGAGACGTCCGAGCTCGTGGCCGAACTTGCCGACGTGCATGCCGGCGCCCAGGGGGTCGACCATGGCGCCGTGATACACGTCAGAGCCGATCTCAGAGTGAATATTCGCCTTGTCGACAAGCTTCACCGGCTGCCCCACGAGCCGCTTGAGGGCCTCGGCGGTCTGCTTCATCCCCTCGAAGTGGGACTCTTTCCAGGCCAGGTTCATCTTGCCGGTGCGCGCGTAGTCAACCTGCAAGTCGTTGTCCTTGACGAGGTTCTCGATGAGGTCGATCGCGTCGTTGTACTCGGTGAAGTACTTGACCGCTCGTTCCTCGCCGTAGCGCTTGATCGCGTTGCGGAAGCCGATCGCGAGACCGGTGGTCGCCATGCCGCCGTTGCGACCTGATGCACCCCAGTTGACCGTGTTTGCTTCGAGGACAGCGACCGACTTGCCGGCGCGTGCCGCGTGGTAGGCCGTCGACAGTCCGGTAAACCCGGCGCCGACAACGGCGACATCGACCTCCTTGGGAATATCGGTCTGGGTGTAGTCACCGCTCGGCGTCGAAGTATCGAGCCAGTAGGAGTGCATCTTCACGTTCGGGTGCTCCGTCTTCTTCATGTGTGTTGCGTAATCTGGTGGCCGAGGCCGGGGGCCGGGCGGAAGCGCGGTGGCTTCCGACCGGCCGAGGTGCGTGTACTACTTCACTCGCGTGGTGTACTCGGTGATGAGGCGACGCTCAAGCGGGTCACGTACGAGGTCGGTGAATGTTCCGGCCTCGCCCTGCACGACGCGCTCGTGCACGAGCGGCACGACGGCATCGAGCTGCAGGATCGCGGCTTCCGCGTCCATCGTCGCCTGCTGACGCTCTTCGCCCGCGGGGATCTGCAGGCTCGCCTTGATGAGGGCATCGACGTCAGCGTTGCAGAGCTGGGCGACGTTGTATCCGCCGTCGCAGGTGAAATCCTGCGCGAGGAACGAGAGCGGATCGCCCGTGTCAAGCATCGTGCCGCGGGAGTAGATCACAGCGTCAAAGCCCGGGTTCAGCATTTCTTCTTCCATGTTGACGTACTCGCGAACGTCCTGCGTCACGACGAAGCCTGCATCTTCGAGCTGCTTTTCGAGCTGCACCGCAATCTCGGGGTTCTCCGCACGATCCGTGTAGGTGGCGAGGGTGATTGCAATGCCGTCGACCTTGGCCGGGGCTACGCCCGATTCGACGTCACCGCGCATCGGCTCTGCCCACGGGATCGCCGGGCCGAGCAGGCCGGTGGACGGGTCCGCCTGGCCCTCGTACACCGTCTCCACGATGGCCTGCGGGTCAATCGCTGCACGAGCTGCTGCCCGCACGGCCGGGTCGGCGAAGGGGCCGGTCGTGTTGTTCATGGTCATGATGGTCGAGCGCGGCATGAAGACCTCATTCACCATCTCGGGGTCAAGGAGGGTGACCTGCGAGACCGGAATGGTCTCGGCAACGTCCGCGGTGCCCGCGCGAAGGGCGCCGGCGCGTGCCGCACCATCGGGGACGAACGAAACGTCAATGCCCGAAGCGAGGGCGACATCGCCCCAGTAGTCCTCGTAGCGGTCGAGGGTCGCGGTCGTCGTGCCCTGCACGTCCACGAGCTCGAAGGGGCCGGTGCCGGTGCCAACGGGGGTCACCGTGCCGTCTTCGAGGTACGCGGCGTCAGAGAAGACCGAGAGCTGTGGGCTGGCGAAGCGGTTGGTGAGCAGCGGGTCAGGCACGTCGGTCGTGACCGTGAGCTCGTAGTCGCCGGTGGCCTCGGTCGTGACCGATATGCCCTTGAGGGCACGCGGCGGGGTCGTCGCGGACGCCGCCTGGTCAAAGGTGTTCTTCGCTGCTGCCGCATCGAATGGGGTTCCGTCGTGGAAGGTGACGTCGTCACGCAACGTGAAGATCCAGGTCAGCTCATCGACCTGCTCCCATTCGGTGGCGAGCAACGGTTCGATCTCGAGGTTTTCATTTAGCCGAACGAGGGTCTCGCCGGTGCTCCAGCGCGAGAGCTTTGCGACGTCGTCACTGAAGGGGTTCAGGGCCGCCGTGGGTGGCTGCATCATGACGAGCTCGATGCGGTCATTGCCTCCCCCTTCGCCGCCTGCGGCGTTGCTGCCGCCGGCGCATCCGGTCATGACGAGGGTGATGCTTGCGGCGATGGCGATCGTCGTCGCAACTTTGGGACCAAACGTTGTGCGCATGCGTGGGACCTTTCTTGAAGAACTGATGTCTGCTGGATTCCCCGGTGGGGATCAGCGCACTACTTGATGCCGAGCGCCTCGTTGACCTCGTCGAGCGAGGTCACTCGCTGCGCGCCATATTCGGGAATGTCGATGTCGTACCCACGGTCCAGGTAGACCTTGTTGTGGAAGCCCAGCAGTTCCATGGGGACGTGGTCATACAGGTGGTGTGAGGAAATGTGGAGGAAGTCTTCGGGCTGCGCGTCCAGTTCTGCGAGCATGTGTTCGAATGCCTGGAAACGAGGCTTGTAGGCCCCGGTCTGCTCGGCAGTGATGACTGCGTGGAAGGGTGCGCCGAGGCGGGGGATGAAGGCGTTCAGGTGGCGGTCATCGGCGTTCGAGAGACCCACCAGCGGGAAGTGATCCGCCATCTTGGCGAGGGGCTCGAGTACGTCCGGGTGTGCGCCCCAGCTCAGCACGTCCTGCTGCACGGTGGCCACTTGCTCGTCAGTGATCTCCAGGCCAAAGCGCGCGGCGGTCCGGCGAAATGAGCGCTCCAGAATCTGATCGTATGGACGATATTCCATGATCTCGTCGTAGCGGTCGAGGCTGAACTTACTGAAGAACGCCTCCAGCTGCTCGCCGTCCAGGCGGTCAGCAATCATGGGCTCAACCGTCTTGCGCATCTCGAAGTAGATGAGCGTGCCGATGATGTCGAACGAGATGTACTTGGGGCGAGGAATTTCCAGGGACACTGAGATGCCTTTCGTGGGGGTGCTAGCGAGAGTGTTTGGGAGTCGGTGCCGGCTCGACCTGAATCGGCGCCGTAGCGAGGACCGGAAGCGTGCTGCCCCCGGGGGTGAAGCCATTGCCCGCCGCGTCGATGCCCGCACCAAACTTGTTGCGGCCTCTGCGGAAGTCGAAACTCAGGCTCGAGAGGGAAACGGCGAAGATCGAAAGGAGCATGAGCGCGCCGGCCGGCACCAACACCACGAGGGGCGCTCGCTCGACGTAGGGCATGCCCTCGGCGAGCACCAGGCCCCAGTCGGACTGCGGCGGCTGCGGGCCCAGGCCCAAAAAGCCGAGGGCGGCCAACGCGAGCGCGATTCCAGGAAGGCGCAGACACGCGTGACGAAACACTGGGCCGATGACGCTCGGAAGTACGTAGCGGAGCATCATCCGCGTCTTTCCGACTCCGAGCACCGGCGCGATCTTGACGTGCGGTTGGGCTTTCACCTCTGACACGAGTGCGGCAGTGTGGGCCGCCAGCGGTGCCCAACTGACGGCGGCGACTGCTATGGCCGCGCCGAAGGACGACGGACCGAGCACCGCGGCAACGATCAGGCCAGCGATGATGGGCGGCGCCGCGTTCGTGATCTCGATCGGTCCGGCGCCAGCGTTGGGGAACATGCCTACGATGAGTCCCAGCACGAGACAGATGCCTGCGACGAGAACCCCAACACCCATGGTGGAGAGTGCGCCGTGCGAGATGCGGGCGAGAACATCGCGTCCACTGGCATCAGCGCCCAGCGGAAGCTCCCAACTCGGCGGCTGTAGACGGGTGTAATCGAGCGCGTAGGGGTCGCGAGGCAGGCCGGCGACCACGATGACGATGAGCAGCACGAGCATGACCGCGGGCAACACGAGCGCCCACTTCGAACTCGGGGTCTTGGGCACAGCCGCGGGCAGCGAGTTCGAGCGCAGTGCGGGGCCGAGCAGCACGCGCCGGAGCAGCGTAGCGCCGAGGCCCAGTAGCACGGCGAGCAGCATGAGGAGGATCACACCGGCTTGCAGCATCGGCAGGTCCTGCGACTGCACGGCCGCCAGGGTTGCCCGGCCTATGCCTGGAATTGCATATACCTGCTCGATCACCACGGCACCAGCCGTAATGCCGACGAGGATCAGTGACATAGGCGCGGTCACGGCGGGGAGCGTGCGACGAATAACGGCGAAGATGATGCGCGTCTTCGAGAAGCCCGCTACCTGCCAGGTGGCCACCCAGCGTTCGCTGAAGGTGTTCGCGAGGGCGTCGGAGAGCAGGCGTCCGAGGAAGCCGCCGGTGGGCAATCCCATGGACAGTGCCGGCAGGACGACGTAGCTGATGCCGCGCCACCCAAATGGAGGGAACCAACCGAGCCAGACGGCGAAGACGACCAGCAGCACGGAGGCGAGCAGGAACTCGGGCAGGGCGGTGAACGCGGCGGCAATTCCGCCTCCCGTCCGGTCGGACCGCCCGGCGAGGCCGCGCACGAAGGTCGGAATCGTCAGCAGTGCTCCGAGCACCACGGCGACCACCAGTGAGGCGAGCATGAGGGTCAGCGAGACGCCGAGCGCCGAGATCATCTCTGGCATGACGGGCTGGCGAGTTGTCCACGAGACGCCGAAGTCTCCCTGCACGGCGTTTCCGAACCAGGAGAAGAAGGCCCCCACTGGGCCACCGTTCAGCCCGAGTTCGAGGCGAATGGCCTCGAGCGCTTCGGGATCAATCGCGCCCTCTGAGTAGCGCGAGCGGTACACGGACGTGGCGATGTCGCGGCCGGAGAGAAGCGGCAGAATGCCCAGCATGAAGATCACCGCGAAGATGGTGATAATGCGCGACAGGGTCGAAATAATGGCCGCACGCGACGAGCCTGAGAGCGCGTTTCGACGTTGGGCGTTGCGCAGCGCGGGAACAGCCTGCGTAGATACCGACATCTGCTTTCCTTCCTCAAAGTATGTGCTGGGGTGGGCACCTGGACCGCTGGGTCGGGTACCGGGCTCGGTCGCCCTAGCTAGGCGGGAATCTCCAGGCCCTCCGGAACCATGTGGAGATTCGGGATGGCATCGAGCAGTTCCCGCGTACGCGGGTGACGCGGACTGGTGAGGAGCTGCTTCGTGGGCCGGTCTTCGACCACATCGCCGCCGTGCATCACGATGGTGCGCTCACAGAGGCTTGCCACCATCGAGAGGTCGTGGGACACCACGACAATTCCAGTGCCACGCTCTTGTGAGACCTGACGCATCAGGCTGACGATCGATTCGCGCATCGGAAGATCTAGGCCGCTGACCGGCTCGTCGGCCAGCAGGAAGTCGGGCCGCGTGGCGATGGCACGGGCGATCGCGAGGCGCTGGGCCTGGCCTCCCGAGAGCTCGTTCGCTCGGCGGTTCAAGAAACGATCGTCAAGGTTGACCGCGTGTAGCGCTTCACTCACCATCTCGTCGTGATTGCCCTGCACGCCGAGGCGCACCAGCGGCTCCTTGACGAGGCCCTGCACCGTCATGAGCGGATCGAGCGTGCTGGCCGGATCCTGGGGCACATACTGCACCTTGCGGCGGTACCACTTCAGCTGCTTCACCTCGGCGGGGTAGACCTCTTTGCCGGTGCAGACGATCGCGCCGGTGTCCGTTGATTCGAGAGCGAGCATGATGCGCAGCAGTGTCGTCTTGCCCGACCCCGAGACGCCGACGATGCCGACCCGCTCGCCGGCGCCGATGACCAAGCTGGTCAGGTTGAGGGCCGGCTTCATCTCGCGCGGAGCAAAGGGGCGCTTTCGGGGCATCGCGTACTCGCGGCTCACATTGGCGATATCGAAGAAGATTTTGCGCTCGAGCGCCGGGGCCTCGTGCTGCTCACGAAGTGCCGCGAGTTCATCGCGGAACTTCTCGATGTAGGGCTCGACGGTCGCGGAACGGGCCGCGCGGATGAGTTCGCGAGTGTAGGGGTTCCTGGGGGCGGCGAAAATCGAGTGGACGTTGCCGCGCTCGACGACATCACCGTCTTTCATGACAACCGCGTCGCTGCACAGCTCGGATGCGACGGCAAAGTCGTGCGTGATGAAGAGCAGCGCCGGGGTGTTCTGCCCCGCGGTGTACTTCTTCAGGACCTCCAACACGCGCTTCTGGGTGACGACGTCAAGCGCGGTCGTCGGTTCATCGGCCACCATCAGTCGGGTGTTGCACGCGAGGGCAAGTGCGATACAGACGCGCTGCCGCTGGCCGCCCGAGAGCTCGGCCGGGAATCGGTCAATGATGTTCTCTGGGTCGGGCAGACCCACCGACTCTGCGAGCTCTACGGCAAGCTCCAACGCATCGACACGAGACAGCCCCCGGTGGCGCCGCAACGGCTCAACCAGCTGCTCGCGCATACGCACCAGCGGGTTCAGGGCGACGGCGGAGTCTTGAAACACCATCGCTACGCGTGCATCGTTCGCGCGCTTCGAGGCGGGGACACCGAGCACCTCGATGCCGTTGACCTTGATGCTGCCCGAGGTCACGGCGTTGCGCGGCAACTGTCCAAGTACTGCGCTCGCGGTCAGAGACTTACCGGAACCGGACTCCCCGAGGAGGCAGACACGCTGACCCTGGCCCACGTGGAACGTGGTGCCATTCACAATGGCACGACCCCCAATGGAGATCTTGAGGTCGGTCACTTCGAGACTGTGCATTGGTGCTCCAGCATTCCGGGTGAGTCACGGCGGCGTTGCACGTGATAAATTTGAGGATAGGCAAAGCTCATGCAGATTGTCAACAATCTACCGTTCTCGTTTCCGGAATGAGACACTTCCCACGGCACGCCCTGGTGCGAATTGTCACCAATAGACAATTTGCGCCCCACTTGCGACCTCCCGGCCCCAGTCACAGGACGGCAAGCTTCTGCGCGACCACCTTGGCCACCCATTACTTGCGTTATTGCGCAAATACTTGAATACTGTTCGCATGCTCTCCGCCCTCCGCAACCGCGTCTACCGCCGACTCCTCTCGGCCCACATCGTTGCCTTGCTCGGCACCGGCCTCGCAACGATCGCCATCGGCTTTCTCGCGGTTGACCTCGCCGGCGATCGGGCCGCCGCGGTGCTCGGCACGATCCTCGGCATCAAGATGGTCACCTACCTCGTGCTCGCCCCGCTAGCCCCAGCCATCGCGCGGCGCGTCGGGGCACGGCGGCTCATGATCACCACTGACATCGCGCGGGCGGCGGTCGCCTTTGCCCTGCCCTTCGTTGACGGCATCACCGTCGCTTACCTCCTGATCTTCGTCCTGCAGGCCGCCTCGGCGCTGTTCACTCCGACGTACCAGGCCGCGCTGCCGGCGGTGCTCACGAAGGAGAAGGAGTACACGGGCGCCCTGGCCCTCTCGCGACTCGCCTACGACCTCGAGGCGCTCATCTCGCCCAGCCTTGCCGGGTTGCTTCTGCTCGTCACGCACTCGTCAATGCTGTTTCTCGGCACCGGAATCGGCTTTATTGCCTCGGCGACACTCATCCTCTCCGTTGCGCTTCCCCGCGTCTCGGCCCTCGGTTCGGCGCAAGCGCGCGGTTCGGTCACCCGCGGCATCAAGCTCATGCTCTTCACCCCGGCGCTCCGCGCGACGCTCATGCTGCAGCTCTCTATCGCCGCGGTCGGCCCCGTCGTCCTGGTACTCACGATTCCCCTGGCGCGCGAGGTGCTCGGGGCGAGCGAATCCCAGGCTGCGGGCATCCTCGCGCCGTTCGGCCTCGGGTCCATCGTCGCCGCGGTCATCATGCCGACGCTGCTGCCCCGGATCGGGCTGCGCCGATTCATGCTGAGCGGGTGCGCCCTCCTCATCGCCCCGATCGCGCTGCTCTGGCCGATCTTGGCCGCGAATCTTCCCGACTCACAGACCATGGTGGTCATCGCCGCGCTCTGGTTCGTGGCAGGCCTCGGCTACTCAGCGACCCTCACCCCAATGGGCCGCGTCGTGCGCGAACACACCCGCGACCAAGACCTTCCCGAGGTCTTCGCTGGCCAGTTCTCGCTTTCCCACGGCTGGTGGATCATCACGTACCCGCTCGCCGGATGGGGCGCGAGCACGCTCGGGTACGGGCCGACCGCCCTTGGGCTCGTCGTGATTGCCCTCCTCAGCCTCGTCGCAGCACAGACCATGTGGCAGCGCCCAGCCTCGCATGGGGCACAATTGACGAACGACCAAGAGGAGGCGCGCCATGGGTAAGCCCAGTGCCAACGCACCCCTGCACCGCGCGAACGACGAAGAGCTCGAGCGGGCCGCCCAGATCTCTCAGCTACTCGCCGACCGCACTCGGCTCGGCATCCTCGAGCTCCTGCTCGTCGAGGGCGAACACTCCGTCGGTGAAATCGGCCACCGCCTCGAGCGCCCCATCCCCGCGGTCTCGCAGCATCTCGCGAAGCTCAAGACTGGCGGGCTGGTGCTGCCGCGGCGCGACGGGACCTCCATCCGGTACCGCATCGGCGGAGATCACGTCGCGCTCCTGGTCGAGAACTTGTTGCAGCACTCGGAGCACGTGCTCCATGCCACGCCGCCCCACCACCGCGAGCCCGCGGAAGCCGCTCCCGCCTAGTCCAGCAGCAGCGCCGGCTCCTCAAGCACCGAGGCGACGTCCGCCACGAAGCGGGAGATGACGTCGCCGTCGACCACGCGGTGGTCGAACGAGCCACCCACCGTCGTCACCATGCGCGGTCGCACTTCGCCGTCGACCACCCAGGGCTTCAGCTTGATCGTGCCCATCGCCATGATGGCGACCTCACCGGGGTTCAGGATCGGAGTGCCGAAGTCCATTCCGAACACGCCAATGTTCGTGATGGTGATCGTGCCCTCGGCCATCTCGGCCGGCTGGGTGCGACCGTCGCGGGCCGTGATGGTGAGCTGCTCGATCGCCTGGGCGAGCTCCAGCAGACTGAGCTCCTGCGCGTCCTTAATGTTCGGCACGATCAGCCCGCGCGGCGTCGCCGCGGCGATGCCGAGGTTCACGAAGTTGTGGCGAATGATCTCGGTCTCAGTAAAGGTGGAGTTCACCGCCGGGTTGCGGCGGATCGCCCACAGCATCGCCTTTGCGAAGATCAGCAGGGGCGAGACCTTGACCCCCGCGAAGTCGGTCGAAGCCTTGAGCCGCTTGACGAACTCCATCGTGCGGGTCGCGTCGACGTCGGTGAAGACCCCGACGTGCGGCGCCTCATTCGAGCTTGCCACCATCGCCTTCGCGATCTGCTTGCGCATGCCCTTCAGCGGGATGCGTTCCTCGCGCTGCGCCGACGGTTCGGGCGTCACAATGTTGCGGAAGACGCTCGCCTGCCCGGCCTGGCGCACTACGTCGTCGCGCAGGATCTCCCCGGCGATGCCCGACCCGGCGATCCGGGTGAGGTCGACGCCGAGGTCTTTCGCGAGCTTGCGGATTGGCGGCTTCGCGATCACCGGGTACGCGTCGGCGACCGGAATCACCGAGTGCGAGGGTGCCGATGTAGCGGCACCGTCCAGCAGCGGTTCGCCGCCCCGGCGGCGGCGGCTCTTCGCCGCGCCGCTGACGCCGTAGCCGACGAGCACCGCGCCCGGCTTCTCGTCGACCTCATGGGTCACACTGGCGGTCGCATCGACCACTGCATCGTGGGTGGCCGCCCCACTCGGGGTCGCGGCGGGCTCCGGCGCGGATCCTGCCGCAGCTTTCGCGCTCACGCGCAGGATCGGGTCGCCCACGGGCACCGTGACGCCCTCGGCGACCATCAGCTCGGTCACCGTGCCGGCGAACGGCGAGGGCAACTCGACGAGCGACTTGGCCGTCTCGATCTCGCACACGACCTGGTTCAACGTGATTTCATCACCGGGGGCAACGAGCCAGGTCACCAGCTCGGCCTCCGTGAGCCCCTCGCCAACGTCGGGGAGGCTGAACACCATCTCGGTCATGAGTGGCTCCTTCGAATTGTGGTTCACGGTTAGTAATGCATCGTACGGTCGACCGCTTCGAGCACGCGGTCGGCGTCTGGCAGGTACATCGTCTCGACCGCGGCGGGCGGGAACGGGGTGTCGTACCCCGAGACGCGCAGCACGGGGGCGTGCAGCGAGTAGAACGCGCGCTCGGCGACGGTCGCGGCGATCTCGCTGCCGACGCTCGCGGTGCCCGGGGCCTCCTGCGCGACAACCAGTCGGCCGGTCTTCCGCACCGAGGTAAGCAGCGGCTCATAGTCGATGGGGGAGATGCTGCGCAGATCGACGACCTCGACGCTCGTGCCCTCCGCCTGCGCGACCTCAGCGGCCTGCAGCAGCGTCGTGACCATCGCCCCGAAGCCGACCACGGTGACGTCGGTGCCGACGCGCGCGACGCGGGTGCGGTGCAGCTCGGCAGGCGGTTGACTGAGGTCGACCTGGCCCTTCTGCCAGTACTTCGCCTTGGGCTCGAAGAACAGCACGGGGTCGCGCGACTCGATCGCCTGCTGGATCATCCAGTAGGCGTCGTTCGCGGTCGACGGGCTGACGACGCGGAGGCCGGGAGTGTGCGCGAAGTACGCCTCGGGGCTCTCCTGGTGGTGCTCGATCGCGCCGATGTGCCCGCCGTAAGGCACCCGGATCACAACCGGGAAGTCCACCCGGCCGTCGTGGCGGCTGCGAATCTTCGCGAGCTGCGACGTGATCTGGTTGAAGGCCGGGAAGATAAAGCCGTCGAACTGGATCTCGCAGACGGCCGTGTAGCCGCGCATCGCGAGCCCGATCGCGCTGCCCACGATGCCGGACTCGGCGAGGGGCGTATCGAGCACGCGCGCCGAGCCAAACTCGGCCTGCAGGCCATCGGTGACGCGGAAGACGCCGCCGAGCGGCCCGATGTCCTCGCCCATCATGAGCACGCGGTCGTTCTTTTGCATCGCGGCGCGCAGGCCCGCCGTGATCGCCTTGGCGATCGGCATCGTTTGCAGGCCCGCGGGGGCCTGGGTGTTCAGTTCAGTCATGCGTCTGCCTCCGTAAACGAGGACTCGTAGCGCTCGAGCCACTCGCGCTGCTCGTCAATGCGCGGGTGCGGCTCGGCATAGACATGGGCGAACATCGAGTCCGCGTCAGGCTTCGGAAGATTCAGGATCTCGTCGCGGGACTGCTTCGCCTCGGCCTCGGCCCAGGCGTCGGTCTCGGTGAAGAACTCCTCGGGAACGCCCTGTGCGCGCAGGTAGGCGCCGAAGCGGGTGATGGGGTCGCGCCGCTCCCACGCCTCGCGTTCCGCGGTCTCGCGGTAGCGCGTGGGATCGTCGCTCGTGGTGTGCGCGCCGATCCGGTAGGTCAGCGCCTCGATGAAGGCGGGCCCGCCGCCGGTTCGCGCCTGATCGAGGAAGTGTCGGCCCACCGCGTACGCGGCGAGCGGGTCGTTGCCGTCGATCTGCACGGCGGGCATGCCGAACCCGATGGCGCGGCGATACAGCGGGGTGCGCGACTGGCGCTCGACGGGAACGGAGATCGCCCACTGGTTGTTCTGCACGACGAAGACCTCTGGCGTCTGATAGCTCGTCGCGAAAATCATCGCCTCGTTGGGGTCGCCCTGGCTCGAGGTGCCGTCGCCGTAAAAGACCATCGTGGCCTCGCCGGTCGCGGTGCCGGGCTCGCCGGCGTCCATCGAGGTGACCCCCGCGCGGCGCTTCGCGTCGAGCAGCTGCCCGAGCGCGTTGCCGGTCGCGTGCTGCGTCTGCGCGCCGAGCACGAGCGTGTAGAGGTGGAAGTTCCCGTTCTTCGGGTCCGTCACGTCCCAGCCGCCGTGCGTGAGCCCGCGGAACTGCGCGGCGATATCGACGAGGCGAACGCCGCGAATGCGCGCAATGGCGTGCTCGCGGTACGCGGGGAAGATGTGATCCTGCGGTTCGGTGGCCCGGCCGAGCCCGACCTGGCAGCCCTCCTGGCCCACGCTCGGCACCCACAGGCCCAGCTGTCCCTGGCGCTGCAGGTGCGTGCACTCGGTATCGAACGCGCGCGTGACCACCATGTCGCGGTACCACTCGCGCAGCTCCGCCTCGGTGACGTCCGCGAGCTGTGCGGCGAAATCCGCCGCCGACGCTGACGGGGCGTAATTCCCGTCGTCATCCAGGAACCGGATCGGCTCCGGGTCAATCCATTCGGTCAGCTTCACGCTTCCCCTCCCGTCCCGCGAGCAACAAACGCCGCGGTAATTCTCAACACTTCAGCGACGCTGTCGGCCTCGCCGACCGAGATGCGCACCCCGTGGCCCGGGAACGGGCGCACGAGGGTGCCCTCGGCGACGAACGCGTCGGCAAGCGCGACGGCGTCGTCGCCCAGCTCGATCCACACAAAGTTCGCCTGCGCGTCGGGGACGTCGTAGCCCTGCTCACGAAGGCCAGCGACGAGTGCGGAACGGCGCTCGACCAGCTCGGCGATCTGCGACTCGAGGGTTGCAAGCGCCTCGGGCGCCAGCGTCGCGAGCGCCGCGGCCTCAGCCTGCGCCGTGACGGCCAGCGGGACCGCCGTGGTGCGGGCGGCGTCGAGCACCCGGGGGTCGCCGACCGCGTAGCCGATGCGGAGGCCCGCGAGGCCGAAGGCTTTCGAGAACGTGCGCAGCACGACGAGGTTGGGGTGCAGCGCGAGCACGTCTTCACCGCGCACCGCCTGCGGGTCGGTGACGAACTCGCGGTATGCCTCGTCCAGAATCACGAGGGTGTCTGCGGGCACAAGGCCCATGAAGCGGTCAAACTCGTCGCGGTTGATCGCGGGGCCCGTCGGGTTGTTGGGCGAGCACAGGATCACCGCGCGGGTGCGCTCGGTGCACGCCTCCGCCATGGCGTCGAGGTCATGCCGCGCGCCAGGGGCGAGCGGTACCTTCACGCACTCGGCTCCGGACGCCAGGCCGAGGAAGGGGTAGCCCTCGAAGCTCGGCCACGCGTGTACGAAGCTCTCGCCGGGTCCGACGACCGCCTGCATCAGCTGATACAGGATCGCCACCGAGCCGGGCGCGAGGTGCACCGCCTGCTGGGAGGCGGCGCGATCGAGGCCGAAGCGCTCGCCGATCGCGGCGCGGAGCTCGGGCATCGCAGCGCCCGCGTAGCGGTTCATCCCGGTCTGGGCGACGAGCGCCGCCTCCACCGCCGGCAGCGGCGGGAACGGGTTCTCGTTGCTCGACAGCTTGAAGCCGGGGCGCGTCGGCGCAGCCCCCTGTCGGTAGGGGGGAACTGCCAGGATCTCGGAACGAATCCGGATGGGGGGCTCGGTCGTCGGGCTCACCTTGCCAGTGTACTGAGGCCGAATGTCCGAGCCGGGATACGCGCGCCACGCTCGCCGTCCCCCTCGCAAACTCTCGGTTTCACCTGCAAAACTTGTGGACATGAAGACCATCATTCGCATCCTGGTGTGCGCGTTCGCCCTCTGGCTCACGACCCTTATCGTGGGCGGCGGCGAGCCCCAACACTTCTGGGTCGAACCGATCAGCGAGGACAACTGGGGCAGGATCGGCACGTTCGTCCTCGTGGCGCTCCTGTTCGGCCTCGTGAACGGTTCACTCGGCCGCGTAGCCCGCTTCCTCACCTGGCCGCTGCGGGTCCTCACGCTTGGTCTCTTCGGTCTGCTCGTCAACGGCGCCCTGATCCTGGTGGTGGCGTGGGTCTCTGACCTCGCGGGCTTCGGGCTGCGCGTCGACGGGTTTTGGTGGGGCGTGCTGGGCGCGCTCGTGCTGTCCATCCTGACGGCCATCTTCAACGGGCTGCTCGGGACGACGAAATCAAAGATCCCCAAGGGCTAGCTCGGCTTCCTGCTGGCGTTGAACCGGAGTGTTCCGGAAGAATGGCCGGCATGAGCCATGCAACGGGAGTCCCCGCCGGTTGGTATCCGAATGCCCGGGGCGAGTTGCAGTGGTGGGACGGTGCCGCTTGGGGTCAGCTTGCCCCGCCGCCGCCCGCGCCACAGGTCGCAGCCAGCGCTCCGCGGGCGAAGTCCCGCACCTCGCCGTTCGTTTGGTGGTCGTTCGCGGCCTCTGCCCTCGGGATCGCGCTGGCCGTCGTCGGCGCATTCTCGGACGGGCTGGCATTCTTCGCCCTCATTCCAGCCTCGGTGGCGCTGGTGTTGGCAGTCATCGGGCTCGTGCAGTCCGCCCGCAAGTCCGCTGGTGTCTGGGCCCTGATCCTCGCGGTCCTCATCCTGCTCTCTCCCGTTCTCATCGTCATCGTGCTTGCGCTGATCTGGACCGGGTCTGGGGTGTTCTCGCAGCTCACTGGGGGACCGGTCATCGGTTAGTTTCGTCCCGTCCGCCACCTGTGGGGCGCCGGGTTGCGCCCTGGACCCAAGCCTTCGCGTCGTGGGGGAGAATAGAGGCGGACGCAACCTCTCTGCGCCACACATGAGTCCCCACCGAGCCTCGGAGATTTCGCAATGACCGTTTTGCCCCCGCAGCCCCTTAGCCCGCTCGATGGCCGCTACCGCAGCGCGGTGCTGCCACTCGGCGACTTCCTCTCAGAAGCCGGGCTCAACCGGGCTCGCGTGCACGTCGAGGTCGAGTGGCTCGCGTACCTGACCTCGCACTCGCTCCTGGGCTCGACCCCACTCACTGACGCCGAGCTTTCCGAGCTGCGCGCTTGGGCCGCCGGCTTCGGAGAGGCTGAGATCGAGAAGCTCGCCGAGATCGAGGCTGTCACGCAGCACGACGTGAAGGCCGTCGAGTACCTCGTCCGCGAGCAGCTCGAGCGCCAGGGCCTCTCGCGCATCGCCGAGCTCACGCACGTCTGCTGCACGAGCGAGGACATCAACAACCTCTCGTACGCGCTCACCATCAAGCAGGCGGTCGCCGAGGTCTGGCTGCCGAAGCTGCAGATCGTCATCGACGAGCTCGAGCGCCAGGCGGCGCAGTACCGCGAGCTGCCGATGATGGCCCGCACGCACGGCCAGCCCGCGACCCCGACCACCCTCGGCAAGGAACTCGCGGTGTTCGTGCACCGCCTGAATCGCCAGGTGGCGCAGATCGGCGAGATCGAGACGCTCGGCAAGTTCTCGGGCGCCACCGGCACGTTTGCCGCGCACCTCGCGGCCGACCCCGACGCCGACTGGCTCACGATCTCGCGTGAGTTCGTCGAGGGCCTCGGGCTCGACTGGAACCCGCTCACCACGCAGATCGAGTCGCACGACTGGCAGGCCGAGTTGTACTCGCGGATCGCGCACACCAACCGGATCCTGCACAACCTCGCGACGGACGTGTGGACCTACATCTCGATCGGCTACTTCCGCCAGATCCCCGTGGAGGGCGCGACCGGTTCGTCGACCATGCCGCACAAGGTCAACCCGATCCGCTTCGAAAACGCCGAGGCGAACCTCGAACTCTCGAACGCGATCCTCGAGTCCCTCGCGCAGACCCTGGTCACGAGCCGCCTGCAGCGCGATCTCACCGATTCGTCGGCACAGCGCAACATCGGCGTCGGCCTTGGCCACTCGGTGCTGGCGCTCGACAACATCAAGCGGGGGCTCGGCCAGATCGACGCTGCACCCGAGGTGCTCGCCGCGGACTTGAACGCGAACTGGGAGGTACTGGGCGAGGCGATCCAGACCGTGATTCGCGCCGAGGTCACCGCCGGACGCTCTACGATCACTGACCCCTACGCGGCGCTCAAGGATCTGACCCGCGGGCGCCGGATCGGCCAGGCCGACCTCATCGAGTTCGTGCAGGGCCTCGAGATTGGCGATGCCGCAAAGGCGCGCCTGCTCGCGCTCACCCCCGAGACCTACACGGGGGCGGCGGCGGAGCTGCTCGACCTGCTGTAAGCAGCGACTGACAGAAGAAACGGCCGGCAGGTTCCCACGAGCGTGGGGCCTGCCGGCCGTTTCTTGTCTGACTACTTAGTGGCCGTTCACGCCTGTGCCGGCCGAATCCGTGCCACCTGCATCGGTACCGAGGTCCTTGCGCGCCTCGACGTCCTGGGCGTTCGGCTTCATGCCGAGGCCAATCAGGGCGATCATCATCACCGAAATGATGAAGGCGGCGCCGCCGAAGATCAGCATGAGCTTCCAGTCGCGCGTCGCCATGAGCACGATCAGTGCGGTGAAGATCGCGAGGATTCCGGAGAATCCGAGCAGCTCGAGCGGCTTGAGCCGGTCGCGAGTTGACGGGGTGTTCGGAACGGGCTTGGGGGACGGTGCGCTCATGATCCTGCGGTTTCAGTGTCGAGGGGGTTCGCGCGAACCGGCGTGGCGCCGGCCGCGGGGGAGAAGTCAAAAGCGGCAATCGCCAGGTACACGCCAGCGAGGATGCCGTAGGCGCCGAGGAAGCCGATGACCGCGACCGGGTCGCCCCCTGCGAGCGTGAGCGCGATCGCGAGCAGTCCGGAGAGGACGCCCATCATGATCGATTCTCGGTGGCCCAAGCGCAGCCCGCGCCAGAGCTCAATCACGGCGCCGAGAGCGGCCCAGACCGTCACGATGAAGGCGAAGGTCGCGGCCCCGGAAGTGGCGAGCGTGGCGACGCCAGCAAGCAGGGCGATCGCGCCGAGCGCGAATACCCAGCGGTCTATCGCTTCAGCCGCGCGACGCGCACTGAAGAACTGCGCTGCCGCAAGCGCGACCAGTGCCGCGCACAGGACCACGAAGATGGACCGATTGAACGCGACGTCCTCGTGCAGGGGCGCGGTAAAGGTGACGGCGAAGCCGATCGCGGCGAGCAGCGCCGCGCGCAGGAGCAACGAGAGGTCGACACGACGGTGAGGTGCCACGGAGGATTCCCCGGATTTCCCGTCTCGCGCGAAAGACATGCTCACTTGTTCCCCTTCACAGTCTGGATTCAGTGTATCGCCCCGAGCTGGGCGGACCTGGGGGTCGCCGCACGCCGGCGGCGACCCGAGTTCCTACATCCCGCTCGGCATGTCCTGGAAGCGGGAGTAGTGACCCTGGAAGCTCACGGTGACGGTGCCGATCGGACCATTTCGCTGCTTGGCCAGAATGAAGTCGGCCTCGCCCGCACGCGGGTTGTCCTTCTCGTAGGAGTTCTCCCGGTGCAGCAGGATGACCATGTCGGCGTCTTGCTCGAGCGAGCCCGACTCACGCAGGTCGCTAATAGCGGGCATCTTGTCGGCTCGCTGCTCTGACGCACGGTTCAGCTGAGACAGCGCGACCACGGGGACCTCGAGCTCCTTCGAGAGCAGCTTGAGTGCCCGCGAGAACTCCGAGACCTCCTGCTGGCGACTCTCTGACTTCTTGCCGCTCGAGAGCAGCTGCAGGTAGTCGATGACGACCATCTTGAGATCGTGGCGCTGCTTGAGTCGCCGACACTTCGCGCGGATCTCGACGAGCGTGAGGTTCGGGCTGTCGTCGATGAACAGCGGCGCATCGTTCACGCGCGCGGTCGTCGCAGCGAGCTTCGCCCAGTCGCGCTGGTCGAGCGTGCCCTTACGCATGTGCTGCAGTGGAATGGACGCCTCGGCGGAGAGCAAGCGCATGGCGATCTCCGCGCGCCCCATCTCGAGCGAGAAGAACACGGCGGTGGCGCCGGCGCCCACGGCCGCGGAGCGGGCAATATCGAGTGCGAGCGTCGACTTACCCATCGCCGGTCGGGCCGCGATGATGATCATCTGACCCGGGCCGAAGCCGTTCGTCATCTGATCGAGCTCTTTGAAGCCGGTCGGCACGCCCAGCATGCCGCCCTCTTGCCCCTGCGCGCGTTCAATCTCGGTAACCGCCGCCTCGACCGCATCGACAAGCGGGACGTAGTCATCGGCCGTGTTCGCGCCGGTGACACCGAAGATCTCGGACTGCGCGACGTTCACCAGGTCGACCGCTTCGCCCTCGCCGGCGTAGCCCATCTGTACGATGCGGGTGCCCGCCTCAACGAGGCGCCGCAGGAGGGCCTTCTCAGCAACGATCTCTGCGTAGAAACCGGCGTTGGCGGCCGTGGGCACGATGCTGACGACGGTGTGGAGGTACTCGACACCGCCCGCGCGCTGGAGTTCACCGTTCTTGGTGAGCTGATCGGTGACGGTGATGACGTCAGTGGGTTCGCCCTGCGAGTAGAGCGACAGGATCGCCTCGTAGATGACCTCGTGCTTGGGCACGTAGAAGTCCACACCGCGCAACAGGCCGGTCACGTCGGCGGTGGCGTCCTTCGACAGCAGCATTCCACCGAGCACGCTCTGCTCGGCAAGCAGGTCATGCGGCGGCGTGCGCTCGTGGCCGCGGCTATAGCCTGCTTCTTCTGGCTCGGGAATACCGAGATGGGCGATCGACATCCCGTGTCCTCTCTTGCGTCCTGTGTGGCGCCGTGCGAGCGGCTCCGGCCAGGACAGCGGAGACCACCGACATTCACGTTAGGCGTGCGGTTCGTTCGGGGCAAATCACCCTGTGGATAACTCTGTGTACAAATCGAGGAAAACCATGGTGTGTTATCCACAGCATGGGCACAAACCTGGGGATAACCCAGAGCATATATTACATAAAGTGGTTTTGAACTGGGGTTTACAGTTTCCCCAGGTGTGGAATTGACCGAGTCTAGACTCCGGCTTGAAGCTTGGAGGTCTGCGGCGTCTGTGGACAAGTCTGGAATGCCAGCAGCTTTGTCAAGGATGAACTTTGCCGGGAAAAAGCCGAAGGGGGCGGTCAGTTCCGAAGAACCCACCGCCCCCTCTGGCGTACTGCGCGGACTAGCGCTGCGCGATAACCTGCAGCGTAACGGTCGCGTCGACACCCTCGTGGAGGTGAATCGTCGCGACGTACTCGCCGGTCGTCTTGATCACGGGAAGCGTGACCTTGCGCTTGTCGATCTGGCCAACGCCAGCGGCCTCGATCGCGTCGGCAACAGCTGCCGGCTTGATCGAACCGAAGAGGCGTCCGCCGGTGCCGGTCTTCGCAACGAGGCGGACCTTGCCAGCCTCGAGCTTCGACTTGAGCGCCTGAGCGTCTTCGACCGATGCGTGCGCGCGAGCCTCGCGTGCAGCGCGGATCTGTGCGACCTGAGCCTCGCCACCGCGAGTCCAGTGCATGCCGAAGCCCTGCGGTACGAGGTAGTTACGGGCGTAGCCGTTCTTGACCTCAACCACGTCGCCTGCGGATCCGAGGCCCTGGACCTCGTTCGTGAGAATTACCTTTGCCATGTCGTTACTCCCTACCGGCCCGAGCCAGCGTAGGGCAGCAGTGCCATCTCGCGGGCGTTCTTGACTGCCTTCGCGATGAGGCGCTGTTCCTGAACCGACACGCCAGTAATACGGCGTGCACGGATCTTCCCGCGCTCGGAAATGAACTTACGGAGCGTTGCGACATCCTTGTAATCGATGACGCCAACGGTGATGGACTTCGCGGGTGCGGTGACCTTCGCGTTCTTTCCGCGGCCCGGCTTGCGGGCTGCGCCGCTTGACTTGCCAGCCATGTTGTCTCTTTTCGTGTAGCTGTGCCCAGTGCGGGCAAAAAATCGTTAGAAGGGAGCCTCAGTGTCATCGAAGCTCGCGCCGGGGTTTGCCCAGCTATCGCTCGATGTCGTCGACTGCCCCCAGGGCTGCTGCTGCTGCTGCTGCTGCGCCGGAGCGGCCTGCGCCGCACCACCGCCGCCACCATTGAAGCCACCCACGGAGCCACGCGACTGCGCGCGCGTTACCTGAGCGGTGGCGTACCGGAGGCTGGGGCCGATTTCATCGACGTCCAGTTCGAACGACGTACGCCGTTCGCCCTCGCGGGTTTCGTAGGAGCGCTGGCGGAGGTTTCCCTTTGCAATAACGCGGGACCCCTTCGTCAACGAGCTCGCCACGTGCTCGGCGAACTCGCGCCACACGCTGCAGCGCAGGAAGAGCGCCTCGCCGTCCTTCCACTCGTTCGACTGCTTGTCGAACGTGCGGGGGGTACTTGCGATGGTGAACGAGGCCAAAGCCACGCCGCTATTCGTGAACTTCAGCTCGGGGTCGGCAGTAAGGTTGCCGACCACGGTGATCACGGTCTCGCCGGCCATGGACTACGCGCTCTGCTTCGCAGCCGCGCGAGCGGCCTTTGCAGCGTCACGCTCAGCCTGGGCAGCGCGCTGGGCGATGCCTTCGTCTGCGCGGAGCACCTTGGTGCGGAGCACTGCCTCGGAGAGACCCAGCTGGCGATCCAGCTCGTCGCTCGCGGCGGAAGTTGCGGTGAAGTCGACGACGACGTAAATGCCTTCGGACTTCTTGTTGATCTCGTACGCAAGACGGCGCTTGCCCCAGATGTCGACCTTGTCGATCGATCCACCTGCGTTAGTGATAACCCCAAGGAACTTATCCATGCTGGGGGCCACGGTGCGCTCATCAACTGCCGGATCGAGGATCACCATGAGTTCATACTGATGCGTCACTTACCCACCTCCTTCGGACTCAAAGGTCACAGGATCTCTGTGACAGGAGGGTATTTGCATCGTGTCCGCGCCATATGGGCACAGACAACCTCGTTAGCCTATCACCAATGCCGGGCGTTTCGCGCGGCCCCGGCAGACTAGTACTGCGTGACCGAGAAGTCTTCCAGCTGATCCATCAGCTCGGATTCTCCGGCTGGGCAATCTACCTGCGCGAGGAGAACGTTGTTGACCGGCAGAAACGCGCGAAGCAGGATGACGCGCTCTCGCGCCTCGCCGCTCGTCGTCGTGTACTGCGCTCTGAGCTGGGTCAGCTCCACCTGATCCGGTCCGAAGTCGAAGCGGGCATTCCAGCTGCCGTCAGGCCCAACCTCGGGGTCTACTGCCGAGTCCCATGGCAATCCGAGCCCGAGCGCGACGGGAATGCTGAGCTCGGTCGCCTCACGATCGGTAGCGGCCGTGGCGGCGTCTGGCACTCCGCTGCCCTGGAAGGTGTACATCTTGCAGCCGCTCTCGGCATGAGAGAGTTGGTTCACACCCTCGGTGTCCCAAATCTCGATCTGCCAGTCAGCGTCGTAGCCGATGCCCCAGAACGGGCCGGCGGCAAGCGGGACCTGCTGATCGAGCGAGAACACGGTGCCGCCCAGAACGTCGTCATCGTCGAAGTCGTCCGTCGGTGCGGGCGCCCCTTCAGTGGGCAGCGGCCCCGGATTCACCGCGTCGGTGAACTCGTTCACGATCCGGGGGATCAATACGGCCATCGCGACAATGAGCCCGATGAAGAGTGCCGCAAACAGGCCGATCACCACCCACGCCCAGGCGGGCAGACCGCGACGGGGTGGCTGGCCGGGAGGGACGGGGGCGCCGGCGTACTGCGGGGGTTGGCCGGGGGAGTGCGGCGGCGGGGCGGCGTACTGCGGCACGGGAGGAACCTGTTGGACGGGCGGACGCGGGGGAACCGGCTGCCCCGGAGCAGCCGGGAAGTGCGGGTCCGGTGGCAGCTGCGTCATCAGGATCTCCGTCCGTCGGGTGCCTCGAGTCTACGGAAGTACTCGAGCGGAGCAACCAGATCTTTCTGGCCGCCGACGTGCGTGATCACCTCACCCTCGAGGCTCAGCTGGGTCTGGTGAGCGCCGAGTGCCGCGACCTTCTGGTCCAGCCACGGCGAAACGTCGTAGGTGTGCACGGGGCTTGAGCCGATCTCGCCCGCGGGGCGAAGCGGGTCGACCACGATCTCCCAGAAGGGGACGTCGAGGCCGAAGGCCACCGCGCGGCCGGCGCGATGCGCAAACACGTGGTCGGGGTGGCCGTAGCCGCCCATTGCGTCGTAGCTCACGACGGCGTCGATGTCCCACGCGTCGGCGACCGCAACGAGGTCGGCGAGCGCCTCGCTCGCGGAGGCCCGGGTGAGCGCAGCCTCGTCGATGTCGGCCGCGGCAGTCGCCCGTCCGTCGGGCCCCCAAGACATGCCTGAGTCGAGGTACCGACGCGGGGGCAGCTGCGCGCTGCGGGCGGGCAGCTCGCCCAAGAACGCGTGTGAACGCACGCCCAACGCCGCGAGCGCCGCCGCGAGTTCGCCCGCGCGATGGTCTGCGAGCGGCTCGTCGAGCTCGGTGCCGGGGGAGAGCTCGCCCTGTTCGCCACGCGTCAGCGTGACGACGCCGGGGTCCCGACCCGCTGCGGAAAGCGCCGCGATAGTCCCGCCCGTGGCGAGTGACTCATCGTCGGGGTGCGCATGGACGAACAGGATCCGCTCCGCGCCGCCAAACCACTCAGCGATGTTCATTGCCTCATTCATCCCTGCTCCGCTCGACGCGCATTCCACCAGTCCCGCAGCCGGTCGGCTGCGGCTTCCTCACCAATCGGCCCCTCATCGAGACGCACTTCGAGGAGATAGCGGTAGGCCTCACCGACATCACGCCCCGGGCCGATCCCGAGCAGAGCCATGATCTGCTCGCCGTCGAGCTCGGGACGCACCGCCGCGAGCTCCTCCTCCTCGGCGAGCGTCACGATGCGCGCTTCGATGTCGTCGTACGCGAACTCCAAGCGTTCGGCCTTGCGACGGTTCCGGGTGGTGACGTCCGCCCGCGTGATGATGTGCAGCCGATCGAGCTCGGCACCCGCGTCACGAACGTAGCGTCGCACCGCCGAGTCGGTCCACTGCTGGTCGCTGTAGCCAAAGAACCGGAGGTGCAGCTCAATGAGGCGCGCGACCGAGGCGATCGTCTCATTGTCCAGGCGCAGCGCGCGCAGCCGCTTCCGCGCGAGCTTGGCGCCGACGAGATCGTGGTGGTGGAAGGTGACTCCACCCCGCTCGAACTTTCGCGTCGACGGCTTCCCGATGTCGTGCAGAAGCGCGGCGAGACGCAAGACGAGATCCGGGCCGGCGTCGGGGTCGGTGCGCCGCGCGATCTCAAGCCCAATCGCCTGTTCGAGCACGGTCAGGCTGTGCTCGTAGACGTCCTTGTGCCGGCCGTGGTCGTCCTGGGTCGCCCGCAACTCGCTGAGTTCGGGCAGGAAGCGGTCGGCAAGGCCGGTGTCTACCAGCAGCCGGATCCCTGCTGCCGGGCGATCGGTCGCGAGCAGTTTCAGGAGCTCGTCCCGGATCCGCTCGGCCGAGACGATCTCGAGCCGCGGCGCGAACTCCACCATCGCGTCCCGCACGTCGTCCTCGACCACAAAGCCGAGCTGCGCAGAGAAGCGCGCGGCGCGCAGCATGCGCAGCGGGTCATCCGTGAACGAGGATTCCGCGGAGCCCGGGGTCTTGATCCTGCCCGCAAGGAGATCGTCAACGCCACCCGAGACGTCGACCAGCTTGAGTGAGGGCAGCATCAGCGCGAGGGCGTTGATCGTAAAGTCGCGCCGCACGAGGTCGCCCTCGATGGTGTCGCCGAAGGTGACCTCAGGCTTGCGCGAGTCGTCGCGGTAGAGCTCAGCGCGATACGTGGTGACCTCGACGGTCTCACCGTGCACCCTGGCCGCGATCGTGCCAAATGCGCGGCCGACGTCCCACGTCTTCGCGGCGACGGTCTCGAGAATGGCTCGGGTCTCGTCTGGCCGGGCCGAAGTCGTGAAATCGAGATCGGACACACGGCGTCCCAGGAGGGCGTCGCGGACGGGGCCACCCACCAGCGCGAACTCGTGTCCTGCCGCGGCGAAGGCTTCGGCGAGTGCCTTGACCGGTCGGGACTCGGCGATTTCGCGCAGTGCGTCGAGGGATTCGGCGAGGGAGTGCATCCCTCAAGCGTAGTCGCGAAGCGGGAATGCGCGATCGTACCCGTGGCCGACAGCCCCTGCGCGGACACCACTCGTACACTGGGGGGATGCTCGAACGCGGCCCTCTCGGCACCCCCTCCGGTGCACCCGCTGCCAGGCGCGCCCGATCTCGCGTCGGCGCCGGGGTACTCGCCGTGGCGCTGGCCCTGGGCACCGTCGCATTCGGCACGTTCGCGCTCGGCAATGCGACCCCGCCCGCGGGCGCCGTTGGGCAGTCGGCGCAGCACACAGCGACCCGCGCCGCGGAGGTAGCGAAGACCCAGCCGTCCCCGGTCCTCACGCTCGCCCCTGTCCGCCCCGCGCTCCTCAGCAACGACGAGTCGGCCGAGTTTGAGCTGTGGCTCGAGAATCCGGGCGACACCGAGCTCGCCGCGTCTCGGGTCGAGCTCGCCCTCGACCCGATTCGAATCACCGGCGAGGCTGGGCTCGACGCGGAGTTCCCCATCGAGACTGCGCTCACGCTGCTCGAGGCGGAGACCCCGACCGTGCCCGCGGGGGAGGGGCGCCTCGTCAGCCTCGCGGTCCCGCGCGCAGAGTGGCCGCTGACCACGGCCTCCGACGCTGGCGTGTACCGCGTCTCTGCCCAGATCGTGCCCGATGCCGACAGCGACACACCGGAACTCTCCACCACCGCCCCTATCGTCTGGCGCGGCGCGGGCGGGCTCACCCGGGTGCAATTGACGACCATCGTGCCGATGATCCTTCCCGAGAGCATCCCGAGCCTGCCGCGACGCGGTCAGTTGGACGAACTCATGGGTCCCGGGTCGCAGCTCGACGAGCTCCTGAACACCGCGGAGCAGCGCGGCGCGACGCTTGCCATCGACCCACGTGTGGTGGCTGGCGTGCGCGTCTACGGCGAATCGGCCTCCGCCTCCGCACAGAGCTTTGTTGAGCGACTGGGTCTGACGAGCGCTTCGACCTTTGCCCTGCAATTTGCCGACGCTGATCCCTCCGCCCAGGCGGCGCTCGGGTTCTCGCGCATGCTCGCCCCTGAAGGCCTCTCCTTTGCGACCCGCTTTGGGACGTTCGCGGGGCAGGATCCTGCCGAAACTCCCGCCGAGCCGAGTCCGACTGACGGCCCCCCCGACGAACCGGCGCCGGACCCTGAGCCGATTGGCGTGCCCAGCCTCGCCGAGCTGACCACTGTTGCGACCACCTTGCCCGGCACTGCGTGGCCGGCGTCGGACAGTCTTACCCCCAAGGTGCTCGACCTCCTCGGGCGCAACGGCTACTCCCGGGTGATCGCTTCGGGCGAGAACGTCTCGGTCGCGGGCGGCGCGGCGCGCGGGACGCTGAACGGGGTCGAGTACCTCGTCTCGGACGCATCGCTCGACGCGGCTGCTCGCACGGCGCTGACCGCCGAGAACGAGACCGGTCACCGCTCGGGCGTCGCTCGCACGAGCGCGCTCCTGGTACTGCGTGCCCAGGCGGGCGACCCGGGCACCGTCGTCGCCCTCGATCGCGCCGCGACCCCGGAGTCGCCCTACGCGGTCGACTTGGTCAATACGCTGTCGGCGCTGCCGTGGGTCGAACCGGTCGCGCCGGGGGAGCTCCCTGAGGGCGCCGTCACGCTCACGCCCGCCGCCGAAGCAGCGTCTCCTGAACGAATCGCCGCCCTCGGCGAGGCTGTCGCCCGTGAACCACAGGTGCTCGACTATTCGCGGGTGCTCGTGGCGCCCGAGTACCTCATCGACCTGCAGCGCGTTCGCCTACTCCAGCTGTTCAGCGCCCGCTACACGACACCCGACGCCAACTTCGCGTCCGCGGCGCAGCGTGCCGCCGAACGCGACGCCGAGACACTGAACGGTGTGCGCGTCGTGACCTCGACCCACACGCAGCTGGTCGGGACCACGTCGCGCGTGCCGATCCAGGTGCGCAATACCCTGCCCTTCGACGCCCTCCTCGTCGCCGAGGTCGTCCCCACCAACGCCGCACTTGTCGTGACTGGCGAGGACCTGAAGCCCGCGCTCATTCCGAGCGAGAGCAGCACCAACATCCTGGTGCCGGTGCGCACCAGAGTCTCGTCCGGCGAGTCCGGTCTCGAGGTCGAACTGACGGCCGCCAGCGGCGGTGAGGTCGTCACGAGCGGCCTGCTCGCGATCTCCATCCGCAGCAGCTGGGAGACCGTGGCCCTGGGTTCGCTCGCCGTCCTCACCGCCGCTTTCTTCGGATTTGGCATCTGGCGCAGTATCCGGCGTCGCTCCCGTACGTCGGCTGAGGATCCGGGAATAGTCGAGCCGTAGGATGAGTTACACCCAACGGAGCCCCCAGTCGCCTGACGCGGGTCTTCGAACTCGCGCAGGCGCGCGACGCTTCACGAGGAGAACGCATGCACCAGATCATCATCATCGGTTCCGGCCCGGCAGGGTTCACTGCGGCAATCTACGCGGCGCGCGCCGGTCTTGAGCCGCTGCTGTTCGCGAGCTCGGTAGAGCCTGGCGGTGAGCTGATGAACACGACCGATGTCGAGAACTTCCCCGGCTTCCCCGAGGGGATCCAGGGGCCTGAGCTCATGGAGAAGATGCAGGCGCAGGCCGAGCGCTTCGGCACGAAGGTCGCATACGACGACGTCGCCTCACTCGATCTCTCGGGTGACGTGAAGAAGGTCACCACTTCGGACGGCACTGTGCACGAGGCCGCCTCGGTGATCTTTGCGACCGGCTCGGCCTACCGCAAGCTCGGCATCACTGACGAAGATCGCCTCTCGGGGCACGGTGTCTCGTGGTGCGCCACCTGCGACGGGTTCTTCTTCCGCGACAAGACGATCGCGGTCGTGGGCGGCGGCGACTCGGCGATGGAAGAGGCGACGTTCCTCACTCGCTTCGCCAAGAAGGTCTATGTGATTCACCGCCGAGACGAGCTCAAGGCGTCGAAGATCATGCAGCAGCGGGCATTCGACAACGAGAAGATCGAGTTCATCTGGAACGCCGGCGTCGAGGGTATCTCCGGGGACGACTCGGTCACGGGCGTCACGCTGCGCGACACCGTCACGGGCGAGGTGAGCGAGCTCGCGCTCGAGGGACTCTTCATCGCGATCGGCAATGACCCGCGCACCGCGCTCATTCACGGCGTCCTCGACCTCACGGCCGACGGCACGATCGCGGTTGACGGGCGCAGTTCTCGCACCTCGGTTCCCGGCGTCTTTGCCGCCGGCGACGTCATCGATCCCAGCTACCGGCAGGCAATCACGGCTGCCGCGTCCGGCACGGTCGCGGCCCTCGACGCCGAGCACTTCCTCGCGGCGCTCGCCGAGTCGGTTCCCGCCGGCGCCACCGCATAGTTTCCGACCCACCCATAAGGAGTTCGCATGTCCAACGCAATCACCGTCGACGAGGGCACCTTCGACCAGGTCGTCCTGCAGAGCGACATCCCCGTGCTGGTCGACTTCTGGGCAGTCTGGTGCGGCCCGTGCCGCGCCGTCGCGCCGATCCTCGATCAGATCTCGATCGAGCAGGAGGGCAAGCTGCGCGTCGTCAAGCTCAATGTTGACGAGAACCCGAACCTCGCCGCCCAGTACCGCATCACCTCCATCCCCGCGATGAAGGTGTTCAAGGACGGCGCTGAGGTCCTCGAAATCATCGGGGCCCAGCCCAAGTTGATGATCGAGAAGCAGCTCGCGGGCGTCCTCTAACCAACAGAACTCGCAAAAGAGGGGCCGGTCCAAGTGGGACTGGCCCCTCTTTTCTCGCTTACGCGCTCTCGGCGAGAGCTGCCAGCCGATCGATCGACGCTCGAAGGTTCTCGGCCGTCGTCGCGCGCGCCCGCTCCATGCGGCCCGGGTCATGCAGCTGCGTCCAGTCGTAGGTGTGCCGAACGAGCACTCGGTTCTCGGGGAGCGGCTCGATCTCCCAGCGCCAGAGGTGGCCCGGGGCCGCCTCGCCCACGGGCGCCGGCAGCCAGGCGATAAGCCGACCCTCGGCAAACTCGGCCACCCGGTTCTCGCGCACGCGATCGCCTACGTTCGTCATCACAAACACGTCGTGGGCGGCTCGAACTCGCTGGCCGGGGGCGGCCGATGACAGGTTGTTGTTGCCGTCCCACCGGGGCTGCTGGGCGGGGTCGGCAATCAGCTCAAACACGGTCTCCGCGTCAGCGGACACTTCGCGTTCCGCAGAAACGACTCTGAATTCTTCGCTCATGTCGCCAGTCAAGCACACCCGTACGGGTCCCGGGAGAGGCCTAACTAAATCCGGGGTCGCCGAGCTCGTGCAGGATCCGGTTGAGGTCTTGAATCGTCGCGAACTCGATCACGACCTGGCCTTTCTTGGCCGTCAAGTTCACCTTCACCCGAGTGTCTAGGCGATCCCCGAGGCGCTCACCGATCTCGGCAAGCTGACCGAGGCGGCCTCCCGGACGAGGCTTGGGACGCTTCGGGCGGGTGTCACTCGCCACCGCCTCAGCGGCGCGGACAGACAGGCCCTCGTTGACGATCTTGTCAGCGAGATGGGTCATCGCGATATCGTCGCCCGTCAGGGCGAGAATCGCGCGCGCGTGCCCCGCCGAGAGCACCCCGGCAGCGACACGCGACTGAATAGTCTCGGGAAGCTGCAATAGCCGGATCGTGTTCGTGATCTGCGGGCGCGATCGTCCAATGCGCTGCGCCAGCTGTTCCTGCGTGATCCCAAAGTCAGCGAGCAGCTGCTGATAGGCCGATGCCTCTTCCAGGGGGTTCAGCTGAGCGCGGTGCAGGTTCTCGAGCAGCGCGTCGCGCAGCATGTCCTCGTCGGCCGTGCTGCGCACGATCGCGGGGATCTCGGTGAGGCCGGCTCGCTTGCTGGCTCGGAGGCGGCGCTCACCCATGATGAGTTCGAAGCGGGGCTCGCCCTTCGCGGGCGCCGGCTCGATGGCCCTGACCACGATGGGCTGGAGCACGCCGAACTCGCGCACACTGTGCGTGAGCTCGCTGAGCGCTTCCTCGTCAAACTCGGTGCGAGGCTGCACCCGGTTGGGGACAATGTCCAGCGGCGAGAGGTGCATGAGCGTCGCGCCGGGCACCTCGCGGAGCGTGTGCTCGTCGTCGGGCACTTCGATCTCGGCGCTCGGCTCAGCCTTGGCGGCCACAGAATTTGACGGGAAGAACACGTCTACCGGTCGCTCACCCTCGCTGGGGGACTGCGGAATCAGCGCGCCAATGCCTCGACCGAGTCCGCTTCGCTTCTTGGTGGCCATCGTTACGCTCCTTCAATCTGCTCGTCGATCCCGCGACCGGGGGAAGTGTTGCTCCGCTCGGCCATTTCGGCCGCCGCCTCGAGATAAGCGAGCGCGCCGGTCGACGAGGGGTCGTAGGCGAGCACGGTCTGCCCGTAGCTCGGTGCCTCCGAGATTCTCACTGAACGAGGGATCGCCACAGCCAGGGTCTCGGCTGGGAAGTGCGTGCGCACTTCCTCGGCGACTTCCTGGGCGAGATTCGTTCGTGAGTCGTACATGGTGAGCAGGATCGTGGAGACCCGAAGGGTCGGATTCAGGTGCTTCTCGATCAGCGCAATGTTGCCGAGCAGCTGGCTCAGCCCCTCGAGCGCGTAGTACTCGCACTGGATCGGAATGAGTACCTCATCGGCAGCGACGAACGCGTTGACCGTGAGTAGGCCGAGCGACGGCGGGCAGTCAATGAAGACGTAGTGGAAATTGTGCTCGGGGTCCTCGAGGAAGCTCTGTACCGCGGTACGCAGGCGCTGCTCCCGGGCGACGAGCGAGACGAGTTCGATCTCAGCGCCGGCAAGGTGAATCGTCGAGGGCACGCAGAACAGGTGATCGTTGTCGCTCGCCTGCTGGATGGCGTCCGCGATGGTGGCGTCGCCGAGGAGCACGTCGTAGACGCTTGTCACCTCGGGCCGGTGCTCGACGCCGAGCGCGGTCGAGGCGTTCCCCTGAGGGTCGAGATCGATCACGAGCACGTTCGCCCCCCGGCGCGAGAGCGCCGCGGCAAGGTTGACGGTCGTGGTGGTTTTCCCCACGCCGCCCTTCTGGTTCGAGACCGTAATGACGCGAGTACGCGCGGGCAACGGCGAGTTCGTGGCCTCCAACTTACGGCGACGCCGAACTTTGTCCGCAAGGTGATTCCCCAGCGGTGTGCTCTCGACTTCTGTCATTAGTTCCTCGTGCGCCGCGCGGCGGCCGTTTGTCAGCTGAAAACGACAGGGCTCACGCGCCGCGTGAGCCTCGCTCTACTGTAGCCCGAAAGACGCGCGTACTTTCAGCAAGAAGTCCCTCGCCGAGAATCTCGAAGCGCGCGTCGCGGAGCTTGTACTTGGCGATCGCCTTCCGCGCCGACTCGATCTCCGCCTCGACACTCGCGCCCTTCAGCAGCAGGAACTCGCCGCCGTCGCGCAGCAGGGGAGCCGTGAGGGGGACGAGCGTGCGAAGCGCGGTGACCGCTCGGGCCGTAACCTGATCGACCTCCACCGCGCCGCCGTGGAATTCTTCGGCTCGGCCACGCTGCGTGCGGACGTTCTCGAGGCCCAAGCGGTCGATCTGCTCGTCCAGCCACGCGATCCTGCGTTCCATCGGCTCGATGAGCACGAACTCCGCATCGGGCCGCACGATGGCGAGAACCAGCCCCGGCATGCCGCCACCCGTGCCGATGTCGGCGACGCGTGCTCCCGATCGAATGAGCGGGGCGAGCAGTGCCGAGTTCAGTAGGTGCCGCGTCCAGAGACGCGGGGGCTCGAGCGGACCAATGAGGCCGAGCTCTTCGCCGCGGCGACCGAGGTCCTCGGCGAACTGCCGCAGGACCGGAAGCCGGTCACCCGCCAGCACAGCGGCCGCTGCCGGCTCTGCTTCGACCGGAATGGCGTCGTGGCCTTCGGGCGTCACTCGGGGTGCGTCGTCGTGAGTCATCGTTTCACGTGAAACTACTCGGCGACCGAGTCGCTGGCCGCGATCGGGCGGATGACGAGACGGCGGTCCCGGCCTTCCCCGCGCGACTCCGAGTGGTGGGCGCGCTCGGCGACGTAGTCGTGCACGAGCTTGCGTTCGTAGGACGACATCGGCTCAAGCTCGATCTCGGCGCGGCCGGCGGCAATGGCCGCGATCGCGTGGTCGACCAGACGCTGGAGTTCTGAGGTGCGTGCCTCACGCGATCCAGCGACGTCGAGGATGAGACGGGAGAAGCGTCCCGTACGGGCCTGCACCGAAAGGCGGCTCAGCTCCTGCAGCGCCTGCACGGTATCGGGAGTCGCGAGGCGATCAAGATCCTCGCTGCCCGAGATCGACAGGTACGCGCGCCCATTGCGGACGTCAATGTCGAGGTCTCCATCGAGATCGGTGATGTCGAGCAACGCCTCAAGGTAATCGGCGGCAAGGTCGCCCTCGGCCTCGAGTTCACTCAGGCTCGGCTCGCCGGCCGGGGTCTCCGGGATCGCGGTCATGCCTTCTTCCCGCCCTTCTTCGCGCGCTTCGCGCTCACCGGCTGCTGACGCTGGCCCACCTGACGCGCGGCTTCCGCAACTTCCTCGGGGGTCGCATCATCCGTGAGCTTGCCCTTCGCCCGCAGGCGCTCCTGGCGGGCGCGGTATGCGTCACTGCCCGGGGTCGGCATGTTCCGGATCACGATGAACTGCTGTGCCATGGTCCAGATGTTGGAAGAGAACCAGTAGATGTTCAGCGCGAGCGGGAATGCGACGCCGGAGAAGAGGAACATGAAGGGAATGATGTACAGCATGATCTTCTGCTGGCGGTACATCGGCGACTGTTTGGTCTCGTCCGAGACGTTCTTCGAGACGATCTGCAGCTGCGTGAAGAACTGCGAGGCGATCATCAGGATGACGATGATCCCGAGCATAATGACGACCGGGGTCTGCCCGGCCTCCCAGCCCTGCGTGAACGTCATCTTGAGCGGGGCGCCAAATATGGATGCGGCGTTAAAGCTCGCTGTGAGGCTCTCGTTCATCAGGCCGATGCCCGGCTGGTTGTCCGAGGCGTGGCGCAGCACGTAGAAGAGCGAGAAGAAGACCGGCATCTGCAGCAGGATCGGCAGGCAGGAAGCGAACGGGTTCGTCCCGTGCTTCTTGTACAGCGCCATGGTCTCGCGGCTCATAGCCTCACGCGAGAACTGATCCTTCTTGCCCTTGTACTTGTCCTGGACCTTCTTCAGCTGCGGCGCCATGTCCATCATGCGACGCTGCGACTTGATCTGGCGCACCGTCAGTGGGATCAGTGCTGAGCGCACCACGACGACGACGCCCAGGATCGCCAAGACCCAGGTGAGCCCACTTGCAGGATCCATGCCGAGCCACGTGAAGAGCTGGTGCCAGAGAACGAGCACGCTCTCGACGAGCCAGCGCAGCGGCCAGAGTATGGTCTCGAAGAAATCCATCTGTGGACTACACCTTTCGGGTAACGGCAGCAGGCTCTGGGACGGTTGCCCCATGTGCACAGACAAAACCGTGAGTATTCGTACGGAAGTGTGGGTTCAGCGGTGTGGGAACGTCGTCGATCCCGCCCGCGGAAAAGGGATTGCAGCGAAGCAGTCGGCGGATGGTCAGCCAGACGCCGCGAACAAACCCGTGCTGCTGGTACGCCTCAAGCGAGTAGCGCGAGCACGAGGGGTAGTACCGACAGACCTCACCGTAGAGCGGAGAGATCAGGCGTCGATAGACCTTCATGATGGTGATCGCCGCGTTGCGGGGGAGCAGCCAAAGAAACGTGGCGACATTCATCTGCGTCACTGATTCCTCTCTGCAACCACGCGGCGTACTGCCCGACCGACTTCGTCTGCCATTCTCGCGTATGGCACATCTGAAGAGGCAGGGAGTACGCGAAATACTACGTCCACCCCGGTGAGTCCATCGTGCAGCAGGGCCTCAGTGATGCCCTTCAGGCGGCGGCGCACAAGATTTCGCGTGACCGCGTTGCCCACCGCCTTCGTAACGATGTATCCGAAACGTGCAGGATCCTCCGGGGAACGCAAAACCGCGTGGGTGATGCAATATGCACCTCCCACGCGGCGGCCCTTACGGACGATGCTTCGGTACTCGTCACCCCGCGTGACTCGATGTTGCCTCGACGGCACGATCGTTCGGGTTCGAGTGAAGCGTCAGTTACGCGGAGAGCTTCGTGCGGCCCTTGGCGCGACGTGCGCCGAGGATCGCGCGACCCGCACGGGTGCGCATGCGAAGGCGGAAGCCGTGCACCTTGGCGCGGCGGCGGTTGTTGGGCTGGAACGTGCGCTTGCTCATGAAACTCTCCGTTGCGTGGAATTAAAACACCCAGCCGCAGATGACCAGGAAATCGGAACGGGCACGAGAGGCCCATACAAAGCGTTAACACTACGCCGAAATGCCGGCCCCGTCAATGTGAGGCGCGTCAGCGCGCAAATACCATCCGCGTGCGGCATTTCTCTCGTAGGCAAATCGGCGAGTCGCAATTTCACGACTTGCCTGGTGCGTACGGCGTGGTTAGCGTGGACTCCAAGTTATCCCCAGGTGGTGGATAATTTTCTGTGTCGCCCAGGTTTCCGTAGGTTTGCTTGTGGATAACCTTGGGGATGAGCTTCGATAGTCGGAGCGTGAAGAGCCAGGAGAAGGCGTGACTGAGGACGACGTACGGCGCATTTGGGCGCACGTGATTCGGGTAATCACGGACGACCCGACGGTTCCGCCGTCCCTGATTGGCCAATTGGCACTTGCCGTTCCTCGCGGAATTGGCGGAGGCGCGATCTATCTGGCCGTGCAGCACGAGTTCACCCTCCAGATCCTGGAGTCGCGCTTGCGCCCGATCATCATGGCGGAGATCGCGAAGCTTCCTGAAGCCGCCGAGGTCGAGACGTTTGTCGTCATTGTGGACCCTGATGCGCAGCCGGACTTCGAACTCGATGTCCCGGGGGAGGAGTCTGATGCCGGTGGCGATCAGCGCGGACTGAGTGATTCACCCTTCACCGATCCGGCGCCGTCGCGGCCGATTCCCGTCGAGCCGTTTGGGCGCCATGCGGATACGTCAAATCGCGAAGAGAGCCAGCTCAACGAGAAGTACCGGTTTGAGAGCTTCGTGATCGGACAGTCGAACCGGTTCGCGCACGCAGCTGCATTCGCCGTAGCCGAGGCGCCCGCAAAGGCGTACAACCCACTTTTTATCTATGGCGACTCGGGCCTCGGCAAGACCCACCTGCTGCACGCAATTGGCCACTATTCCAAGGAACTGTTCAACGGCGTGCGCGTGCGCTACGTCAGCTCCGAGGATTTCACCAACGACTTCATCAACTCAATCGCCAACAACCAGGGTGCCAAGTTCCATGCGAAGTACCGGAGCGTGGACATCCTCCTGATCGACGATATTCAGTTCCTCCAGGGCAAGGCTGAGACGCAAGAAGCGTTCTTCCACACGTTCAATACCCTGCACGACCACAACAAGCAGGTCGTCATCACGAGCGACGTGCAGCCCAAGCATTTGACGGGGTTCGAGGAGCGGATGCTGTCTCGCTTCGAATGGGGTCTCCTCACTGACATTCAGGTACCTGACCTCGAGACGCGCATCGCTATCCTGCGCAAGAAGGCCCAGCGCGAGAAGCTGCACGTGCCCGATGAGATTCTTGAGTTCATCGCGACCAAGTTCACGTCGAATATTCGCGAGCTTGAGGGAACCCTCATCCGAGTGACGGCATTCGCCAGCCTGAACCAGCAGGCGATCGACATGGCGCTCGTGCAAACGGTGCTCAAGGACCTCATTACCTTGGATGAGGACAACGAGATTCAGCCGAGTGACATCATCACGGTCACGGCAGATTACTTCTCGCTCTCGATCGATGACCTCTACGGCTCGTCGCGCGCGCAACAGATCGCGACTGCTCGGCAGATCGCGATGTACCTATGCCGAGACCTGACTGACCTGTCACTTCCGAAGATCGGTCAGCTGTTCGGCGGTCGCGATCACACGACCGTGATGTACGCGTACAAGAAGATCTCGCAGCTGATCGCGGAGCGTCGCTCGATCTACAACCAGGTCACGGAGCTCACCACACGCATCAAGCAAGGCACGCGTTAACAGCCCCGATTTGTCCACAGTCCACAGGCCCCCTGTGGATAACTCCGGACAAGTCACCAAAAGATGTGGATTACTGCCCCCTGCCTGTGCAATCAGCTCCTGCGGGCGGATCCGCATCATTCCGCGGAAGTGGCCGCGTGCACAGGCCACTCACAAGTCACAAGCGTGTGGTTCCCAGTCGCCGACTGGCCTCGGCAGAGTTATCCACAGTTTCCACAGGCGTTAACACTGTTAACAAGATTTCTGTAATTTAGGGGGCGCTCGATCACACCCAGTGCCGAGGGCCCTGACAAGAAGTTGGGTGCCCCTTCCTCCGGGAGTATGCAAAGATTGTGAAGCCGTGAGGACTGGTCACAATTTGTGACCCCATTCACGTACCCACTGACCAGAACGAGGAGCAGCGTATGCGTTTCACCGTCAACCGCGATGTTTTCAGCGAGGCGGTCTCGTTTGCAGTGAAGTTGCTCCCGCAGCGTCCGACGCAGCCGCTGCTCAGTGGGGCGCTGATCGAGGCGAGTGCCGGCGAGATTACCATCTCCTCATTCGACTACGAAGTGTCGTCACGCACGGTCGTCACCGCTGATGTTCAGGAGCCGGGTCGCGCGCTCGTATCGGGCCGTTTGCTCGGTGATATTGCCAACCGCTTGCCGCAAGCAGACGTCATCATCACGCTGCTGGATGGCAGGGTAACGGTCAAGTGCGGTTCCGCATCTTTCAGCCTCCCCTCGATGCCCGTGGAGGAGTATCCGCAGATTCCCCGCGTAGACACCGTCTCGGGCCTGGTGCCCGCAGACGCCTTTGCGGATGCGGTCTCGCAGGTCGGCGCCGCCGCGTCCAAGGACGACGTGACCCCCGTCATCACGGGTGTGCAGTTCGAGGTCACCCAGAATTCACTGACGCTCACCGCTACAGACCGCTACCGCGTCGCTATTCGCGGTATCGACTGGGAGAACTCCAACGGCGGAGAAGAGCTCACGGCCCTCGTCCCGTCCAAGATTGTCACCGAGGTGGGAAAGACCTTCGCTTCCAGCGGACAGGTGCAGGTCTCGATCGTGCGCAACGACGAGCGCGAGCTCATCGCGTTCACCGGGGGCAACAAGACCGTGACTTCGCTGCTTATCAAGGGCAATTATCCGCCCGTTCGCCGACTCTTCCCGGAGACCGTAGATAACTACGCCGTGGTGAACACCGCGGATCTCATTGAGGCGACGAATCGTGTCGGACTCGTCCTCGAGCGCGAGGCCGCACTGCGCTTCAGCTTCCGTGAGGGGAGTGTCACCCTTGAAGCCGCCGGTTCTGAGACTGCGCAGGCATCCGAGACGATCGATGCGCATCTTGCCGGCGAGGAGATGACCGTTTCTCTCAAGCCGCAGTTCCTGCTTGACGGGCTACGCTCGACACACTCTGAGTTCGCGAGAATCGCATTTACCCGCACCGACAACCCATCTAAGCCTGGGCCCGTGCTCATTACGAGCCAACGAAGCAAGGATGAGGCGTCTGACGAGAGCTTCCGGTACCTGCTGCAGCCAAACCTGTTGCTCCGCTAAGGAGTCCAGTGCGGGTCGTACATCTCACGCTCTCGGACTATCGCAACTACGAAGCCGCTGAGCTCGAGCTGTCGCCTGGGGCGAACCTGCTGCTGGGGCGCAACGGGCAGGGGAAGACGAACCTCGTCGAGGCGATCGCTTATTTTGCCGGATTGAGCTCTCACCGCGTGACGAGCGACGCACCGCTCATTCGCGCTGGCGCGGACTCTGCTGTGATGCGGATGCGGGTGCAGCTTACCGATCGCGACGCTCTGCTAGAGCTGCAGCTCAACCGGGACCGGCCCAATCGCGCCCAGATCAACCGAAACGGCACGAAACCCAGGGAGATCACACAGTACTTTTCGTCGGTCGTGTTCGCGCCTGAGGATCTGTCGCTGGTTCGGGGAGATCCAGGCATTCGCAGGAGGTTCCTCGACGAGGGGCTCGTTGCCCGAATTCCGGCAGCGGCGGGCGTCATCGCTGATTACGAACGCGTTGTGCGGCAGCGCACTGCGCTCCTCAAGTCCGCGCGATCCACGGGGAAGAAGGATGCCGTGCGCGCGACGCTGGACGTCTGGGACGAACGGCTCATCGACCTCGGGAGTCGAATAGTCGCAGAACGCGCACGATTCGTTCGCGATCTCGCTGAACCACTTGCGTTGGGATACGCCGCGCTCGTCGAAAACGATCACCGCCCCACAATGCATATCGCGAGCTCAATTGCGGCCGCACTGTCCAAGGGTGCCGATGTTTCACGTGAAACAGCTCTCGCTGGGGGAGTAGGGGCTGCAGGTATTGCGGGGAGTGTTTCACGTGAAACAATCTCAGCTGCATTTCGGAGGGCACTCGATGCGGTGCGCACTGCGGAACTCGATCGTGGCCTGACATTGGTGGGTCCGCATCGCGATGATCTCGTTCTCGAGCTGAATGGCCTCCCCGTGAAGGGGTATGCCAGTCACGGGGAGTCCTGGTCGTTCGCGCTGGCACTTCGTCTCGCTACTGCGCGATTGTTCCGCGCGGAGGCCCGCCACGGAGATCCAGTCGTGATTCTGGACGATGTGTTCGCGGAGTTGGATGAGCGCCGCCGCAGTCGACTCATGGCCGCGGTTCGTGATTTTGAGCAGGTGATCGTGACCGCAGCGGTGCAGGCAGATGTCCCTGCGGACGTCCCGTGGCGCATTGCTCGCGTTGAGGCCGGAGTGGTTCGTCAAGACGCAGACGCGCGCGCACAATCCGAAATGGCCCAAAATTCACCGGAGAATCGCGCTGACACAACTCAGTCGAGCGATTCTTCGCCCCAGATAGGGGCAACTGAGGCAGCTATCGCGCACGATTCAACGCTGATACTTCCTCAAGAAGAGGCCTCTGATCAGGCCAAAAGTGGTGAACTGCCGTGACACGTCCCGCTGGTGACCCGGGGTTCGCGACGGAGAGCTACCGGCGGGCGAAGTCAATCTGGCGGGGGATTCCCCTCACCAAAGAGGCCCGTGCACGCAAGCAGATGCTCCGCACCGCGTCGCAGCCGTTTGCTTCTGGCCGCGACCCGCGCCCGCTGGGGGACATTATCACGGGAGAGGCCGCGACGATGGGCTGGACGCTCGAGCTCGCGCAGGCCCGCCTGATTGATCAGTGGCCGCAGCTGGTCGGTGAGGCTATGGCCGGCCACGCGCAGGTGACGCGCATTGAGAATGGCGTGCTCCAGGTGCAGTGTGACTCAACCGCGTGGGCGACCGAGCTGCGGCGACTGCGTGGCGAGATCATCACACGCATGTTGCGCGAGCACCCGGAGGCCCAGGTGCGCGAGATTCGTTTCATCAGGCCCGGTGCGCCCTCTTGGAAACACGGACCCAGATCAGTTCAAGGGCGCGGTCCGCGCGATACCTACGGGTAGCCGAGCTGTTCCGTCATTTCCCCGTCTTTTCGGCCCGGAGCGGGCGAAAATCGAGGTTTTCGCGCCCCCGAATTGATAGGGTGGTGTATTGAGTGTGACTCCGTGCAGCTGCCGGGTGATGCTCCGAACACACAATGCTTGATGACAGGCGCCTCCATGCGGAAGCCGTCTGCGTCGCGGAGCGGATGAGGAACCCACGAGATGACTGCTGAACCCGAAGGCACCGAGACGAAGAACGAGTATGGTGCCGGCGACATCCAGGTTCTTGAGGGCCTTGAGGCGGTGCGCAAGCGCCCCGGTATGTACATCGGTTCCACTGGTCCCCGCGGCCTGCACCACCTGGTGTACGAGATTGTCGACAACTCGGTAGACGAGGCGTTGGCCGGATACTGCGACACCATCGACGTCACGATCCTGGCCGACGGTGGCGTACGCGTCATCGATAACGGTCGCGGCATCCCGGTGGCGATGCACCCGACTGAGGGAAAGTCCACGGTTGAGGTCGTATTGACGATCCTGCACGCAGGTGGAAAGTTCGGCGGCGGCGGATACGCGGTCTCCGGTGGCCTGCACGGCGTGGGGTCTTCTGTCGTAAACGCCTTGTCGAGCCGCTTCAATGTCGCGGTTCAGCGCGAAGGTTTCACGTGGAACATGAGCTTCACGGACAGCGTCCCGGACGCGCCGCTCGCCCAGGGGGAGCCGAGCGATGGCACGGGCACCACGATTTCTTTCTGGCCGAGTGCAGCCATTTTTGAGTCGATCGAGTTCGACTACGCGACGCTCAAGACCCGCTTCCAGCAGATGGCCTTCTTGAACAAGGGCCTGCGCATTAACCTCACGGACGAGCGCGCACAGGATCCCATCATCGACGAGCACGGCGAGGAACAGCCTGCCCCGCAGCCGCACCACTCGTTCATGTACGAGAACGGCATCCAGGACTACGTGCAATACCTGAACTCGGCAAAGCGTGCCGATCTCGTGCACGACGAGATCATCGCTTTTGAATCAGAGGACAAGGAACGTCGCATCTCGCTGGAAATGGCGATGCAGTGGACCACGGCCTACACCGAGAGCGTGCACACCTACGCCAACACGATCAACACCCACGAGGGTGGCACCCACGAAGAGGGCTTCCGCGCGGCACTCACCACGCTGGTGAACAAGTACGCGCGGGAGAAGAACATCCTCAAGGAAAAGGATGAGAACCTATCGGGCGACGATGTGCGCGAGGGCCTGACCGCCGTCGTGTCCATCAAGCTGGGGGAGCCACAGTTCGAGGGTCAGACCAAGACGAAGCTCGGCAACACCGAGGCGAAGGCGTTCGTCCAGAAGGTTGTCGGCGATCACCTGGGGGACTGGTTCGAGCGCAACCCGAACGCGGCGAAGGAGATCATCCGGAAGGCGCTGCAGGCGGCGACCGCGCGTCTCGCGGCGCGCAAGGCCCGTGAGACTGCGCGGCGCAAGGGGCTTCTCGAAGGCGGCGGCATGCCGGGCAAGCTCAAGGACTGCTCGTCGAAGGATCCCTCGATCTCAGAGATCTTCATCGTGGAGGGCGACTCGGCCGGTGGTTCCGCCGTTCAGGGCCGCAACCCCGCGACGCAGGCGATCCTGCCGCTGCGCGGAAAGATCCTGAACGTCGAAAAGGCGCGTCTCGACCGAGCGCTCGGCAATGCTGAAGTCCAGGCGATGATCACCGCGTTCGGCGCGGGCATCGGCGAGGAGTTCAACACCGACAAGGCGCGCTATCACAAGATCGTTCTGATGGCCGATGCCGACGTCGACGGACAGCACATTACGACTCTGCTGCTCACGCTGCTCTTCCGGTACATGCGTCCCCTCATCGAGCTCGGCTACGTGTACCTTGCGCAGCCGCCGCTGTACCGCCTCAAGTGGACCAACGCCGAGCACGAATACGTGTTCAGCGACGCCGAGCGTGACGCCCAGCTTGCCGCTGGCGCGGCCGCCGGCCGCCGCATTCCCAAGGACAACGGGATCCAGCGCTACAAGGGCCTCGGCGAGATGAACTACCAGGAGCTGTGGGAGACCACCATGAGCCCGGAAACGCGGACGCTTCTGCAGGTCACCATGGACGACGCGGCGCAGGCCGATGAGACGTTCTCGACCCTGATGGGCGAGGACGTCGAGGCCCGACGAACCTTTATTCAGCAGAACGCGAAGGACGTGCGTTTCCTTGACATCTAATACCCCCGACTCGGAGAGCCTGATGGACGGCGAAAACCAGACTGACGAGACCCAGGCGGGCGACGCCGTTCACGGCCGTATCGACCAGGTTGACCTGCGTCTTGAGATGCAGCGCTCGTACCTCGACTACGCCATGAGCGTCATCGTGGGACGCGCCCTTCCCGACGTGCGTGACGGGCTGAAGCCCGTCCACCGCCGCGTGATCTACGCAATGTTCGATGGCGGATATCGTCCTGACCGGGCATTTTCCAAGTGCCAGCGCGTGGTCGGCGACGTTATGGGCCAGTACCACCCGCACGGCGACTCGGCCATTTATGACGCGCTGGTGCGCCTCGTCCAGCCGTGGAGCCTGCGCTACCCGCTCGCACTCGGGCAGGGAAACTTTGGCTCTCCCGGCAACGACGGCGCCGCTGCTCCTCGGTACACCGAGACCAAGATGGCGCCACTCGCGATGGAGATGGTGCGGGACATCGACGAGGACACCGTCGATTTCCAGGAGAACTACGACGGTCGCACGCAGGAACCCTCGATCCTGCCTGCTCGCTTCCCGAACCTGCTGGTGAACGGTTCAGCGGGTATCGCGGTCGGCATGGCCACGAACATCCCCCCGCACAACCTGCGTGAGGTTGCCGACGGCGCCCGCTGGGCACTCGAACACCCCGAGGCGACGCGCGAGGAGCTCCTCGAAGCGCTCATGGCTCGCATCAAGGGGCCTGACTTCCCGACCGGTGCGCAAATTCTCGGCACCAAGGGGATCCACGACATGCAGCGCACCGGTCGCGGATCGGTCACGATGCGCGCCATCGTCAACATCGAGGAGCTGCAGAACCGCACCTGCCTCGTGGTGACGGAACTGCCGTACCAGGTGAATCCCGACAACCTCGCTATCAAGATCGCGGACCTCGTCAAGGAGGGCCGCGTGCAAGGCATTGCGGACATCCGCGACGAGACGAGTGGTCGTACCGGTCAGCGCCTCGTCATCGTGCTCAAGCGTGACGCGGTTGCCAAGGTGGTGCTGAACAACCTGTACAAGCACACGCAGCTGCAGGAGAACTTCGGCGCGAACATGCTCGCGATCGTCGACGGGGTGCCTCGCACCCTGCCGGTGGACGGTTTTATTACCGCCTGGGTCAAGCACCAGATCGAGGTTATTGTCCGACGCACCGCCTTCCGTCTCAAGAAGGCCGAAGCCGAGGCTCACATCCAGCGTGGCTACCTCAAGGCACTCGATGCTCTCGACGCGGTGATCGCCCTGATCCGGCGCTCGCCTACCGTCGACGAGGCGCGCGAGGGCCTTATGAAGCTGCTCTCGGTGGACCAGATTCAGGCCGACGCCATCCTCGCCCTGCAGCTGCGGCGCCTCGCCGCACTCGAGCGCCAGAAGATTATGGATCTCGCGTCAAAGCTCGAGGCCATGATCGCGGAGTTCGAGGGGATCCTCGCCTCGCCCGAGCAGCAGCGCACGATCATCATCGACGAACTGGCCGAGATCGTCGACAAGTTCGGCGACGAGCGACGCACGAACATCCTGCTCGGTTACGACGGCGACATGTCGATGGAAGACCTGATCCCGGAAGAGGAGATGGTCGTCACCGTCACTCGCGGGGGCTACATCAAGCGCACGCGCATCGACAACTACCGCACGCAGCACCGCGGCGGCAAGGGTGTCAAGGGTGCGCAGCTGCGCGCCGATGACATCGTCGAGCACTTCTTCGTCACCACGACGCATCACTGGCTGCTGTTCTTCACGAACACCGGCCGGATGTACCGTGCGAAGACGTATGAGGCGCCGGAAGGCGGCCGGGACGCAAAGGGCCAGCACGTCGCGAACCTGCTCGCGCTCGCGCCCGAGGAGACGATCACGCAGATCATCGACGTCCGTGACTTCGATCCGGACCGCTTCCTCATCCTCGCGACCCGTGACGGGCTTGTGAAGAAGACGCGTCTCGAGGAGTACGACACCAACCGCACGGGCGGCATCATCGCGATCAAGCTGCGCGAGGGCGACGAGCTCGTCTCGGCGCTCATCACCGAGGCGTCGAGCGACGTGCTGCTGGTCTCGACCCGGGGAATGTCGGTTCGGTTCACCGCGTCGGACGAAGCACTGCGCCCGCTGGGTCGCTCGACGAGCGGCGTGCGGGGCATGAACTTCCGCGAGGGCGACAGCCTCCTGTCGGCCTCGGTGCTGCGCGACGGCGGGTACGTCTTTGTGGTCACCGAGGGCGGCTACGCGAAGCGCACCTCGATTGACGAGTACCGCGTGCAGCAGCGCGGCGGCTACGGCATCAAGGTGGCAAAGCTCGACGAGGCTCGCGGCGATCTCGTGGGCGGCCTCATCGTCGACGAGGGCGACGAAGTGCTCGCGATTCTGGCGAGCGGCAAGGTCGTACGCTCGGACGTCGCCGAGGTTCCTGCCAAGGGCCGGAACACCATGGGCGTCGTGTTTGCGCGATTCCCAGACGCCGACCGTATTATTGGGATCGCCCGAAACTCGGAACGCAACCTTGAAACCGATCCTGCAGGGGAGTCGGACGCAGAGGGCACCGCGGAGAACAAGGAAGACGTGAATGAGTAACACTGTTGCAGACAAGCTCGCCCGCAAGACCCGCAAGAAAGCGCCGGCGAAGCAGGTACGCCTGAAGCTCGTCTATGTCGACTTCTGGTCGGCCGTGAAGTTCTCTTTCCTGGTGTCGCTGTGCCTCGCGATCGTCAGCATCGTCGCGACAGTGTTGATCTACACCGTGCTGCTGCAGACGGGGGCTCTGTCGAAGGTCAACGAGATCTTCATGGACATCGTCGGCGGCGACGACATCAACCTGATGCAGATCATCGGCTTCCCGCAGGTCTTCGGATTCGCGATCGTCGTCGGCATTTTGAACACGATTGTGGGCACCGCGCTCGGCGCCATCGCCTCGCTCGTGTACAACCTGCTGGTGCGGGTTCTCGGCGGTTTCCAGCTCGGATTCACGAGCAACTAGCCCGGGATCCCATGCCGATTTTTAATTCTGCCGCAGGTTAGGTAGAGTTATTTCTCGGTAGGGGGGTATAGCTCAGTTGGTTAGAGCGCTTCACTGATAATGAAGAGGTCCCAGGTTCAAATCCCGGTATCCCCACCGTTTCTCGCAAGAGAAACAGATCCACCCCGGATCGCAGTTTGATCGGGGCCTTAGCTCAGTTGGTAGAGCGCCTGCTTTGCAAGCAGGATGTCGGGAGTTCGATTCTCCCAGGCTCCACGGTTACCCCCAGTTCCTCGCCGAACTGGGGGTTTTCCATTTTCCGCTCGGTCACATCACGATGTCGCGCCGCCGGGACCCGGCAAATCGATGTCGCCAGGGAGTCAACGCACCTTCCCGACAACGAGGAACGCGACGCACCAGGCTGAGAAGTCGCGGCCACCAGCGATTTTCGCCCGCTGGCAGCGTCTGCAGCACCCAACCCAGGGTGATTCACCTAGAGCGTGCATTCCGGCGCCTGCAGGGCCCCGCGCGAGCCGCGCAGCGGGAACAGCGTGGCCTGCCAGCCCCCCGTCGACGCGGCACCAATAGGCACGACCTCTCCTTCGCCTCGTACAGGCGCAGGAAGAGTCGCTCGGGCGACGGAGGATTCACCGTGCCTGAGTCGGCGCGAAGCCGCCCGAACAGCACGCGAATGGTGGTGGACTCTCCCGACCCATTCGGACCCAGAAAGCGATGTGCCTTACCCGCCTGGACGCGCAGATCGAAGCCGTGCACGGGAGGAAACTTCCCGAAGGATCTCGTGAGTCCGTGTACGTCAGCAACCGAGGTGACTGCACCCACCGGAACGTCTCCTCGTCCAACGGTTATCCACACCGGTCAACCCACTCGAAGCCTGGGCTCGTCGCGTCAGCAGCAGGAAGAGTTCCCCGGGAACTCGCGGATGACAAGAAATTACACGGATGTGATTCTCCACAGAAATGTGCACAGCTTGTGGATAACTCTGGGGCGGGGCAGCACGGAGCGACGTGGGGGTGAGTCGGCCACCTGCACGGCATGATCCTGACAGCAGCCACCGACATTTTGCCGCCCACCCGACCCGCTTGCGCCACTAGGCTCGGGGGATGGAGACGCGGGTCGCGGCATACGCCGTCATTGTGCGCGAGGATGAGCTACTGCTCACACACTGGCGCCGCGGTCGCATGCACGGATGGACCCTTCCTGGCGGCGGGCTCGAGCCCGGAGAAGACCCCCGCGACGCCGCGGTGCGGGAAATCTGGGAAGAGACCGGCCTGCGCGCCCGGCTGGGTCAGCTGCTCGGTGTCGATTCGCGGGTGCTCGTGCGCGAGGAGATCAAGGACGGCTCGGACCCTGAGCTGCACACGGTCCGCATCATCTACCGCGCAGAGGTCGAGGACGCGCCCCTGCAGCACGAGGTCGATGGGTCGTCGGACGAGGCGCGATGGGTCCCGCTCGATCGGCTGCACGAGCTGCGCACACTGTCGCTCGTGCGCGTGGGGCTCGAACACGCCGGGCTGCGCGTGCCGCGTCCCAGCACACCCGCCTAGGTCTCGGGTGCGCGGAGGCCTCGGGGCCGTGGGTCGCACTTCTCGGCAAGATTGGCATTGCCGGAGTCGGAACCCGCCGGAGATCGCTCCGGGAAGTAAGAATGCGCCGGGAAGTGCGCAGCTCACCCCGACGATGCCGGCCCGGGTACGGTACAACAGCGGCGGGAGCCCGGCCAATAGCCGAACTCCCGTTCATGTCGCTCAGGCGCGCAGCAGGCAGGATCCTGTCCTGCAACGCCGCGCTGAACGCTAGCTGTCGTTCTCGGGGGCAATCCAGAGTTCGTCGTCGGTGCGGAACGCCTGCCAGATTGCGTACCCAACGCCGGCTGCGGCGACGACGCCGAGACCGAGGGCGACGACGCTCCCGAAACCGCGCTTCTTGCGCTGCGGCGCGAGCAGTCCCTTGCGCTCTCCGAAGCGGCGCAGCTCGCTGGCCGTCTCGTGCTGTTCGATCTGATCGAGCTTCTGCACCGCGTTGGCGAGCGCCGCGGCGACGACCGGAGTCGCGACTCGGCGCACCTGACCCGCGGCCTGGCGGGCGGCAAAGATGCCGCGATCCACCGAGGGACGGACAGTGTCGAGCGCTGAACCGACCCGAGGTGCAACGACCTCGTCGCCGAGGTGGCGCGCCTGACGTGTTGCTTCGTGGAGCACTGTGCCGGCGTGGCCCAGTACTTCCTTCTGCTGATCGAGCACGCTCTCGGCGAGTGACCGCAGCTGCTTGAGTTCGCGTTGACGCTTGCGAGAAAGGGCCATGGGATCCTCCGCTGGTTCTACCGGACCGGTGTGTTTTCCCACGCTACACCGATTCACCTGCAAGGCGAGAGCAACTGCGCGAACCGACAGGGAACCCCAACGAATGCCCAGGAAGAACCAATGGGACTCACAGAGGGTGCGCCCGTAGACTTGCACGATGACCACTCACACTGCAGTAGCGACCGTCCAGACCAACCACGGTGACATCGTCATCAACCTGTTTGGGGATCACGCTCCCAAGACTGTCAAGAACTTCGTCGACCTGGCCGAAAAGGGCTTCTACGACGGGGTCATCTTCCACCGCATCATTCAGCAGTTCATGCTGCAGGGCGGCGACCCCACGGGCACCGGCACCGGCGGCCCCGGCTACACCTTCGACGACGAGATCCACCCCGAGCTCGTTTTCAACAAGCCCTACCTGCTCGCCATGGCGAACGCCGGCAAGCGCCCCGACCTGACGGGCCGCCTCGCAGGCACCAATGGCTCGCAGTTCTTCATCACCACGGTGCAGACCCCGCACCTGAACGGCAAGCACACCATCTTCGGTGAGGTCGCCGACGAGGCGTCGCGCGCGGTTGTTGACGCGATCGAGGCCGTCCCCACCGGCGGCATGGACCGTCCGGTCGAGGACGTCGTCATCACCGGCGTCACGATCACCCAGGCCTAGCCCGGTGACGCAGTTCGGAGAACGGGCCGAGTACGGCCCGAATGACGTGTGTTACCGCCACCCCCAGGTGCACAGCTTTACGCTCTGCCAGCGGTGTGGTCGCACGATCTGCCCGGACTGCCAAACCGCTTCCGCCGTCGGGGTGCTGTGTCCGCAGTGCATGCGCGACACGCTCCCCGGCGCGGGAACTCAACTGAAGCGGAAGGTGCGCGCGAGCAGCCGGATGATGGCTGACACGGGCACCCCCGTCGTGACCTACGCGATCATGGGTCTGTGCGTACTCGTCTATGCGGCGCAGCTCCTCATTCCCTCGGTCACCCCCGCGCTCTGGTACGCCCCGGTGTATTCCCTCCCCGGCCAGTTCGAGCCGTGGCGCATGGTTACCGCGATGTTCACCCACTCGACCGGGTCCATCTTCCACATCCTGTTCAATCTCTACACGCTCTGGCTTTTCGGGCGTGAGCTTGAGCGCGCGGTGGGGCGGGTCAACTTTGCCGTGCTGTACGTGCTCGCAGGCATCGGTGGCTCGGCGGCCGTGCTGCTCTGGGGCTACACCTCGCTCGAAGCACTGCGCACGCCCACTGTTGGCGCGTCGGGCGCCATCTTTGGCGTACTCGCCGCGACCCTGGTCGCGCTGCGGGCCGCGAACATCAATGCACGCACCCTCTTCGTGATGATCGCGATCAACGTCGGCATCGGCTTCTTGCCCGGCACCGCGATCTCGTGGCAGGCCCACCTGGGCGGCATCGTCGTCGGCGCGGCCGTGATGGGTGTGTACGTGAGCCTGCGTGGGCCGCGCCGCCGCGCCGCCCGTATTGCCGCGGTTACCGGTATCGCGCTCGTACTCGTTGTGGTGGCCGCCGCCTACTATCTGATCTGGCCGGTTTCGGCTCTCACGTAGGTATTTTGCCCGGTGGAAAGTTATCCACAAGTTTGTGCACACCCTGTGGGAAATCACACCGGTGTAACTCACAGGGTTTCTCCCGCGGAATTACGGGAGATTTTGCAGGATCCCGCCGATTTGTCCCCAGCGTCATCCACAGGCTCGTCCGCGTAGCGGCACTCTCGGGCAGGCGGCACAATGACAACGGCCCGCTGATCCAACCGGATCAGCGGGCCGTTCGAGTCTGTGTGGCTAGCGCCAGCGCGTCGTCATGAGGAAGCCGACGAGGACCAGGCCGAAACCGACGAAGATGTTGCCCTGCTGCAGCGCAGGAATCGGCAGCGACAGGGAAGCGCTCGTGATGTAGTACAGAACGATCCAGATGAGACCAGCGAGCATGAATCCGAACATGACCGGCTTGAACCACGCGGGGTTCGGTGCCTGTTCGGCGCCGGAGTGCTGTTCCGCGCGCTGCTCTGCGATCGCGTCTGACTTCTTACGCTTGCTGACGTCCTTCGAAGCTGCTGCCATGCGCAAGAGTCTAGCGGTTCGATGAGCGTTGCGACATGCACACGGTTCTCCCACGGACAGCGCATTCCACCCGGCCCTAGAATGGCGACATGAATGAGGCCTCAACCGAGCCCAGGCGCGCGCAGCGCAAGCGCCGTCGCGCGCACCTGAGCCCGTTGACGGTGATCGGCGAGCTGCTGCTCATCGGGGGCGTCGCGACGCTCGGCTACCTCGTCTGGCAGCCCTGGTACACGACCACGGTCGTGGCGGGTCAGAACGCGGCGATCGCCGACGAACTGAGCGCGCAGTGGCGAGCGCACCCGGCGCCGCCGCCCGCGGATCCGGGAGTGGTCCCGATCACCGCAGTTGTGCCAGAGGGAGAAGCGTTCGGCGTGCTGCGCGTCCCCGCATTCGGACGAGACTTTGCGTATCGACTCGCAGAGGGCACCAGCATGAGTCAGGTGCTGAACGATCCCGAGCTCGGCATTGGCCGCTACACCGAGACCCAAATGCCCGGGCAGCCCGGAGGGAACGTGGGCTTCGCAGCTCACCGCTCAGGGCCAGCGACGACGCCCTTTCGCGACATCATGAACCTGCGCATCGGCGACCCGCTCTTCATTGAGACCGTCGACGGCTGGTACACCTATCGCTTCCGCGACATCGAATACGTCTTGCCCAGCGCCGGCGAGGTCCTGTCGCCGTTCCCGTGGCTCGACGGGGTTGCGGGCGAGGACCAGATCTTGACCCTCACGACGTGCCACCCGAAACTCTCGGGCAACACCGAGCGCGCGATCAGCTATGCCGTGCTCGAGAGTTTCCAGCCCGCTGCGGACGGTGTCCCGCCGGAGTACACCGAACTCATTAGTCAGGGGGCCTAACGTGTTTTCACTGCTCTGGCGATTCTTCCCGGGACCTGCCTGGTTCCGCGTCTTCGTGCTCGCGGCCGCGGCCGCGGGGCTCGTCTTCGCTCTCATCACATTTGTCTACCCGTGGGTTGCAAGCATCTTGCCCTCGGAGGAAGCGACCATTACGCAATGACTCAGATCCTCGTTATCGACAACTACGACAGCTTCGTTTACACCCTCAACGGGTACCTGCAGCAACTCGGTGCTGAGACGCGGGTGATTCGCAACGACGACGTGTCCGCCGCCGAGCTCGAGCAGCTCGTGGCTGAGGTCGACGGTGTGCTCATCTCGCCCGGCCCCGGGACCCCGGCAGAGGCGGGCGTCTCGATCGCGATGGTCGGCATCGCCCTCCGCACTGGCGTTCCGCTGCTCGGGGTTTGCCTGGGTCACCAGGCGATCGCTGAGGCGCTGGGCGCCACGGTGACCCACGCTGAGGAACTCATGCACGGCAAGGTGTCGCGGGTGACGCACACCGGCGACTCGTTCTTCGCGGGCATCGCAAGCCCGTTCGACGCGACCAGGTACCACTCCCTCGCCGTGGTCCGCGACACCGTTCCGGAAGTGCTCGAGATTACTGCCGAGACGGCAACCGGAATCGTGATGGCGCTGCGCCACCGCGAGCTCCCGATCTACGGCGTGCAGTATCACCCCGAGTCGGTGCTGACCGAGGGCGGGTACCGCATGCTCGGCAATTGGCTCGTGCGGGCCGGCGTAGCAAACGCCGCCGAGACGGCCGCCACCCTCAGCCCGCTGCTGGCGCGCGAGGGCTAGGGGCGGGCCGCGCGAGGCTCAGACCGGCAGGATCCTGCCAGCGCTGAGACTCGCTAGCCCGCGCAGTAACTCAGTTCAACCTGCGACGCCTGCGGGGCTGCGCCCAGGAGCGACTGCTCGATGACGGGCAGGTTCGGCTCCTGCGGGCAGCTATCGCGCGGCAGCATGCGCACCGAGAGGCGCTGTGCCTCGATCAGGCTGCGGGCCGCGTCCATGCTCTGTCCGACGACGTTCGGAACAGCGACATTGCCGGTCGCCACGCTCAGGTCGACCGACTCACCCGAACCGAGCTTCTTGCCGGCCTCCGGGACCGACGAAAGGACCGTGTCGGCGGGCGCGTCTGGGCTGTCGACCTGGTTCACGAGTCCCAGCTTCAGGCCCAGCGCCTCGAGCGCCGCCGTAGCATCACTCAGAGTCATGTCGGCGAGGTCCGGGACTTCAGGTGCAGCGGGGCCGGTCGAGACGAAGATCTTGATCGTCTCGTTCGTGGTGACGTGGGTTCCCGATTCCGGGTCGGTGCTGATCACGGCGCCGGCGGGGACGTCGTCGTTCTCCTGCAGCACGGGCAGCGGGACGAGATCGAGGTCACGCAGTGCGCTCGTCGCGTCCGCCTGCTGTACGCCGATGAGATCGGGAACCGTGCGCGCATCGGACGGGGTGAACTGGGTCGGCGCGAGCGTGACCAGCCAGAAGATCACGGCGCCAATCACGGCGGCCACGGTGAGAATGGCGGCCCAGGTCCACATCACCGGCGGGCGGCTCTGCGTACGGACCGTGTTGGCGTTCTCGGACAGCTGGCGCAGTGCAAGGTCAGACTCCGAGACCTCCTCGCCCCCCGAGAAGAGCAGCGGCGACTCGCCATTGTTCGAGCTCAGCTTGGGCATCGTGCCCTCTGCGGCGAGGCGGACTGCGTCGCGGAACTCCGCGGCGGACTGGAATCGGCGTGTGCGATCCTTGGCCAGGGCGTGCAACACGACCTGGTTGAGCTCGGGCGAAACGTCAGGGTTGCGCTCGCTCGGGGGCTCCGGGCGCTCGCTCACGTGCTGGTAGGCGACTGCGACCGCGGTATCGCCGCGGAACGGCACGCTGCCGGCAAGCATTTCGAAGAGCACGACGCCGGCCGAGTACAGGTCGGTGCGCGCGTCGACGGTGTCGCCCTTGGCCTGCTCGGGCGAGAAGTACGCCGCGGTGCCTAGGATGGCCGTCGTCTGCTGCACGGTAGAGGAGGTCTCGGACACGGCTCGCGCGATGCCGAAGTCCATCACCTTCACCTGGCCGGTCTTAGTGACCATAATGTTGGCCGGTTTGATGTCACGATGGACGATACCCGCTCGGTGCGAGTACTCGAGTGCGGTGAGCACCGAGTCAATGATGCGGCACGCCTCCGCCTGGGAGAGCTCGCCCTCACTCATCAGCTGGCGGACGTTCTTGCCCTCGATGTACTCCATCACGATGAAGGGCAACTTCTGCGGCCCGTCGCTCGTCTGGATGAGGTCGTCGCCCGCGTCGAAAACTCGCACGACCGTGGGGTGCGCCATGCGTGAGGCGGACTGCGCCTCCTGGCGGAAGCGGTCCCGGAACTGGACGTCCCCCGAGAGGTTCGCCTTCATGATCTTGATGGCGACCTGTCGGCCGAGCCGGGTATCAGTTCCCCGGTACACGGTGGACATGCCACCCTGCCCGATGAACTCACCGACGGCATAGCGTCCGGCGAGGATCCGCTGTTCCCCGACTCCGGTCGTTTCCGTCATGCCGCTCACCTTTCGTTCCAATGTCTTCTGAGTGTAACTGCGGAATTAGGGAGTAATTACCGGCGCGAGCGGCGCCTTGACCGTGATGGTCGCGGCCGCAGAGGCCGGCGAGACGCGGGTCACGTTGCTGCCCGTGCAGGTGAACGTGTACGTGACCGTGATGATTCCGTCGGGGTCGCCGACGGCGATCGTGTTCGCGTTGATGTTGGCGGTCGAGCCCGACACACTTGCCAGCGAGCCGTCGCCCGTCACGGACACCTCGTAGCCCTGGAACGTGAGCCCCGCGGGGCAGGTGCTCGGCGCCAGGTTCATGGCGAACGGCTGGCCCGAGTTCACCTCGGTCGGGCCGCTTGCGGCGGCAGGAGCGGCAGGCTGGCCAAAAGCGATGTTGTACGTCAGCGTGATCGGCTGGTCGAACGCGACCTTCTTGCCGGTCGGCGTCACCGCGGTCACCAGTCCGACGGCGTCGTCCGCCGCGGGTGCACCCTCGGCGCGACGCACATCGGTGAAGCCCATGCCCGTCAGGATCCCGGTGGCCTCATCGATGTTCTTTCCGACGAGGTCCGCGGCCGAAACTTCGGCACCGGTCTCGGCCGGCGGCTTGGTCGTGGTCGGCGGCTTGGTCGTGGAAGTCGTGGGCGTGGGCTTCGGCTCGTCGTTGTTGCCGTTCATCATGGCAAAGACGGTGCCGGCGCCGACGATCACGAGGATCGCGATCAGCGTGATCAGCGGCCACGTCCACGGGCTGCGCTTCTTCTTGCCCGGCTCCACCTCGTCACCGAGGTCGGCCAAGTGCGGCTCGTCCTGGCCGGCGATGACGGAGGTCCGCGGGATCGCCGTCGTCGCAGCGTCGTTCAGGGTGGTCTGCGGCAGCATGGTCGTTGCCGCGTCGGGCACGACGGTACCGAGGACCTGCGGCACGTAGGCGCCCGCGGTGCGGACGTCGCCGCGATGCAGCGCCGCTGCGGCCTGCGCGAGCTTCGCGGCGGTCGCCGGGCGCTCGTTCGCGTCCTTGGCGAGGCACGCGTACACCAGGAACCGCACGGGCTCGGGAATGCTGTCGGGCAGATCCGGCGGGGTGTCGTTGATCTGTGCCATGGCGATCGCGACCTGTGACTCGCCCGTGAAGGGGCGGCGGCCGGCAAGGCACTCGTACGCGACGACGCCCAACGAGTAAATGTCGGTGGACGGCGTCGCCGTGTGACCGCTGGCCTGCTCGGGCGCGAGGTACTGCACCGTACCCATGACCTGGCCGGTGGCGGTGAGCGGGACCTGGTCGGCGATACGGGCGATGCCGAAGTCGGTGATCTTCACCCGACCCTCGGGCGTGATGAGCAGATTGCCGGGCTTGATGTCGCGGTGGACGAGGCCGGCGTCGTGCGCGGCCTGCAGCGCGGTCGCGGTCTGGGCGACGATGCCGAGGACGCGGTCGGGCGGCAGGATGTTTTCGCGGTCGATGATGGTCGAGAGGGGCTCGCCGGGGACGAGCTCCATCACGATGTACGCGGAGCCCTGCTCCTCGCCGTAATCGAAGACGTTGGCGATGCCCTCGTGGTTGACGAGCGCGGCGTGACGGGCCTCGGCGCGGAAGCGCTCGAGGAAGCCCGGGTCACCCATGTACTCGTCCTTGAGGATCTTGATAGCGACGGTACGCCCAATGACGCTGTCTGTCGCTTTCCAGACCTCGCCCATGCCGCCCACGGCAATCCGTGAACTCAGCTCGTACCGTCCGCCGAACGTGACTCCTGCCGTAGGTCTCATTGGCCTAGCACCGCTTCCATGACTCGTTTTCCGATAGCTGTCGGCAGCTCGTATGAGCTCGCCAAGTAGTTGTGCGCCTCGCCGCCGCCGTTTGCCACGACGACCGCGATCGCAATCTGGGGATCTTCCACCGGCGCGAACCCGGTGTACCAGAGGGTGAAGGGCAGATCAGACCCGTCCGCGGCGGTGCCGTTCTCGGCGGTGCCGGTCTTGCCAGCAACGCGAACCCCGTCGATGCCGGCCGGGACGCCGGTGCCGCTCGGGTCTGAAACTACCTTCTCCATCATGCCGGTCATTGTCTGAGCGGTTTCTTCGGAGATGGGGTTCCCGAGCACCTCTGGCGTGAACTCGCGCTCGACACTGAGGTTCGGCGCGATGATCTGATTGACCAGCTGCGGCTTCATCAGCTCGCCGCCGTTCGCGATGCCCGCGGCCACCATGGCCATCTGCAGGGGCGTCGCGCGCACATCGAGCTGGCCGATGGACGACAGTGCGACCTGTGCCTGGTCGAGGGGCGCCGGCGCGACGCTGGGCGAGACATTGAGGGGGATCTGCAAGTCCTGCTCGAACCCGAACGCACGCGCCATCTTCGGCACCTCGTCGCGGGGCATCTCCATCGCGAGCTCCGCGATGGGGATGTTGCAGGACTGGATGATCGCGGTCTCGAGCGTGGCCTTGTCGCCGGGTCCACACACGGTCCGAGAAGCGTTCTGCATGATCGCGCTCGACTGGGGCAGCTGCAGCTGAGCCGGGTTATCGAAGGTCGAGGCCGGGGTCGCGGCGCCGCTCTCGATCGCGGCCGCGGCCACGAGGAGCTTGTAGGTCGAGCCCGGGTGGTACAGATCGCCCCCGATGGCCCGGTTGACGAGCGGCTGGGCAGGATCCTGCTCGAGCAGCCCGTAGTTCTCGATGATCTGCGCGTCGTTGTTCGACGAGAGCAGCGACGGATCAAAGCTCGGGGTCGAGACCATCGCGAGGACCTTGCCGGTCTTCGGATCGAGGGCAACGACGGCGCCCTCGAGGCCCGCCATGGCCTCATACGCGGCCTGCTGCGCGGCGGGGTTCAGAGTGAGCTCGACCGAGCTGCCCTGGGGGTCCTCGCCGGTGAGAATGCGCATGATCCGGGTGAAGAACTGCGCGTTGCCGATGCCCGAGAGCTCCTGGTTCAGCGCGCCCTCGATGCCGGTCATGCCCTGATTGCGTGAGTAATAGCCGGTGACGGGCGCATACATCGCGCCGCCCGGGTAGGTGCGCGTGAACTGGTACGTGTCGCCGGTCGGCTCGGACACGGCGACGGGATTGCCGTCCACCAGAATGGTGCCGCGCTCGATGTTGAAGCTGTTCTTGGCGGTGCGCTGGTTGAGCGGGTTCGCACGTAGCTCGTCGGCCTGCACGACCTGAATCATGGTCGTCGAGAAGCAGAGCACAATGAACATGAGGAAAATGACGCGAGTGACGCGCTTCAGTTGCTTATTCATGCGCGAATCACCAGCTTCGGTCGGTTGCGGACGGCGTTGGACAGGCGCAGGAGGAGCGCCGCGATGATCCAGTTCGAGATCAGCGAGGAGCCGCCCGCCGCGAGGAACGGGGCGGTGAGGCCGGTCAGCGGGATGACGCGCGTGACGCCGCCGATGACGATGAAGACCTGCAGCGCCACCGTGAACGCGAGTCCGGCTGCGAGCAGCTTGCCGAAGTCATCCTGACCGGCGAAGCCGATGCGCAGGCCGCGCCCGACGAAGAGGAGGTACGCCGCGAGAATCACGAAGAGGCCGATGAGCCCGAGTTCTTCGCCGAGGCTCGGGATGATGTAGTCGCTTTGCGAGAGGGGGGTGTCGTCGGGGAAGCCCTGGCCGAGCCCGGTGCCGCTCATGCCGCCGTTTGCGAGGCCGAAGAGGCCCTGCACGAGCTGATAGCTCGCGCCCTGCGCGTCGTGGAACGGGTCGAGCCAGTTCGTGAAGCGGCGGTTCACGTAGTCGAGCGTCTGGCTGGCGATGAGGCCGCCGGCGACGAAGAGGCCGCCGCCCAGGACGACCCAGCCGGTGCGGCCGGTCGCGATGTAGAGCATCGACAGGAAGAGGCCGAAGTAGAGCAGCGAGGTGCCGAGGTCGCGCTGGAACACGAGCACGCTCATCGCGGCCAGCCAGAACACGAGCAGCGGGCCGAGGTCGCGGGCGCGCGGGAAGGTGATCCCCGCGAACTTCTTGCCCACCATCGAGAGGGCGTCGCGGTTGCGCACGAGGTAACCGGCGAAGAAGATCGCGAGCAGGATCTTGGCGATCTCGCCGGGCTGGAACGAGAAGGGGCCGATCGAGATCCAGACGCGGGCGCCGAACTCCTCGCGGCCGATCCCGGGCAGCATCGGCAGCAACAGCAGGATCACCGCGACGAGGCCGGTGAGGTAGGTGTAGCGAAAGAGCACCAGGTGGTTCTTGATGATCAGGAGGACGGCGGCGGCCGCGACGACGGCGACGATGGTCCAGACGATCTGCCGAACGCTCGTCGCCTCCCAGCCGGTGAGCCCGACGGCGAGGTCGATGCGGTAGATCTGCGCGATGCCGATGCCATTGAGGAAGGTGGCGATCGGGATGATCAGCGGGTCGGCGTCGGGGGCGACCACGCGCACGACGACGTGGAGGCCAATGATCGCGACGACGAGACCGATGCCGAGGCCGAGCAGCGTGGTCGAGACGTGACCGAGCACGGTGAGGTCGACAATGATGACGGCGCCAATGCCGACCGCGAGGGCGAAGATGATGAGCGCGAGTTCGAGGCGGCGCAGGATGCGGGGTGCCCGGATCGCGGTGATGCGCTGCAGCACGGTCTCGCCGGTGCGCGCCTTCTCGTAGCCTGCCTCAGCGTTTTTCGGCTCACTCGTCATCCGCGTTCACCCCCAGCCGCAGCACGATGTCACGAGCCTCGTCGAGGGAGGACGCGTTGAGCGTGCGCTCGACCTGGCGCTGCTCGTAGCCGCCGAGGGAATCGACCGGGATGCCGGTGTCTTCCGCCTCGGAGTTCAGCGAAAGGCCGCCGATGTTCTGCTGCACGCCGCGGTAGATAATGACGGTTTCGCCGTCAGTGCCGACGAAGTAGCGGGTCTGGGTCCACTGGTATCCGAGCAGCACGCCGCCAGCCAGGGCGGCGATGGCGAGGCCGAGCCCGACGAGCCACATCGCCCGGCGACGGCGATTGCGCCGCTTTGTCTCGGCGATGAGCTCGTCGAGATACTCGTCGACGCGGGGCTCAAAGTGGCTCTCGGCGACCGGCTGCGTCCGGCGGCCAGACCGACGCCAGCCCGGCAGGCGAATCGCGGTGGTCTGCCGGCGTTCAGCGTGGGCGATGGGGGCCGCGGCCGAGCCCGCGAAACGGGGGCCGAGGTCTTGCTGCGGCTGCGCCGAAGCCTCAATGAGGACGACCGTGACGTTGTCGGGGGCACCGTGCGAGAGGCTCTTGTCGATGAGGGCGTCGACGGCGCCCTGCAGGTTCGCGCGACGGCGGAGGATGAGCTCCATCTCGTCGTCCTCGACGTAGCCGCAGAGGCCGTCCGAGCAGAGTAGCCAGACGTCGCCGGGGCGGGTATCGAGCACCATCGTGTCGATCTCGGGGGAGGAATCGACGTCGCCGAGCACGCGCATGAGGACGGAGCGGCGCGGGTGCGTCTTCGCCTCTTCCTCGGTGATGCGCCCGCTGTCGACGAGGCGTTGCACGAAGGTGTGATCCTTGGTGATCTGCTTCAGCTCGCCGCCACGCAGCAGGTACAGGCGGGAGTCGCCGATGTGAGCGACCGCGAGCTGGTTGTCGAGGGTCACAATGCCGGTGAATGTCGTGCCGAGCCCCGAGAGCTCGGGCCGGTCGTACACGGTCTCGGAGAGCTTGCGGTTTGCGGCGAGCAGTCGGTTGCGCAACGTGTCGGTCGCGGACTTCGGGTCAGGGAACTCGAGCCCATCAACCTCGGCGAGCGCCTGGGTGGTCAGCGCGGAGGCGACATCGCCGCCCGCGTGACCGCCCATGCCATCGGCAACGAGGAAGAGCCGGGAGCCGGCGAACGCCGAGTCCTGGTTGTTCGATCGCACCATCCCGACGTGGGATCCGATGGCGGTTGCGTACGAGATCGTCACGCCTACGGCCTCAGCTCAAAGGTCGTCGTCCCGATAGTCACCGGGACGAACGTCGCGAGCCGAATCGGGTCGTCCATGCGCACGCCGTCAACGCGGGTGCCGTTGGTCGAGTCGAGATCTGTCAGGGTCCATCCGGCGCCATCGCGGGTGAGCCGTGCGTGATACGTCGAGGTGTACTCGTCGACGATGACGAGGGTGGAGTCTGGGGAGCGGCCGATCGTGATGAGGTCCTCGTCGAGGGGGAGCGAGGTGCCCGCCGCGACGCCCGAGGTGATCATGAGGGTGCGCGCGGGGCCTGAGGATCCTGCTGAGGGCATTGCACCCGCGCCCGGAGTGATGACCCCTGCAACCGGTGCGGCCTGCAGTGCGGCCGCCTTCGGTGCCGACGGCGGCGTGCTTGCCGGAGGGTTCGGGCCTTCGCCGCGGAGCCTGCGGGCCGGGGCCCCGAACAGGTCGCTGCGGAGCGCATAGACAATGGCGAAGATGAACAGCCACAGCGTGACCAGGAAGCCCAGTCGCAGGATGAGTAGGGTCAGTTCGCTCACAGGCCCCTCCAGAAATCTTCGTCGATCTTCGCCTCAGCACCCGGCAGCTGCGCCGTGGGAGGTGCTGTTGGCCGCTGCCGCTGCGGAGCGCGCTGGGGAACCAGCTTGAACCGCAGCGTGCTTTGGCCGATGGTGATCACGATATCGGGGGTGAGGGCGGCCTCGCGGAATCGCTGGCCGTTGATCTTCGAGCCGTTCGTCGAGCCGAGGTCGCGGGCAATGCCGTGAGCGCCGTCCCAGATAATCTCGAGGTGCTTGCGCGAGGCACCGGTGTCGCCGATGCGAATATCGGCGTCGCTACCGCGTCCGATGGTGGTGGTGCCGCGACGCAGTTCGTGCCGCTTGCCGTCGACATCGAGCACCGCGGTCCAGGCGACGGTGCCCTCGACGCTGGTCGCGTCGATCTCGAGCACGCCCTTGGCGAGGGCAGGATCGGGGCGCAGCTCGACGTCGGCGTCGCCGATGAGCTGGTACCCCTGGCGGGCCGCGTGTTTGCGCACGACCGCGATGAGCTCTTCCTCGAGCGGAGTGCCCATGCCCGACAGTCGCGTGGCGTCGTCGGGGGAGAGGCGGACGAGGAAGCGGTTCGGGGCCAGCACGCGGTCACGGTCGACGATCACCGAGCCGATCTCGAGCTCGCGCTTGAGCGCGGCAGCGATCTCCACCGGTTGCACGCCGGAGCGAAAGGTGCGAGCGAAGGCACCGTTGACGGCGCGTTCAAGCCCGCGCTCAACGCTGTCTAGGATTCCCACTGTCTGCTCCTCTGGTCGCGCCGGTGGCGTCTCCGTCGTGCTGCGCTCACTCGCCGCGGGTGCGGCAAACAAGATCGCAGTTTGAGTATGAATGCTACTGGGCCGCGGGGGCGGTCGGCTGAACCCTCGCTGCTTTTCGGCGGATTCGCGGGGGATACGCGCCGGGGGTGCATGCTCACTTTGGTGTCGCGGGGGTTTCGCTGGTACGCTCATCTGGTTATCGAAACGGGAAGCCGTGGAGAGAGCAAACTCGCGCGAGTGGCGGAATTGGCAGACGCGCTGGCTTCAGGTGCCAGTGCCCGCAAGGGCGTGGGGGTTCAAGTCCCCCTTCGCGCACGAGTACAAAAACCCCAGATCAGATAAATGATCTGGGGTTTTTGCGTTTTCGGGTCGGGTGGGCTTGCGGCGGCATTTTTGACCAGATTGAGCGGGATCCTGCCGGAACTGCTGAAGGGTGGACGCTCCGCCGAAGTTGGGTGCGATGCTGGTCGAAGGCTGGCGGTGAGCTCAGGCGCGTGTTGCCTCCTTCAGTCGCGAAAAGACCGGGAACCGTCCCCGAGCCTGACGACCGCGTCGGCGATGCTGGTCGTTTCGGCATCGTGGGTGACGACCGCGACTGCGACGCCGCGTGCGGCCTCCTCAGCAAGGATCGCCCGCGTGCGATCGCGGCTTTCGGCGTCGAGCCCGGTCGATGGTTCATCGAGTAGCAGGATCGGGGCGTGTCGTGCGAGCGCCTGAGCCAGAAGCACGCGCTGCCGCTGGCCCCCGGAGAGTGCAGTGAATGCGCGCCCCGCGAAGGCTGACAGATCCACCCGCGTCAGCGCGTCCTCGACGGCTTGGAGACGCTCGGCGCGCCGCATGCCCCGCCCCCAGGGGCGCACGCTGGACCAGGTGCTCATGCTGACGACGTCGAACACGGTCAGCGGGAGTAGCTCGGGGGTGGTGGTGCGCTGCACGACGAGGGCGATCGGGCCGGTGGAGAAAACGCGCCCCGCGAGTGGGTGACGCACCCCCGCGAGGATCTCGAGGAGCGTGGATTTTCCCGAGCCATTGGGGCCAAGGATCGCCGTCACGGTGCCGCGTGGCAGAGCGATGCTCACGTCGTGCAGTACGCGGAGCTCACCGAAGGCGTAGTCGAGGTGGTGTGCTTGCAGAGCGAGTGTCTTTGTCATCGGGGCCAGTCTACGCCCTGTTGAGAATGATTCCCATTTGCATATATGGTGGGCGAGTGCCTTCTCTCCTCGAACCGTTCGCTACGGAGTTTGTGCTGCGCGCACTGCTCGGCGGGGCGCTTGCCGCCGTCATCTGCGGGATCGTCGGAACCTGGGTCGTGATCCGAGGAATGGCATTTCTGGGTGAAGCCATCGGTCACGGCATGCTGCCAGGGGTCGCGCTCGCCACGGTGGTCGGGGCCCCGGTCATGCTCGGAGGAGCAACCAGCGCCATTGTCATGAGCGCGATGATCGGACTGCTGCAGCGCCGAGGCCGGCTCTCCGCCGACACCAGCATCGGACTGCTGTTCGTGGCGATGCTGTCCCTCGGCGTGATCATCGTGTCCCACTCCAGAACCTTCGCGACCGACGCGACGGCGATGCTGTTCGGCGACATCCTCGCGCTCACCATCCCGGACATCGTGGCGCTTGCCCTCGCCGCGGCGGTGACCGCGTTCATCGCGACGACCCTGCACCGCAGCTTCGTCGCCGTTGCTTTCGATGCACGTATCGCCCAGACTCTCGGCCTACGCCCGCGCTTCGCGCAGCTCGCCCTTGTCGGGCTCGTCACCCTCGCCGCCGTCGCCTCGTTTCAGGCGGTCGGATCGCTGCTCGTTGTCGGGCTGCTGCTGGCGCCCGCGGTTGCAGCCGGCCCGTGGACCCGCCGTATCCCCGCGCGCATGGTGCTGGCGGTGGGATTCGGCATCGTCGCGGTCGCGCTGGGGCTCATCGGATCGTGGTACTTGGGCACTGCCGCGGGGGCCTCCATCGCGATCGCGGCAATCGCGCTCGCAGCAGCCTCATCGGGGGTTGCCGAGGTATGTGGCGCCGTACGCCCCTCCGCTCAGACGCCAGGCTCATCGCCAGCCCCAGACTCCATTCCTCCACTCATCTCCGAGCCCGAAAGCAGTTCATGACCGGTCGTACGCCCCTCGCCACCCTTGGTGTGCTCCTGATTCTGGCCCTCGTTGGCTGCGCCGAACCACAGACGCTGCCAACCGATGCTGCATCTCCCGTTCGCTCGGCTGACCACGGTGCGGTAGCTGAAGCCGTGGAGGTCGCGGAACCGCAACTGCATCTCGTGGCGATCGACCGCACCGGAAGCACTTCAATGCTCGACCTCCTGCGAAATCAGGCCTCCACGCTCGACCGCGTGACTTCGCCCTCCGAGGTGACCACGGACGGCCGATATGTGTTCGCCGCAAACGACGACGGTGTGGAGATTCTCGACAGTGGGGTCTGGGCCTGGGATCACGTCGATCACTTCCACTACTATCGCGCCGACGCGCGCACGATCGGCGTGGTACCGGGGCGCGGCATCGCACAGGTCTCGACCGGTTTACTCTCGACCGTGGGTTCCACTGGCCTGTTCTTCCCGACTTCGGGCGAGGCGGTGTTGCTCGACAACGCGGCCCTTGCACAGGGAGACATTGTCGAAACGTTGCGCATCGATACCGGTGCGCAGAACGGCCTAGTAGTGCCCCTCGAGCACGGCGCACTCGTCACCGGCGCGAGCTCGGGATCCCGAGCAGATCAGCTTCATCTTGTCGGTACGGACAGCGAGGACGATACGGAGACTGAAGACCAATCAGTTGCCTGCGTTGATCCTGCAGGTAGCATCACGACCCGGGTTGGTGTGGTCGTCGGCTGCGCAGACGGTGCAGTGTTGGCGACGCAAGACGGTAGCGGGAACACAATCATCGAGCGGATTGAATACCCCGCGAACGCTGCCGTTCCCGCGACAGAGTTCACCGCCCGCAAGGGGCGACCGACGGTGGCGGGCATCGGTGAGGACCCGGGTGTTTGGCTGCTCGACACGCGAGCGAAAAGCTGGCTCTGGATACCGAGCGACGTGGACCTGCTGGCGGCGGCGGCGGTGGATGACGACGCCGGGCACGTCGTTACTGTCGGTTCCGATGGGGTTGTGCGGGTGCACGCCGCGGAGACTGGCGAGTTGCTCGCCGCATCGGACCCGCTGCTCAACGAGACGCTATCCGGCCTGGCCGGCGATCCTGAATTGGCCGCGCTGGTGACCGTGACAGTCGATGCGGATCGGGCGTACGTGAATGCTCCTGCTGAGGGGGTCGTGTACGAGATCGACTTCGCCGACGATGCTCGCATTGCGCGAGTGCTTGACACCGGTGTCCGGCCAGATCACCTCGTGGAGGTCGGTCGATGAGCCGGCGCACCGCCATGGTCGCAGCGGTCTGCCTCGTGTTGTTCGGGGGCGTCGGCTGCGCTTCGCAGGGAACTAGCGAAGGGCCGCAGGTTGTTGTCACCACGAACATTCTTGGAGATGTGGTCGAAGAGGTGCTGGGCGATCAAGCCACCGTGACGACGCTCATGCGCCCGAACGCCGACCCGCACTCCTTCGAGCTGTCCGCGCAGGACGCGGCGCTTCTGGACCGTGCCGACCTCGTGGTGTCGAACGGGCTCGGGCTCGAAGAAGGATTGCAGCAACACCTCGACCGGGTGACAGACGCGGGCACTCCGATGCTCGTCGCGGGCGACGTCATTGACGTGCTGCCCTACGCGACCGGAGATGCGGCGGGCACACCTGACCCCCACATCTGGACCGACCCTGGGCGGATGATCGATGTGGTCGATGCGTTGGAAACCACCGCGGAGAAGATCCCCGGCATCGATTCGGTGCGACTGGCCGAGAGGGCGGAGGGGTATCGCGCCCAGCTCATCGAGCTTGAGTCTGAGATGAGTGCGGCCTTCTCACAGATTCCGGGCGATCACCGCGCCCTCGTGACCAACCACCACGTGTTTGGTTATCTCGCCGATCGCTTTGACTTTCGGGTGGTTGGGGCAGTGATTCCCGGCGGCACGACGCTGGCAGCTCCGAGTGCCGCTGATCTGCGCGATCTGAGTGCGGCGATCGAGACCGCCAGCGTACCTACGATCTTCGCCGAATCATCCCAGCCGGACCGTCTCATGCAGGTGCTTGCCAGTGAGGCGGACCTCGAGGTGCAGGTCGTCGAACTGTTCACCGAGTCCCTGACCGCGCCCGGCGAGGGCGCGGAGAGCTACCTCGAAATGATGCGCGCGAACACCGATCGTATCTCCACTGGCCTGTACCCCCGGCCGTCCCCATAGCCCCGACATCCGCAGTACGAGAACCACACAACAGAAAGAAGCGCAATGAAGATGACACGAAGAAACGCCCGTCTGGGCGCCATCGCAGCCGCTGCAGGAGTTGCCCTACTCGCTGCGGGCTGCAGCACAACCTCAGGCGAAGCTCCCGGAGCAGTCGCCACTGACGTCACGACGAGTGACGCGCACGACGCCGAGGGGCGAGTCGCCATCTCGTACGAGGGCGGAATCGCCCTGCTCGATGCGAAAACTCTCGAGGTGGTTGACGAGTTCAGTACGGAGGACTTCACTCGCCTGAACCCTGCGGGTGACGGCCGCCACGTGGTCGTGACCATCACCGCGGGGTTCCAATTGCTCGACACCGTGACGCCTGCACTCACCGACCTCGTGGTGCCCGCGACGGCCGCGGGGCACGTGGTGCGGCACGCAGGCAACACGGTGCTCTTCGACGATGGCACAGGAGTCACGACCGTACTGAACACTGCGGCGCTCGCCGAGGTCGGGGACGCGCTGCCGGAGGCCACAACCTACACCGCCGATTCTCCCCACCACGGGGTGTCGATCGTACTCACGGACGGCACACTCGTGACCACTGTCGGGGACGAGACGTCACGGAGCGGGGCGCACGCGCTCGAGTCACACGGGGACCACTGGGACGAGATCGCTTCGAGCGATGCGTGCCCCGGGATCCATGGCGAGGGAACCGCGGCCGACGAGGCCGTGGTGTTTGGGTGCGAGGACGGTGCACTCCTCTACCAGGACGGGGCATTTGAGAAGTTCGACGCCCCTGACGAGTTCGGGCGCATGGGGAACGCATTCGTCTCGGAGACCAGCCCCATTGTGGTGGGAGACTACAAGTCCGATCCTGATGCCGAGGGGTACCTGTTGGGATCTGTCGCGCTGATTGACACCGAAGCCAAGAGCTTCGAAGTGGTGGAGCTGCCCGAGAACGTGCGCTACACGTTCCGCGATGTAGTGCGTGGACCCAATGATCTGGCGTACATCCTCTCGACCGATGGCTCCATACACGTGCTTGACCCGGCAACGGGCGACATCGTGGACGAGTTCCCCGTAATAGACCCGTGGGCGGGCCCGGTCGACTGGCAGGATGCGCACCCGGCGATCGTCGCGAACGGCGAGACCGCGTATGTGACTGAACCGGCAACGAACACCGTTCACGCGGTGGATCTCACAACTGGGAAGATCGCGGCGTCTGTTGCCCTTGATCAGGTGCCGAATGAGATCGCGGTGACGCTCGGCGCGCACTGAGGCAAACCTGCCGAGTGCGGGTGGGGACTGTTTCGGCAATAGAAAAGAGACTTGCGGCCCGGTACATCAGCTTGCGCTGGTGTACCGGGCCGCAATCGCGCGCAGGGCGTCACAGGAGTGCTCGCCCGTCGAGAAGAAACTACCGAGTCTCGGATCGATTGCGTGGAACTGAGAGCTGCGGAAAGGAAGGCAGCTGGTTAGTGACCGTGACGCAGAGCCGCTGGCGGCGAATCGGCTTCGAGGTCTATGTGCGAAGGGGCTTTGCTGAAGAGCACTGAGAACGCTGTCGTCACCGGCATTGCGAGAACGAGCCCGGTCGCTCCGATGAGTGTACGGATGACCTCCTGCGCAATTTGTTCGCTCGTGATGAGCTCCAGAAGATCTCTGGGGTAGGTGTAGAGCAGCAAGAGCACGACAAGCATTGATCCGGTGTAGGCGAACACCAGCGTGTAAATACTCGATGCAATGTGATCTCTGCCCACTCGCATCGCCGAGGCGTAGATGCGGCGTTTGGAGAGATGGGGATTCAGTGCGCGCATCTCCCAGACTGCCGACGCTTGAGAGACGGTGATGTCGTTCAGCACCCCCAAGCCCGCAATCACAATGGTTGCGGTGAGGAGGTCACTCATCCTGAGACCGGGTATCGCGACCATGAGGATGGTGTCCTCCGTTGACCCGATCCCGGTGAATCTGAGCCATCTGGTCACCCACAGCCCGGCAACTGCCGTGAACAGAATCCCGAAGACGGAGCCGAACAGCGCCGCAGTCGTGCGATGTGAGACGCCGTGCGCGAGGTACAGCACAACAATCATGATCCCTATGGATCCGACTGATGCAACGAGGACAGGTGGCTTGCCGGCCAGAATGGCTGGGAGTACAAAGGTGACGAGGAGCGCAATTGCGATTGCGACACCGACGAGTGAAAGCGCTCCTCGCCACCTACCCACGGCAATCACAATGACCACGAATGCGAGCGCGACGAACACCATCGGAGCACCACGCGGGTAATCGTAAAACGCGTAGGTCGGCTTCGCGTCCGGCATGGATTGCGGTGCGTACTCGACGAGCTTCACGGTGTCGCCCTCGCGAGGTGGGCGCTGGGCACTTTGCCGGTCATCAAGTGTGAACGTGACTGTCTCTCCGACGGGGAGGGTGGCGCGCACGACCGTGCACTCGGCACCACCTTCAGGTGCGGTCACTTCCGCCTGCGGCATTCCGTCGTCGGCGCAGGCGACTGGTTCTGAGGAGGAGACCCGGGCCGTGACGATGGTTCCCTCAGCGCCACTGGAATGCGCAGCCGGCGAGACCTGGCCAGATTGAGGCCACAGTAGGAGCATCGACGCGACCGTCGCCAGCAGGATGACCCCAACAATTGCCGAAAGAGTGACTGGGAGAATCCAACGGCGAGAGATGGAAACAGATTCAGCGTCGCTCATACAACCAATCTAATGAAGCTCGTTGCTCACCGCGGGCTGCTCGGTCTGCCAGCCGCAGATCGTCACGACTTCTTCACGCGGGCGTTCCCGTCGCCGAGAATGACCTCGCCTCTGGCGACGACCCCCTACTGACGCTCGGCGATCAGCTCGATGATGCTGCGTTTGCGCGATCGAACGGCAGATCGGGCGTAACCGAGACGCCGGCTCGACCAAAGCCGCCGAGCTTTTCCACTGCGAAATCGAGCAGCGCCGATGCGCGGGGCGTGAGGTTCATGTCCTCGGGCCAAATCCCCACCATGTGGGTGATCGTGACTGGTGGGTCGAGGGGTCGAATGACAAAGGGACGCCCCTCGGGGCCGGTCGAAAGTCGGTTGGGCCGTGACATCAGGAGACCGTAGCCGAGGCCCCGGCCCACGAGCGCCTCGACCAGTCCGATCTCGGACACGCTGACAGCGATCTTGGGTTCGAGGCCGCGCGCAGCGAACGCGTCGATGACGTTGACCGTGCCGGGCGTCGCATAGAACTGGATGAACGGCTCGTCGGCAAGGTCCGAGAGATCAACGGTGTCAGCGGATGCGAGGGGATGCTCCGGATGCAGATGGACCTCGAGCTCGGTGGCGTAGATCTTGCGCCGGCGGTACCCGACCGGCAGAGATACGTCGAGTAAGAGGGCGACATCGAGGTGACCCGCCTCGAGGGCAGAAAGGAGCTCTTCATTCGTGCCCACCATGACCTCGAGCTGCACTCCCGGGTGGCGCTGGGGAAAGCCCTCGAGTAGCTCGGGCACCACGCTCGTGGCGAACGTCGAGTAGCAGCCGAGTTTCACCGGGCCCCGGAGCTCGTCTCCCTGTCCCATGCCGAGCAGCAGCTCTCGCGTGTCCGTGACAATCTGGCGGGCCTGCGCGGCGAATTGCTGGCCAGTCGGGGTGAGGGTGAGCCCACGCGCCTTGCGGCGCACGCACAATTGCTCGCCGACTGCACGTTCAATGGCGGTGACGGCCTGTGACAGCGCGGATTCCGAGATATGCAGATGGGCCGCGGCTGCACTGAGCGTGGTGAAATTCGGGAGCGCCGCGAACAGTTCAAGCTGCCTCAGACTCACGTCGGACACGGCCACCTCTTCTCGCGGAAACATCTTCAGTTTAGCCAAAGTACATCTTCATATTACTGTGATTTACATGTAGAGATGGGCCCCTCAGTATTGACACGAACAGCTTCCCAATCCCCGTGTGCTGGAGGGGCAACAATGACGTTAGGGACAACGATGACCGCTTCACTTTCCCCCGGGAAACCAAACTCTCAGCGCCGGATCGCCTTCGCGACAATCATCGGCACGACGATCGAGTGGTACGACTTCTTCATCTACGCGATGAGCGCGAGCCTCGTGTTCGCGCAGCTCTTCTTCCAGCCTGCGGGCGAAGAGATCGGGCTGCTGCTCTCATTTGCGACGGTCGGCATCTCGTTCCTGTTCCGCCCACTCGGAGCATTCCTCGCCGGACACTTCGGCGACATCATTGGACGGCGCGCAATGCTGGTCCTCACGCTCGTACTGATGGGTGTGGCGACGACGCTGATCGGCCTGCTGCCCACCTACTCACAGATCGGCGTCACCGCACCGATCCTGCTGCTCTTCCTGCGCATCCTTCAGGGTCTCTCGGCCGGCGGCGAATGGGGCGGCGCGGTCCTCATGGCCGTTGAGCACGCCCCGGCGAACCGTCGCGGTCGCGCAGGATCCTGGCCGCAGCTCGGAGTCCCGCTCGGCTTCCTGCTCGCATCGGGCATGACGGCCCTAATGACCGGTGTCATCTCACCGGGTGAGGCCTACCTCGAGTGGGGATGGCGCGTGCCGTTCCTGCTCAGCGTCGTGCTCATTGTTGTCGGCTTCGTCGTGCGCCGTTCGGTCGACGAGAGCCCGGTGTTTGCGGAGATCGCCAAGCGCGGCAAGCAGGCCAGTGTTCCGATCGTGTCGCTTTTCAAAAGCCACTGGCACCTCGTGTTGCTTGCAGCACTCGTGTTCGCCGGGAACGGCACGCTCGGGTACATGACCACCGGCGGGTTCCTGAATAACTATGCGATCAACGTGCAGGGCTTGAACACTCCAGTAGTGCTGCTTGCCGCATCAGCCGCCGCGGTCGTGTGGTTCTTCTCGACCCTCCTTGCGGGGTACCTGTCCGATGCGATCGGGCGACGAAACACCTTCCTGGTCGGCTTCGCGTTGCAGGCGGCTATCGTCTTCCCGATCTTCTGGCTCGTCGACAACGGAGGGCTGCCCGGGCTCTACACGGCACTCATTCTCATCTCGTCCGCTCTCGGGCTCACCTATGGCCCGCTAGCGGCCTGGTACTCAGAGATCTTCCCCGCATCGGTGCGCTTCTCGGGTGTTTCGATCTCGTACGCGGTGGGCGCGATCCTCGGTGGGGCGTTTGCCCCCATGATCGCGCAGATGCTCCTCGAAGCCACAGGGACGACTGCCGCCGTCTCTGGGTACCTCCTCGCCGCATCCCTCGTCGGAGGCGCGGCGACACTGTGCCTGCGTGATCGCTCGGGCATCCCGCTCGGCCCCGATCACGAAGCGGAGCAGGCGAGCGGAGCCACGATGTTCTCCTCACCGGCGGTCGCCCGTGAGCTCGTCGAAAAGCGATAGGGAATCACCCGTGTTGCGTAGTCCAGGCAAGGAGAACTCATGGTGAGTCAGACCACCAGAATTGCAGTCATCGGCGGCGGGATGGGCGGGCTCACCGCAGCAATCGCGCTGACGCGGATCGCCGGCGTTCAGGTCACGGTGTTCGAGCAGGCGAGCAAGCTCGGCGAGGTGGGCGCGGGCGTGACCGTTGCACCGAATGCCGCGCGCGTTCTCGACACGCTCGGCGTCCTCGAGAAGATCAAGGAGCTGGGAGCCGTCCCCGACGGGCACGGGGTGTACCTGGACGCGATGGGCAAGATGGTCACGGACGCGGCATGGGAAGATTCGGCAAAGCAGTATCAGAACATCGGAATGTACCGGCCGGACCTCATCAATGCACTGGCGGAAGGAGTCGATCCCGAGTCGATCCGTCTCGGCCACCGGCTGACGTCCGTTCAGGCACTGGAATCGGGTGTTCGCGTCGAGTTCGAAAACGGGGTGCACGAGGAGTTCGACGCCGTGGTGGGGGCAGACGGCATCCACTCGGTGGTGCGGAAGGCCGTGGATCAGCACCCTGAGCCCGTGTACTCCGGATACATCGTCTATCGCGGGGTCATTGACGCGTCGCGTCTTCCCGAAGACTGGCCAATGATTAGCCAGGTGTGGATGGGCGACAACCGGCACTTCATGTGTTACCCGCTGCAGCAACGGAACCTCTTCAACTTTGTCGCAGGCATTCCGAGCGACCGGCCCCTCAACGGACCCTGGTCTGGCCCGGCGGAGGTGAGCGAACTCGCCGCGGAGTTTGCGGGCGACGGCTGGGACCCGAAGCTCCAACACTTCATCGGTCTCATTGACAAGACCTTCTGGTGGGGCCTCTTCGACCACGAACCCCTCACCAACTGGTCACGTGGGCCAATTGCGTTGCTTGGTGACGCGGCGCATACGATGCTGCCGCACCAAGGCCAGGGAGTGAACCAGGCGATCGAAGACAGCATGGCGCTCGCCACATTCCTGGCGGCCGCCGAGAACGTGTCCGACATCCCCGAGGCGTTCCGGCGCTACACCGCGGTCCGCATGCAGCGCACCGCGATTCTGCAGAATGGGTCGCGCCGGTCTGGCGCAATGTTCGACGCCCAGTACGAGTTTGCGGACCTCACGAAGCGCGACGCTGATATTCGCGTCGGTCGAGACTTCCGCCGAAGTGCGGTGTTTGACTACGACGCGCAGAAGGTCGCAGAACAGGCGCTCAACCGATTCAGGAGGATCTCGGTCGCATGACAACGGTCAGCATTATTGGGAGCGGCAAGATGGGCGCCGCGATTGCAGAAGTCGCGGACCGTGCGGGAGCGGGTGTGCAAATCCTCAAGCGCAGTGCGACGAGCCCCTCCGCGGCCCGCTCGGGGTTCGAGTACGGCGTGATGGGGGACAAGCTCGCCGGCGATCTCGTAGTCCTTGCTGTCCCCAGCGCGGCCTACCCGAGCATTCTCGAGCACTATCGGGAGCAGCTCAGTAGCCGAGTGGTCATCGACATCAGTAATCCCATCGACTTCTCTACGTACGACGAGTTGAAGTCTCCGGCAGATTCCTCCACTGCCGCCGAGCTCGCCCAGATGCTTCCCGAGGGTGCATCGGTGGTGAAGGCGTTCAACGTCAATCTCGGCGACACACTCACCTCGGGCACGAACGGCACGACACCCACGACAGTCTTGTTCGCCGGCGACTACGCCGACGCGAAGATCGCGGTCGCGACACTGATCGAGGCGGCAGGAATGCGCGCGGTCGACGTCGGCCCGTTGACTCGCGCGAGGGAGCTCGAGGCGATGGGGTTTCTCCAGATCATCATGGCGGCGCTCGGGAAGACGCGCTACGAGTCAGGATTCACGCTGCTGGCGTGAGGCCTCGGATGCGTCGTCGACGCATGATGAAACCGGTGTCGGGGCCGGGTCCGTTGCCTAGGTGCCCTGGCTGACCACTGAGCGGAGTGCGGGCTCGAGATCGGGCCAGACGAACTGATAGCCGCTTGCCCGCAGCACCTCCGGCTCGACCCAGCGACTCTTGAGCACGAGCTCCGGCTCGGTGCGCAGCAACCACATCGCCGGCTCAAGCATCCACCGAAACGCGGGCAGCCCGATCCTGCGGTGCACCACCCGGCGCATGGTGGCCATGAGCTCGGCGTTGTTGGAGACGCCGGGGGAGGCCAGGTTGACGGGGCCCGAGATCTCTTCGTGCTCGATGAGGTGATCGATGGCGCCGACCACGTCGTCGATGTGGATCCAGCTGAAGCGCTGCTTTCCGCGGGATCGGCGAGAGTGCGCTGCCTCCGCGGTGGGGGCCGGGCCGATGCCGCGGTAGCGACGGTGACCGAACCACCAGCCGTCGTGCTGCGGCCCACCCAAGCCGAGTCGGGCGAGGCGCAGCAGCATGCTGGTAGCGGGGCCATCGCCGAGCACGATCGACATTCTGAGGGCAACGCGACGAGTGTGCGGGAGGGGCGCCGCGAAGAACTCGTGCTCCCAGTTCCGGGCAACATCCACGGAGAAGCCGGCGCCCAGCTCACCACGATCCTCGTTCATCGGCCGGTCCATCGAGTACCGGTAGATCGTCGAAGTACTGGCGTTCAGCCAGATCGCGGGCGGGTGCTCCGCCTGCTCGATCGCTCTGCCGAGGGTGGCCGTCGTGCTGAGGCGGGAGCGCAGGATCTCGTCGCGATTGCGGCGTGTGTAGCGGCAGTTGACGCTCTTTCCGGCGAGGTTGATGACGACCGCGGCTCCGTCGATCAGCCGGGTGATGGCCCCCTGGTCGTTCCAACTGGCGTCCGGTCCGTGGCGGCCGATGCACCGGACCTCGAACCCGCGCTCGCTGAACTCTTCGACCAGGCGCTGCCCGATGAAACCGGATGCGCCGGTGATGACGACTCGGGGAGGTGGGGTCATGCCTTCAATCTAGCGGCCCGACTCTGGCGCAACGCGCGAGTCGGACGCCGCGAAGAGGATGGCATCGAGCAGCCCGGGAAAGCGCGCGTCGAGCTCTTCCCTGCGCAAAGAAAGCCGTCGGCCCCGGCCGTTCGCGTCATTGCGAATGACGCCCGATTCCCGCAGCACCTTCATGAGGTGTGACTTCGTGGATTTCGGCATGCCCGGGTCGCTGAGCGTGCACTCGGCCATGTCGAGGGGCCCGCTGGATAGTTGACGGGCGATCGCGAGGCGTTCGGGGTCGCTCAGCGCGAAGAGCACGTGGTGCAACTCGATCTCTGCGGGGGCAGGGTGCATGAGCACCGTCGGGCTGGTCATGGTTCGAGAATAGTTGAACCACCCGTCAAGTGTCACTACACTCTAAAACTTGAGCAGTTCGAAAAACTTCGAACTTTAGGGCGAGCGGAGAACAGCGGTGGCGGCAAGGGCAGGCCTCGAAGCACAGGGCCGGAGCACGCGGTGGGGGTTCACCCTCTCGATCGTGTCCATCACCGCGATGATGGCGGGCGCGAGCGCGCCGTCCCCGTTCTACCCCGTGCTCGCTGAAGCGATCGGCTTCGACGCCGTCGCCATCACGATGATCTTCGCGATCTACGCGCTCACGTTGCTGCTCACCCTCTTGATTGCGGGGTCGCTGTCCGATCACATTGGACGGCGCCCGGTCGCGAGTGTGGGGCTCGTGCTCCTCGCTGCCAGCGTCTTCATCTTCTGGCACGCGGATACGGTCCCTCTGTTGGTGATCGCGCGAGTCGTGCAGGGGGTCGCGAGCGGGTTGCTGCTCTCCGCCGTATCGGCGGCGATCACCGACTTCGAACCGCCGTCGCGCCCAGGATCCGCCGCCGTTTGGAACGCCGTGGCCCCAATGGTCGGGCTGGGGCTCGGTGCGCTCGCGGCCGGCGTTGTCCTCGACCTTTTCAGCCACGCCCTGGCCGTTATTTTCGCGCCACTCGTCGTGCTGTACCTGGTCCTCGCGGTCCTCTTCTGGTTCATCCCTGAGACGGCCCCGCGTAAACCCGGCGCGATCCGCTCATTGCGGTTCAAACTGACGGTTCCTGAATCGATGCGTGGGGACTTCTTGCGCGGGGCACCCGCAATCTTCGCCGGCTGGGCCACGGGCGGATTGTTCCTCTCGCTCGGCGCCAACATCGTCCACACCGAGCTGGGCGGACAGGCCCACGCCTGGCAGGGACTCTCTGTCGGCGTGCTTGCCGGTTCAGGAGCGGTCGCCGCGTTCCTTCTGCGCCGACGGTCAGCACGCACGATCTCGATCTACGGCACGGCCGCGCTCGCGGTCGGGACGGCGCTGTCACTGCTCGCCCTCGCTGCAGGATCCCTCCCCGCCTACCTCCTCGCCGTAGCGGTGACCGGGTCTGGTTTCGGCACCGCCTTCTTTGGGGTGGTCAGTTCGCTTGCGCCACACATCCCCGCGACCGAACGCGCAGATGTGTTCGCGGTGATCTTTCTGGTTTCCTACCTGGCATTCGGAATCCCGACCGTGATCGCCGGCGCCCTCGTGCCGGTGTTCGGCCTGACCGCGGTGACCTACGGATATGGGGCGGTGGTGATCGTGCTCGCGGGTCTTGCGAGCCTGCTCAGGGTGCGACGCGGGAGAGCAGGCTTAGGCTAAGAAAATGGAGCGATTGACTGCCGAGCCGGCGACAAGCTCGGTCACACGCATAAAGCGAGACTTGAAAGTGCGCCTCGATGTCGACGTCATCGTGCAGGCAGGCCTCGAGGTCGCCGGTCGGCCGGGCGCGTCGAGTGTCACGGTCCGTGAACTTGGCAAGATGTTGGGCGCCGATCCGACCGCCATCTACCGGCATTTCCGCAACAAGCAGGGCCTCATGCAAGCGCTGGTGGACCGTGTGCTGGTTCTCTGTCAGGAGGGTGTCACTGCACCGCGCGAAGACTGGCGGACGAGGCTCGAGCAATTCGCTGCGTCCACCCTGACCGTCTTTGCCCAGTACCCGGCGATCAGTGTCAATGCCGCGAGCCTGAGCACCGACGGTCCCGGGGAGCTCGGGTCAGTCGAGCTCATCTTGGACGCCCTGCACGTCGCGGGGCTGAGTGGCGACGACCTCACGCGGTACTACGCCATTCTTTCGAGCTCGATGCTCGCGCACGCCTCGGGTCACGCGCACTGGCACTCGGATTCCGAGAATCCGACGCTGGAGGATCGTGACTGGATCGTCCAATCGTCCCCCATCTCGGCGGAGCGGTACCCAAATTTCGCCGCCAACCAGGAAAAGCTGCTCAAGCTGAAGAGCGCCAGCATCTACCTCGACGGGGTGTCTCTGATCCTGGACACTATTGAGGCGCAGATCGCTCGCTGACCGAGCGTGTCCCGGGCGTCCTCGGCCAAGATTGAGGCAGGAACCATCTCCCTGCTCTCAGAGAAACGACGTTGTTTATGGCCGAGAAAATCATCATCGACTGCGACCCCGGCATTGACGACGCCATCGCCCTACTTATGGCCCAGGCCAGCCCACAGTGCGAGGTCATCGGCATCACGACGGTCTCGGGAAATCAGACGATCGAGAAGGTGACCGGCAACGCGTTGCAGTTGGCTGAGCTGCTGGGGATGAGCGGCATTCCCGTCGCGCAGGGCGCCGCCGAGCCGCTCGTCAGGAATGCGGTGCAGGCCGACCCCCATGGCGAAACGGGTCTGGGCGGTTTTGTGCTTCCCGAAACCGAGCGCCGGCCCATTGAATGTGGGGCCGTGGAGTTCATCGTCTCGTCGGTGCAGGAACATCCGGCGCAGAGCGTCACGCTCGTGGCCATCGGACCGCTGACGAATGTTGCTCTGGCACTGCGCGCAGACCCGTCCCTTGCGCAGCGACTCAAGCGGATTGTCATCATGGGTGGCGGGCACCACGCGGGCAACATCACGCCGAGTGCGGAGTTCAACTTCTACGCGGACGCCGAGGCGGCGGCCGAAGTTCTTGAGTCGGGGGCAGCCATTGTCATGCTGGGGCTCGACCTCACGTGGCAGTCGGCGGTCTCGGATCGCGTGCGCGCCGAGATCGCCGCGCTGACGAGCCCTGTCGCGCGAGCGGTCGACGGGTGGCTGAGCTTCTACGCACAGGGTGAGGTGACCCCCGGGGAAGAGGGGCCGTCGATCCACGACGCATGCGCGATCGCCTACGTCATCAACGCCAGCATTGTGCAGACGAGACCGGCCGCAGTCTTGGTGGAGACTCAAGGGCAGTGGACCTATGGCGAATCGGTAGTCGACGAGCACGGGCGGCTCGACCGCGAACCCAACGCTGAGCTGGGGACCAGGCTCGATCGCGACGCCTTCTGGCGCCTCGTCACCGAATCACTCATGGCGTACGAACGCTAGGGCGGATCCCCCGCCAGTCTTGGATACCGGACGCTGACAGAGCCCTCGTCGGCGTGTGCTGGTCGCGAGCTCAATAGAGTTCGAAGTACCTATCAAAGACGATTCGAAAGAGGTACCGCAGTGATCGACTGGCAGACCGGACCAGACAACCGTTGGACGTTCCAGAAGCTCGACGAGATTCTCGCAACGCGGGCAGTTGGCAAGGGAGGTCAGGCGGTGTCACCCCTCGTCGCGGCTCTGCCCCAGCGGGCCACCGCCCCGATGCGGTGGAACCCTTTTGTAGAGGTTCCCGGATTTGCAGAGACCCTGGGAAAGACGTACACCGACTCGCTCATCGTGAGCCACCGGGGCGAGATTATCTTCGAGCACTATGAGCCGGGCATGACGCCACTCACCCGGCATATCTACATGTCGGTCTCGAAGTCGTTCTGCGGAGTGCTCGCCGGCATCTCGATCGAGCGCGGCGAGCTTGAGCCGAGCAAGCTGGTCGCGCACTACCTCCCCGAGCTTGCCGATTCCGCGTTCGGTGACGCGACGGTGCAGCAGGTGCTCGACATGACGGTCGCCCTCGACTTCAACGAGGACTACCAGGACGCCGAGTCCGACGTGCAGCGCCAGGACCGGGTCTCGGGCTGGCGCGCAGGGCGCGACGACGACCCGCATGACTCCTACGCCTTCCTCGCGACCATCCGGAAGGCCGACGAGCACGGCAAGAAGTTCAAGTACTCGTCCGCAGACACCGATGTACTCGGATGGATCCTGGAGCGGGTGACGGGCCAGAAATACGTCGACTTGCTCTCGGATCGGCTGTGGAGCAAGATCGGCATGACGGCGGACGCGTACATGACCGTCGACAAGGCGGAGTTCCCGATGGTGAATGCGGGCCTGTGTGGTACCACACGCGACCTCGCGATCTTCGGGCAGGCGGTGCTTGACGGGCACCCGATCCTGCCACAGGCGTGGCTCGAGGAGATGGCCGCCGGCGGCGACCCCGCACTGGCCTCGGACCGACTTGAGCTTTTCCACGACGGCGGCAGCTACACCGGGCAGTTCTGGCACACCGGTAACTCCGACCGGGCCTACTACGGCGTCGGGATTCACGGCCAGTACGTGTGGATCGACCCGACGCGCAACCTCGTGATCTCGAAGCTGTCGTCTGAGCCCTCGCCGGACAACGATGCGCTTGACCTGCTCAGCCTGCAGTTCTTCGAGCAGATCTCGCACGCGATCGACCGTCGCTAGCCCCGAGACAAGAAGAACGGGCCTGCCTCACGCTTCGTGAGTGCAGGCCCGTTCTTCTTGGTCGAAACGTCCTAGTCGATCGAGAACCCGGGCCGTCCCGGAACCGAATCGAGAAGCTTCGTCGTGTACGGGTGTCGCGGGTGGGTAAAGACGTCATTGGCCTCGCCTTGCTCCACGATTTTGCCGTGGAGCAGCACGAGGACGTGGTCACTCACCTGCTTCACCACCGCGAGGTTGTGCGAGACAAACAGCACCGTGAGCCCGAGCTCTCGTCGAAGGCCTTCAAAGAGCTCGAGTACCTCGGCCTGGGTCGAGAGGTCGAGCGCGGAAGTAATCTCGTCGGCAACGATGAGTTGCGGCCGCACCGCGAGCGCCCGGGCGATCGCGATCCGCTGGCGTTGCCCGCCGGAGAACTCGTGCGGGTACCGCTCGGCGGAGGCCGCGCCGAGCGACACCATGTCGAGCAGCTCGAGGATCCGCGCCCTGTGGGGCGTCACCCGTGCGCGCTGGGGGTCGAGCGCCTCGGCGAGTGTCTGCTGAACAGTGCGCCGGGGGTCGAGCGACGAGTAGGGATCCTGCGGAATCATCTGAATCTGACGCCGCAGCTCCCCGCGTTCGGCCCGGCCGGCATGGGAGATGTCCCTGCCGTTGAAGAGAATCTCGCCCGCGCTCACCTTGTTGATGCCCACGATAGTCTTCGCGATCGTGGACTTGCCAGATCCCGATTCGCCCACCAGGCCGACCGTCGTCCCCGCGGGGACCTCGAAGCTGATGTTGTCGAGGATCTGGATCGCGTGGGTTCCGCTGCCCAAGGTGACATCGAGGTGCTGCACCGAGAGGCGGTTTCCGCTCTCAGAACCCGTGGCCCTATGGTCTGCCGTGCTGATTGCAGTGCTCACTGCGCGACTCCTTCCGTGGCGTGCGCTGTTGTTTTGTCGCCTTCGCGGACGACGCGAATGGGGGAGGGGTCGTCGAGCGACGGCGTCGCCGCCAGCAGCTTGCGGGTGTACGGGTGCGACGCTTCGTGGCGCCGCAGCTGATCCCCGGTCAATCGTTCGATGATCTCGCCCTGCTTCATGACGAGTACCACGTCGCACAGCTCCTGCACCACTCCGATGTCGTGCGAGATGAAAAGCATCGCGGTCTGATTTGCCTGATTGATGGCGCGAAACTGGCGAAGCACCTCGGCCTGCACGGTCACGTCGAGCGCCGTCGTAGGCTCGTCCGCGATGATCAGCTTCGGCTCGGTGACCAACGACGATGCAATGGTCGAGCGCTGCAGCATGCCACCCGAAAGCTCGAACGGGTACTGCTTCATCCGCTTCTCCGGGTCGTGGATGTGGATCCGATCCAGCTGGTCGACCAGAGTTTTCGTGGCCTCGCGCCGCCCCAGCCCGAGGTGCACGCGGGCCACCTCGGTGAGCTGTGTACCCATCCGTAACGCCGGGTTGAAGGTGGTGCCGGGATCCTGGAACACGAGACCAATCTCGGTCGCCAACTTCTTCGGTTCGACCGTGCCGAGCAGGTCCATATCGTCGAGGCGCATGGTCTGTGCCTGCACCTGGATGCCCTCGGCCGAGAGGCCCGCGAGCGCCATGGCGGTCATGGACTTTCCCGAGCCAGATTCGCCCACGAGCCCGAGGACCTGGCCGTGCGCAATCTCGAAGTTCAGGCCCTTCACGAGTTCGCTACCGTCCGGCGCGAACACGTGCAGATCCTGCACGACCACGAGCGCCTTCGACTGCGATGGGTCAACCTGCGCGCTCTTGACGCGGGGGTTCTGGGGCTTCAATGCCCGACGAAGCCCCGGATCGAGTCGCTGCGCGAGCCCGTCGCCGATGAGCATGGCGGCGATGCCCGAGTAGACGAGCATGATGGACGGCGCGATGGCCTGCCACGGCTGCGTGTAGATGGCGGTGAGCCCGTCGTTGAGCAGCCGGCCGAAGTCGTACTCGGGGTTCTGCACGCCGAGGCCCACGAACGAGAGGCTTGAGATCTCGAGGAGGGCGAGCGAGAAGCTTGACGTGGACAGCACGAGCAGCGGGCCGGCAACGTTCGGGAGCAGGTGCCGGCTGAAGATCGCGTGGCCCGGGACGCCGAGCAGGCGCGCAGTGACAATGAAGTCCCGGTTGACGATGCCGCCCATCATGTTCGAGGTCAGGCGCGCAAAGCTCGGAATTCCAGCGACGCCGATGGCGACGACCGCCGAGAAGCTTCCCGGGCCCATGATTGCGGCAATGACGAGCGCCAGCACGAGCGAGGGAAACGCCACCGTCGAATCGATGGTCCTGAGGATGATGTTGCGCAGCCAGCGGGGCGCGAGCCACACGGTGCCTCCGATGAGCACGCCGAAGACGACCGCAACCGCGGTGGCGGAGGTGGTCATGATGAGCGTGAGCCGCGTTGCAACGAGCGTGCGCGCGAGGATATCGCGGCCGAGTTCGTCGGTGCCGAGGAGGTGCTCCGGGCTGGGGCCCTGTCGCGACCCGGAACCCAGTGTCGAGGCTGCCTCGTTCATGAAGATCGGGGCGAAGATCGCGACCAGTACGAGCAGCCCCATCATGACACTGCCCACAATGAGTGTGGGCGGCAGCTTCTTTGACTCAGCCATTGTCGGGCCCCTCAAGTGTGCGCGGGTCGATGAGACCCAGGATGATGTCGACCAGGAGGTTGATCACGATCGCGATGAAGCCGATCACGAGGATGATTCCCTGGATGTTGGGGAAGTCCTTGTAGATGATCGATTGCACGACCTCGAGGCCGAGCCCGGGATAGCTGAAGACACTCTCAATGATGATGGTGCCGCCGATGAGGCCGGCCAGGATCAGCCCGGTGAGCGTCAGCGTGCTCGACATGAGATTGGGAAGCGCGTGCACGATATAGAGGCGGATTGCCTTCAAGCGGTGCCCGCGAGCAGTGCGCATGAAATCTTGCTGCAGGACCGTGTAGGTCTCCTGCCGCACGATGCGCGCCATCGCAAAGGTCGGCCCGAAGGCGAGTGCCGCGATGGGAAGCACGAGGGCGCCCGGCTCCGAGACGCCACCGGCCGGGAGTACCCTCAGCCAGATCGCGAAAATCATGACCAATAGGGTGCCCGCGACATACGCGGGGAACGAGGCGAGGAAGCCCGCAACGGTGCCGAACGAGGTTGCTAACTGGGCGCGTTTGCCGCCGCCAGTCGCGACACCGACCGCCATCCCGAGCGGAATGGCGACAACGAGTACGGCAATGATGGAGCCGAACGCGAGTGCTGCGGTGTACGGCAGCTTCGTCGCGATGATGTCGTTGACCGGGATGCCGTAGCGGAACGAGGTGCCGAGCTCCCCCTGGAAGATGTTTCCGAGGTAGTGCAGGAACTGCACGGGGAGGGGGTCGTTCAGCCCCATCTTGTCGCGCAGCGCTTCGACCGCCTCAGGAGTGGCCTTCGTGCCGAGGATCGCAACCGCGGGGTCGCCGGGCAGCAACGGGACGATCAGGAAGGTGATGACGACGAGGAGCGCGAGCGAGAAGAGCAGCCCTCCGGCTCGGCGGATGCCGAAGGCGATCCAGCCGGATTGCAGCCACGGGGGCCTAGCACGGCTCGTCAGTGTGGTCAGAGACTCTGTAAGTTGCATGTCCGGCTCCTGCGTCAACTTCGACGCATTGGGGTTAGGGATACTGGTCCGCAACGGTGACTGAGGGATGCCGAGTCTCCGGCACCCCTCAATCACCTGCGAGCTATTTGACGATCCGGAAGATGTGGTCGTCGATGGAACCGCCCAGCATGAAGGACTCAAATCCCGGACGCTGCGCGTAGATGTACTTGTCGACCATGACCGGAATCGCATCGGCGTTCTTGATGAGCGAGGTGCCGGCCGCGTTCAGCGCGTCGCAGCGTGCCGCATCGTCCGCAACGAGTTGGGCGTCCGCGAACAGCTGGGCGGCCTCCGGGTTGTTTGTCCCGCCCATGTTGCTGCCGCCGTTCTCGGGGGTCTCGCCCTGCATCTGGCCGAGCGCGCTCGCGAGCGAGCCGATGTAGTTCAGGTCCAGGTAGACCGTCATATCCCAGGAGTCGGGCTCGTCGTAGAGGCGCGAAATCCAGGTGCCGAGGTCGACGTTGTCCATCGTGACGTCCGCGCCCGCGGCGCGCAGTGCCTCCTGCACGTAGGTGTTGCCCGAACCATTTACGCCGAAGATGTTCGTGCCGACGAAGCGGATCTTCACGCCATCCAGCACCTTCGCCCCGGCTTGGGGGTCATAGGCGATCTTGGCGGAGTCGTCACCCGTGTAGCACTGGGTTGCCGAGGACATAAACGTCGTGGACAGCTCGCCGTTCCCGCCCATGACGACCTTCTCCAGGGCAGCTTGATCGAGCACCTGCGCGACGGCCTTGCGCAGCGCAGGATCAGTGAAGGCGCTGCTGGGACGTTCGTTGAAGAGCACGTAGTTGTCGCTGAAGAGGAACGTCGAGATGGTGTTCTCGGAGTCGCCATCGAAGCGCGCCATGGTCTCTGGCATGATCTTGGCGATGTCGAGCTGACCATCCTTGACCATGTTTGCCGCCGCTGACGGGTCGGGCGCCATGCTGTAGACCATGGTCTGTGCAGGCTTGCCCGGCAGGTCGGTGGTCCACTCGGGCCACATCTCGTAGTCGTCACGCATTTCGTAGGTGTACTTCACGCCGGGCTCGACGGCGGAGAGGACGTAGGGGCCTGATTCCGCGCCCTCGACCGAACCGATGGCGAGGGCCTCCGGGTCAGCGAGCCCGGCCGGGCAGATGATGCCGGAGCTTGCAACGCTCAGTGCGTCCATGAGGAACGGCCACTCGGCGCCGAGCTGAATCTTGACCGTTCGGGTCGCATCGTCCGCGGTGATCACTGCCGGCTCGGCGCCGAAAGTGGTGTCGACCATGACGCTGCCGGAGTTCGCGAAGAACTCGAGCGAGTCCTTGACCAGGCTCGCGGTGATGGGAGTGCCGTCCGAGCAGGTGCCGCCCTCGCGGATTACGAGATCGGCCCCGAGTGGCGTGGACTCCCAGGAGTCGGCGAGGCCGGGGACGAGGCCGCTGTCGTCCTTGCGCACCAGGGTGTCGAAGCTCATGCGGCTGAGGATTGAGTCGGGCAACGCGATGATCTGGGTGGGGTCAAGTGTGGTGGGGATATCAAGCGTGACGCGAAGGGTGTCGGTCGGGTCCGCATCGCTTGCCTCCCCGCCCCCTACCGCGCATCCGGTCAGCAAAGTCGCGGTCGTCGCGAGTGCTGCGAGCGATTTCAGCTGTGTTGCTCTCTTCACAAGTCTTCCTTTCGTCTTTCGAATTCCACGTTGAATTGCGATGGCCGCGCGAAGCCCGGTGGTCGATGAACGTGGACCGATCCGAATGATCTCCGTTGATGTGCGGCTCGACAAGAAGCGTAGTCAACTAAGTTGACGCGATGAATCCATGCAATCAGAACCTGTCCGGTCGACCAGACAGGTGCGGTTGTTGTGGGGTCGGGTGTTCGCGGGATCCTAGGACCCGGGAGATCGAGGCCGGGGTGCGCGAGACTAGGTGCTTGGCAGCTCCCGCGCAGCGGCAATCGGATTGATCTGGTCCGCGGGATCGAGCCGGCTGACCGAACCTCGATCCTGTCGCCCGCAAGATGACGATGGCAGCCCGCCGCCGTTTGAAACCGTCCTGCGTTGTGCACGCATACCAACATCACGGCGGGGGGATCCGGAACTGACATGCCGCTCAGGCTCTTCTGTTTGGGTTGAGGTCGAACCACCGACGGGCAGTCCAGAGGGAGGCAGTGAGGATCCCGACCAAGTCCGGCACGTCGACCAGCGGCCCGACCACCCAACAAGCGCCTGCTACAAAGCCGAGCCGACTGTTCCCATCACCACCGAGATCGTGAGCTCGAAGTTGTTCACCGGTGCAGTTCAGGCGAGCGATGCGGAGTCATAAGTGGGCGCGGAGGTATCCTCGGGAGTTCTCGCATCGGCATGTTCTTGTGGAGATGAATGTCGATGCGTTACGCAAGTACGCTGGCCGTCGGCTACCCCTGGCTCACGAGGGCGCGCCGCAGCTCATCCGTCTCCGCGCCAGACAGTCCACCGGACGCCAGGTACCCGTGGGCATCCCCGTGCTCGGCGGCGACCCAATCGAGGGCAGCCTCAATCGCCTCTGCGGGCGACTTCGTCGCGAGCGTCTCGAGACGCGGGGTCAGCGGCATCCCTATGCTGGTGATGAGGCCCTTCAGCTGTTGCGCGAATGGCCCTGCCAGGTTCGCCTCAGTCTTGGTGTAGTCGGCCACGATCCGGTCGCGCGCGACGCCGGCGACGGAGAGCAGGAGAGCCGCAGCGAGGCCCGTGCGATCCTTCCCCGCGGTGCAGTGGAACAGGACCCCCGGCCGCTCGGTCGGCGCCGCTGCGATGACTGCCCGCGCGAGCGCCACAAACTGCGCGGCACTGTTTTCGAGGATCGAGGTGTACAGCTCGGGGAGCGTCGGTACTTGCTCCACCGCTGCCGCGAGCTGCTCGGGCGTCGGGCTCGCCGTTGCCCCGCTCGCGGGCAACAGGTGCTGCACCATCTCGTCCATCGCACCGCCCAGGACCGGCAGCGGGACGAACACCACACTGCCGTCCTCGGGCAACACGTCGGCGGCGCGTGCCCGCTCCGCGTCGGTACGCAGGTCGATCACGGTGCCGATGCCGAGGTCAGCAAGGGCTTGGATCCCTGCCGGGGTGAGCGAGGCGAGCGCATCGGAGCGAAAGAGTACCGGCGCCACTCGGCCGCCGCCCTCAGTGGGGAGATTCGCGAGTCCACGCGAGTTGAAGGTGATCTGGATGACCGAGCTGAGCTCCATTGCGGCCTGCTTTCTGTCGCGGACGGTCAGTGTATCCACCGCGGGTGCGGGTTTCGCGGGTTGCGGGATGCGGGGCCCGGTTGATACGGGAGTGGTGATCCTGCCCTGATCGGACCCGGGTACGCGCCTCGCCGCGAAATCTTGCCATGATGGACGCAGGCGACCGGAAGGAGGTCCCATGAGCAATTCAACGCCCCCGTCCGGTCAGGCGCGCACGGGCGAGCCCGGCCAGCGACGCAGGTTCACGCCGAGCCTGGCGCAGCAGTGCTGGGGTTTCATGATCGGTTCGGCGCTCTTCGCCGTCGGCACCGCCCCGGGGTTTCACGCGGTGGCCGGAACCCTGGCCACCAACTGGCTGTGCTTCATCGGCGCCTGGTTCTTCACGGCGGCCGGGCTGATCCAGCTCGCGCGGAGCACACCCGCAACGGCACGGATCCCTGATTCCACCGCGAGGCGCGTGCGCCCTGAATGGATGGCCGCGCTCGCGCAGTCGCTGGGCACTATTGCGTTCAACGTGAGCACGACCGCGGCCCTCGTCGCGCACAACCTCCCCGCCGAGCTGCACTACGTTTGGTCGCCCGACGCGGGCGGCTCGGCCGCCTTCCTGCTGAGTGGGGTGCTGCTCGTGATCGCGGACTCCCGCGGCCGAGAACGCCGCTTCGACTTCCGCGACGCCGACTGGTGGTCGGCGCAGATCAACCTGCTGGGGTGCATCGCCTTCGGGTTCTCCGCCATCGGCGCGTTCCTACTGCCCGGCGGGCAGGATCTCGACCCGACGCTCGCTGGCGCCGGCACGTTCATCGGCGCACTCTGCTTCCTCATCGCGTCGGCGGTCGTGCTGCCGCGACGCGCGGAACGGCGGTAGCTCGGGCGCGCGACGGCCAAGCGGTTTGATTCGCTCACTTGCCGGAGCGTTCTGAGTTCCCGGAGCCGGAAACCCGAGTTATTCGCTCCGGGAACTACGAACGCGCAGGGAACTGGGGGAGGCTCGGGCACGCGAGCTCGGGGTAGCGCGGGAGGCGCTAGCCGGCGACGAGCAGCCAGATACCCGCGATAGCCGAGGCCAGCCCAATGACGAGCGCGATACCGATCAGCCACGCGTGCACGGTGAAGAACTTCGTGGGCTTGCCGTGAGCGTCGAACGCGCGCTCGTCCGCTTTGATGCGCTTGAAGAACTGCGGCCACACAAGCGCGTTGTACGCGGCGTTGACGAGCAGGAGGACGGCGGCGAGAACGGTCATGGCTTCAGCCTATCCAGCGCGACAAAGAAGCCGATCTGCCACTGCTGCGTGCGCCTCGCTTGTGGGTTCGCGGCCGCGGCCCAGGGCGGGTAGACGCGGAAGCCGCGCTTGCCGCCGATCCCGCCCGCGGAGGCGATGCCGTGCTCGATCAGCGCACTCGCGGGGAAGACGAAGGCGCCGAAATTCGAGCCGTCTCGAACGGTGACGACCAGCGTTTCCACCGCGTCCTCGGCGGGGAAGGGCTCGGTGGAGCCATCGGCGGCCCGGCGCCACACCGTCACGAAGTGCCCGACCTTGGTGGGAGTGACCTTGCCCACGCGAAAGCGCACCGCGGACTCGGGCGTGCGCGCGATCGCGCCGCCGTACGCCCGGTTGTCGGGCTCTGGCGAGAGGCGCGAGGGATCATGCCCGAGCGCGGCACAGGCGCTGGCCACATCGGGATGCATGGTTGCGTCCGCGCCAGCTACCACTGGCTCGGCTTGTAGTCCTTCAGGAAGCAGCCGTACAGGTCTTCGCCGGCCTCGCCGCGCACGATCGGGTCGTACACGCGGGCCGCGCCGTCGACCAGGTCGAGCGGGGCGTGGAAGCCCTCCTCGGCCAGGCGCACCTTGGTGAAGTGCGGGCGCTCGTCCGTGATCCAGCCGGTGTCGACCGCGGTCATCAGGATCCCGTCGGTCTCGAACATCTCGCCCGCGCTCGTGCGCGTGAGCATATTCAGCGCCGCCTTCGCCATGTTGGTGTGGGGGTGCCCCGGGCCCTTATAGCGCCGTGCGAACTGCCCTTCCATCGCCGAGACGTTGACGATGTAGGTTCGATCGGCCTCGGCCGCGACCATCGAAGCGCGCAGGCGGCTGATCAGCAGGAACGGCGCCGTCGTGTTGCAGAGCTGCACCTCGAGCATCTCGAGCGGGTCCACATCCTGTACGTTCTGCACCCAGCTGTTGACGTGGTTCACGTCGGGCACGAGCCCGCCCGCGTCGATCGCGGTGCCGTCGGCGTGCTTCGCGAGCGACGACGAACCCGGGGTCATCGCGATCTGCGAGAGATCGTCGGCGGTGAGGTTCGGGCCGTAGCCCTCGGCGACGGTGCCGGCGAGCGCGGCGACGGAAAGCAGTGGGTGTTGCTCGACCGAGGCCTGGAGTGCCTGCGGGTGCGGGTCATTCGTGTGGCCAAAGGTCTCGATCTCGGGCAGCGGGCCGTCCGGCAGCGGCTGCAGCTCGGCGTCGGCGAGCAGCGAGTACGACCCCGGCGAGCGCCGGACCGTCTGCGCCGCGTTGTTGATGAGGATGTCGAGCGGACCCTGGGCTGCGACCGAGTCGGCGAGCCCGATGACCTGGGCCGGGTCGCGCAGGTCAATGCCGACGATCCGGAGGCGGTGTAGCCAGTCGCCCGAGTCGGGCAACGAGGCGAAGCGGCGCGCGGCGTCGCGCGGGAAGCGTGTCGTAATCGTCGTGTGGGCGCCGTCGCGCAGCAGGCGCAGCGCGATGTGCATGCCGATCTTGGCGCGGCCGCCGGTGAGCAGTGCGCGCTTGCCCGTGAGGTCAGCGCGGGCGTTCCGCTTCGCATGGCTGAACCGTGCACACTCGGGGCACAGCTGGTGGTAGAACGCGTCGACCATCGTGTACGGCTGTTTGCAGATGTAGCAGTTGCGCGGCTTGATGAGCTCGCCCGCGATCGGGGCGTCGGTCGAGGACGCCAGGTCGAGGCCCCGCGTCTCGTCGTCGATGCGGTCGGGAGCGCCGGTCGCGGTGGCGGCGATCACGGCGCGGTCGGCGGTGGCGACGGCATCGCGGATCTCCGCTCGCCGCGACTTCTTCACGGCCTTGAACATCGAGGCGGTCGCGCGACGCACGGAAACAAAGTCCGGGTGCGTCTCGGGAAGCCGGTGCACCGCCCCGAGCACGCGCAGCGTGATCTCGAGTTCAGTGGGATCGATCCCGTCGCCGAAATCTGCAAGGTCGGTCGGGTTCTCGGTCATTGGGCCAATTCTACGTGCTGCGGACGTGGGCATTCCGTGTGCCCGATTTCGCCGACCTCAGGGGCTGGGCAGGATCCCGCCTACTGCGGATAGGGGGTCTCTCCGCGGGCGAGTTGCTCGAGCGCACGTGCCAGGCGCCTCGCGCGGGTCTCGGGGGTGCGCGCCGTCGTCACTCGATGCAAAATCGAATACCGGTTCTGGGAGTTCAACGACTCGAACGTTCGTCGGGCGGCGTCGTCCTGGGCGAGCGCGAGCGTCAGGTCGCCTGGCACCTCCATGGTGGCCGAGCCGGCGTACGCGGCGTCCCACCGCCCATCACCCTGCGCCCGCTCGATCTCGGCGATTCCGCTGGGGCGGATCCTGCCCTCGTCCGAAAGTCGCTGGATGTGCTCGATGTTGCGGGCGGACCAGAGGCTGTACTTCCGGCGAGGGGTGAAGCGGCGCATGAAGATTGACTCGTCGATGGACTTGATCTGCCCGTCGATCCACCCGCTGCAGAGCGCCTCGTCGAGTGCCTGTGCGTAGCTCAGCGAGGTCGGGGACGTGGTGCCTTTCTTGGCGAGCATGAGCCAGACGCCGTCCGAGACGCCCTCCTGCTCGTCGAGCCAGGCGCGCCAGGCGTGGACGTCGGCGACAACGAGCGGGGCGATATCTGTCATGCTCATGATTTGACGGTACCGGTTCGCGGGGCGACGCTGCGCTTGCCTACGCGAGCAAGCGCTCGGTACTGTCGGGAGCGAGTGTCACTGGCGACACCGGCGAGGAGCATGTCATGGAGTTTTCGGCAGACGGCTGGCAGACGCTGATGGACGAGCGGGCGATCAGCGGGCGCATCATTGAGTTTGCCCGATGCGTCGACGAACGGGACTTCGAAGGGTACGCACGCACCTTCGCCGCCGATGGCGAGCTCGTCACGCCCTGGGGTGGGCACGCGGGCCGAGCGGGGCTCGCCGCTCACGTGCGTGCGGGGCTCGAACGCTACGTCGCCACGCAGCACGTGAGCGCGAATCACGAGATCACCGTCCAAGGCGATCGCGCTACCGCGCGCTCCACGCTGCTTGCGACCCATGTGCGCGATGCCGCGGGGACCGACTTCTGGACCACCGGCGGTCACTACGAGCTCGAACTCGTCCGCCTGGACGAAGTCTGGCTGTTCTCGCGGATCTCGCTGCACCCCGCGTGGAGATTCGATACGCGCACTGCCGCCGCACGGTAGCGATTAGTCCGTACTCGGCCCCGTCCAGTGGTGCAGCGTCACCGCGTCCTTGCCGCGTCGCTTTGCCGAATACATGGCATTGTCGGCCGCGTCAATGAGTTCCTCGGCGGTCGGCGGGCGCTCACCGGCGCGCGGCAGCCAGGTCATGACGCCGATGCTGCTGGAGAGAAGGGCGCCCGCCGCCGTATCGCCGAGCGGTTGACGGATCGCCCGCTGAGCTCGCATGGCGAACTCGCGCGCCGCCGCCTCGTCCACGCCCTTCAGTGCGACGACGAATTCGTCCCCGCCGAAGCGGGACACGATGTCTTCGGCGCGGCAGAGGCCGCGAAGTCGGCCGGCGATCACGCGGAGTGCCGCGTCGCCAGCTGCGTGCCCGAGCACGTCGTTGATCGCTTTGAACCCGTCGAGGTCGATGAAGAAGGTGGAGCAGGGCTCACCCGTGCGCGCGGCCTCGGAGAGCTGTTGCGCCAGGTTCTCGGCCAAGAGGCGACGGTTGGGCAGCCCCGTGAGGACGTCGTGCAGCGCCTGGTGCCGGATCTGATCCTGCAGGTGCAGGTGCTCGATGACCCGCTCCGCCTGCGCTGCGAGCGCGTGCAGCGTTTCCACCTCGTCGTCGTTGAACGGGGTGGGCCGGCGATACGCGCAGATGATTTCACCAAGCGTCGTGACATCGTCGGCTCCCAGGCGAGAAATGGGGACGATGAGGAGCGCTTCGACCCCCCTCGAAGCCAGGGAATCAGCGAGTTCGGGGAATCGAGAGCGCATCTCGGACCCGTCCCGGCAGGCGACTGGCTCCGAGCCCTGCGAAACGAGCGAAGCGGCGATATCCGTAGCGAGTGAACCGTACCGGCTTTCACGAAGGTCACTCGAGGGGCTCACAATGCGCACCGAGGTCCAGTCGGTCAGGCTCGCGCGCCCGGCCATTTCAACGAGAATCGCGCCCAGATCGTCGATTCCCTGTGCGAGTGCAAGTTGGCTTGTGGCGTCTTGCAGCAACGTGAGTCGTTCGTGGGCCTCGTCCGCCGCACGCCGCGCCTCAACCAGTTCGCGCTCGAACGAGATTCGTGCGGAGGCATCGATGACGGCAACGTAGATGAGTTGCGATCCGTCCGGGGCGGTGGACAGGTTGGCGCTCGCAAGCAGGGGGATTCGAACGCCGAGGTCATTACAGACCTCGAGAATGACGTCCTGCACGCGTCCGTTGTCGAGGAGTCGGGGCATGACCTGAGACTCGTAGAGCAGGCGTGATGCCGGGGTGAGCCACTCGACGAGATTGCGCCCGCGGAGCGAGTGTTCTTTGTCCGGGGCGCCCATCCACATCCGCATCCGTTCGTTGTGGGCGAGCACCTCGCCGTTCAGCGTCACGGCGAGCAGCGCGACCGGACTGTGCTCGATGAGCCGGATCTGCTCGGAGAGCTCGTCTTCCGTCACAACACGGCCCGAATTTCGGCCGAGATGAGATCCGGTTCGGTGAGGTGGACGAAATGACCGGCGCTGTCGAGCCGGACGAGCTCGCTCTGTGGCAGGCGGGCGGCGAGGTAGTCCCCGATATGCGGAGGGCAGATGATGTCCCCGCTGGACTGCAGGATCCTGCTGGGGGTGGGAACCTCTGCAAGTCGGTGGCGGACGTCGCTCAAGAACACCACCCGCGCAAACTGGATCGCTACCCGTTGCAGAGTGTTCGCGAAGAGCTGCTCGACCCGGCCCGTGACGTCGGGTCGGTCAGCGCGCGCTGTCACGGCAGGCGCCAAGGATGCGGCCCAGCTGGGCTGGTTGATCTCGATTCCCGTGATGAGGCCCAGCACATCGTCGTGGCTGAAGCCACCGACGTAATCGTCATCGTCGACGTACCGCGGCGAGGGGCAGACCATCACCAGGTGCCGGAACAGATCGGGGCGCCGGATCGACGCCAGCGCGCCGATCATGCCGCTGACCGAGTGGCCCACAAAGACGACGTCGGACAGGCCTGCCGCCTCGATCACTTCGATCAGGTCATCGGCGTAGCCATCGAGCGAGTTGTAGCGTTGCTCGTCGTAGGCGCTGAGATCTGATCGGCCGGACCCGACATAGTCGAAGAGGAGTACCTGGTGGGTCTCGGCGAACGTCTCGGCGATCGGGAGCCAGGTCGACTGGTCGGTGCCGTAGCCGTGTCCGAACACGATCGCCGGCGCTTCGGCAGGGCCCCAGTGAGCGACCGCGTTTCTTAGAAGTACGCCGTCCTTCGACAGCGTCGTTGCGAAACGGTGCGTGGTGCCCTGGGTCACACAGACCTCCATGATCATGCGTTTTGGCCGAGACTACTCCACTTCCGAGGCGGCGAGATCACGCAACCCGCCATTCACTCCGCGACGGTACGCTGGGGCCATGAGCGACCCACAGGCTGCAAACCGTCGAGGCAAGATCGAATGCTGGCTGACCGACATGGACGGGGTGCTGGTACGCGAGAATAAGGCCATTCCGGGGGCGGCCGAGCTGATCCAGCACTGGCGTGACACGGAGCAGCCTTACCTCGTGCTCACCAACAACTCGATCTTCACTGCTCGCGACCTCAGCGCCAGGCTTGCAGAGTCGGGCCTTGAGGTGCCCGAGGACCGGATCTGGACGAGCGCTCTCGCGACCGCCGCCTTCCTCAAGCAGCAGAAGCCCGGGGGAACGGCATTCGTGCTCGGCGAAGCCGGGATCCTGACCGCCCTGCACAGCGCCGGGTTCGTGATGACCGAGAAGAACCCCGACTTTGTCGTGGTGGGCGAGACGCGCAACTACTCGTTCGAAGCGATTACGAAGGCGATTCGCTTGATCGCGGGTGGCGCGCGCTTCATCTCAACGAACCCGGATGCGACCGGCCCGAGCCCAGAGGGCCCGCTGCCCGCGACCGGCGCGATCAACGCGCTCATCACGAAAGCCACGGGCAAGGAGCCCTACATCGTGGGCAAGCCGAACCCCATGATGTTCCGCTCGGCGCTGAATCAGATCGGCGCGCACTCGCACAACACCGCCATGATCGGCGACCGCATGGACACCGACATCATCGCCGGAATGGAAGCGGGCTTGCACACGATCCTGGTGATGACTGGCATCGCCGACCGGGAGTCGATCGAGCAGTTTCCTTTCCGCCCCGACGAGATTCTTGGCTCGGTCGCGGAGCTGCTGCCGGCTGGTACATCCGGCGAGTAGGGCGCGTCTCGCGATTGTGATTGCTTAACCAGTGGTTAAGTGATTGACTCAACCACATGGAAAGTCATTTTGGGGATCCACGTGACCCGGCATCCGTGCTTGACGCACTCAGCGCTGACCGTGGTCGCATTGGCGAACGGGTCACGGCTGAAACGTGGTGGGCTGCGCCTGCGCAGGGCCTAGGCGCGGCGCTGATCGTTGGGGCTCCCGCGGCCGGGCTGTTCTGGGCATGGCTGCCCGTCGCGCTCAGCGTGGGGGTCTTCGTCAGCGTCGAGCTGCTCTTCCGGAAGCGCAGCGGCTTCGGCATTAGTCGGCCGGCCGGTCCTCGGGGGCTCTGGTTGCTGGTTGCGCTCTTCGTGATTATCTTCTTCTCCTTCGTGATCAGCCTGGGACTTGCGCTGTTCGGTCTGACCGGCTGGGTGGTCGCCACGGCCGCGGTCTCGGGAGCCGCCACAGCGCTCATCGTTGTGGCCTATGACCGGGCGTACGCTGTGGAGGTGCGCCGTGCGGGCTGAACCCCGCTTTGACGAGGCGATCCACGCGCCAACTCGGCTGCGGCTGTGCGCGATGCTGCGCCCGCTGTCCGAAGCAGATTTCGCGGCGATTGCCGCGACGCTCGAGCTGAGCGAGGCAAACCTGTCAAAGACCGTGAAGAACCTCGCCGAAAGTGGCTATCTCGTCACGAGCAAGCAGGCCTCGCCGCAGCGAGCGGACGCGCGCCAGACGACCACCGTCAAACTCACCGCGCAGGGGCGACGGGCCTTCGACGGGCACATCGCGGCGCTGCGGGCAATGGTGGGCGACTAGGGGCGTTCGCGTCGAGGGATCCAGGTGCGCCGGTGCTTTCCGTGCGCCGGGACAAGGCGTTCGTGTGGTGTTGTGGCCACATCGACGATCGCAGTTCCCCTTCTGCCCCAACGAGACCCTTGGGCCGGTCGCTGCGCTGTTGCCGGCTGGTACGCCCGGAGATTAGGGCTGTTCGAACCCCCGAGCGTCACGATGCCCCGGCCGGAGCGGCCGAGGCATCGTCTGGGGAAGGGCGACGGGTGCTCGCCCCGGAGCCGCTAACCGCGCGACCGGGTCGCCCGCCTCACGCCTGCGGCGGTGAGGAGGCTTCCGCCGGCGAGCAGCAGGATCGCTGCCGCCAGGTTCGGGCCCTCACCGTCGACGCCCGTGGACACGAGCATCGGCGGCTTGGGCGAGGAGGTGGTGACGACCGGCGGCGTCTTGACCGCGCACTGCGGGTTCACCGTGAAGGCCTGCATGTCCATCACCGGATCTTCCGAGTCGCTCGAGACTTCCGCGACGAAATCTCCCGGTCCGTTGACGGCCTGTTCGAACTCCATCGTCTCCGCGGTGGCGGTGAACGGTGTCGATTCGGCGAGGCCCATCGGGCCGTTCAGGAGCAGCGTGTAATCGTCGCCGACCACCAGCGAGCCGATCGTGACGAGCACGGTGCTCGGCACGACTCCGTTCGGGCCGGTGCACTGCACGATGTCCACGTTCACCACGGGGACGGGGACGAGCTCCTCGCAATCATTGCGCAGCAGCATCTGGCCGTGTTCGTCCCAGTTCTGGCCGAGGAACTCGACGGGCGATTCGCCGTCAAAGTAGCTGAACGGCGGGATGATGTCGTCCGGGTGCACCCAGGCGTGACCATCCAGGATCTCGCCCTTGGGGAGGGTGAGGAACTCGTAGTACAGGAAGTCAGCGAACGAAGTGAACTTTGCCACCTCCGGGTAGTCGGTCACTGCGTGGCAGAATGAGACGTTGTCGCGAGGGTCGGGGCCTTCGCACTGGGTGAACGAGAACCAGGCCGAATCGCTCAGCTGTTCGGGTCCGTAGACCGTCACCGTGTAGGCGCCGAGCCCGTTCACGGGGACGTCAAGCATCGCTGTCATGCCTTCGGCCACGAAATCAACCGAATCGCTCCAGCCGTCCCGTGAGATTTCCACGGAGTAGTTGGATCCGACCATGAGGTCTTCGAGCGACACCGCGATCATCGTCGGAACCGGCTGGCCCACGGGCACACACACCGGCGGGGTAACGCTGATCACCGGGTCCATGGGCTCAGGGTCCGGGAGGTTGCAACCGTTGTTGTAGATCGCCTGGCCTCCCTCGTCCCAGTTCTGGCCCGGGAAGTGCGCATTTTGTCCATCTTCGTTGTAGTCGAAGGGAGGAATGATGTCCTCGCCGTTCTGGTGATCCATCCCCGCATGCCCATCAACCGTGCCATTCGCGTTGGGCCGGTTGACAACAAAGGGATTGTTCTCGGAGCCGGTGGCGTGACAGATCTTGATCTTGTTGTGGGGGTTGTCGTCCCCACCCGTCTTAGCAGTGTCGGTCGCCACGCGGGCGGATGCCGAGGGTGTCGATTCCGGGGTTTCAGTGGCGGTCGCTGCTGCGGGCTCTGGCTCGACTGCATCGACTGAGTCAGTGGGCGGTGCGACTTCCTCGGCGGGAGGGGTCACGACCTCGGGCGGAGGCGTGACCTCTGCGGGCTCGACAGGAGGAGGCACGACTTCGACTGGTGCGAGTGCCGCTTCGGCAGGCGCCGGTGCCGGCGGCTCGGGCGCGACGACTTCGGCGACCGGTGCCGGTGCGGCGGCCGGTTCGACGACGACGGGCGTGGGAGCCGAATCGTCGGCGAACGCGGTCAGTACCCCCGGCCCCAGGGTGAGTGCTGTTGCCGCGATCAATGCGACGAAGGTGCGGCCGTGACGCGAACGGTGCCCCGCATCACTGCGAGCGCGCCGCGTAGATATGCTCATGTGCTTCATCCGTTCTCATGCGGGTGCGACGCGTGAGAACAGGCCCCAGGTCGCACGACAATGGGTCAACCTGCTCGGAGCGTAGGATTCTGCGGGGCTCGGGGCATCGGTAGGGATTGCGTAGGAGACCTCCCCACTCGACATCGTTCGCACTGGCGTCGTCTCGCGGATGGCGCTCGCGGCGTATCGTCACGGAGAGGGGCTCGCTCTTGTCCGAGGGGGAGTCCGTCATCAGGATTGGTTGCCTGTCGGGAAGGCAGTGCACAAAGCTGTCCCACTCGCCCGCGGCAGTGCGTCACGGAACGAAATCGGGCGCCGGGCATGTCATGATTAACACGATCTTGGTGCTGTACCGCGCGTAGTGAACGTCGCGTGGGCACACCGCGACAGGGGTGGGGGCCGTGTTCAGACGCATTGACGCGACGAATCGGGGCGTCCTCTTTACCGCGCCTTTCGCCCTCTTCGCCCTGTGCGCGGTCGGCCTGGGTGTCTACTGGCTGAGCGGCTCGACGCCGCACTCCTGGGTCCTCGTGATCACGGTCATCGTGAGCGTCATTATCTGTGGCCCGTTCCGGATACAGGTCGGCCGTGTCGCGGGGCTGCCGCCGGTCGGGGTCGCGGTCATCATGCTCGCGATACAACCCACCAATGAATCCCCGCAATACAGCGTGTGTATTTGGGCGATCGGGCGCGTGATCTCAGAGCTGATCCTGCGCCGCAATATCCTCCAGGCCCTCTACCTGGCGGGCGTCAGCACCGCCGCCGCGTTCGTCTTCGTCGGGATTCACGCGAGCCTTGAGGCCCGCGGCGTCTGGTCGATCGTCAGTTTCCTCGCCGCGGCCGCGGCCTACTACCTCATCGTGCTGCTGGTCGAGTTCGTCCGGCTGCGGGGCCGCTGGGCGCTCGACCACAGTTTCGGGCTCTCCGCGCTCAGCCCGCTCCGACTGGGGGGTGTCATTCTCCTTGCCGGGAGTTCGGCCGCGCTCATCAATTTCGTCGACTCCACCGTGATCCCGTGGCTCGAACAGGATCCCGAAGCGACGCGCTCCCCGTTTGTCTGGGTGCTCTCGGCCCTGTTCTTCTACGTGCTCGCGCAGCGCGCGCGGTACGACGACATCGAACGTCGGCTGGGCGCGGTCGTGGAAGCGGCGGTCGAGCTGCCGGGCGAGACCGAGGGCGGTCTTGCTGGGGCGTTGCGGCGCCGGGTGCAGTCCATCGTCCAGGCGAGCAGCGTCGAGCTCCGCGGCCGGGCGCCCGAGCGGCACGAGATCGGCGCAGCCGTAAAGCTCGAGTCGGGCGTCGAGCAGTTCTTGATCGCTTCGCGAAAGTTGGGAGGGGTGCCCTTCGCGCGGGAGGACCAGCACGCGCTCGCCACCCTCGCCCAGATGGCAAGCCAGACCGCGCGGATTCAGCACGAGGTCAACACGCTTGAGCGGCGGGCGAACAGCGACCCGCTGACGAACCTGCCCAACTACGGAGCATTCCAACTGGCGCTGGTCGAGGCGAACGAGCACCGCCCGTACCACGAGGGCATTGCCCTGCTCTTCATCGACCTCGACAACTTCAAGAAGCTCAACGACAGCCTGGGGCACCACGCGGGCGACGAGCTGCTGCGGGCGGTCGCCGACCGACTGCAGAGTACGGCCGGGGGCGGGGACTTCGTCGCGCGCGTCGGAGGCGACGAATTCGTCGTGATCCTCACCGGGCTCGTATCGATCGAGCAGGCGAAGGAAGCCGCTGACCGGATCATCCGGGCAATCAGTGCGCCGCTCGCGCTCGCCGGACAGGACATGGTGCCGGTCGTCAGCGCCGGACTCGCGTTCTCGAGTCACCGCGAGCTCGACGCGCAGACCCTGGTCATGGACGCCGACCGCACGATGCTGCAGGTGAAGCGCTCGCGGCGCCAAGGTGGATCGGCGGAGGTGAGCACCTTCAGTATCGCCTCGCACCGCTCGACCCGCACCAACGACATTGTCGCGCGTGCGATCAACGAGGATCGGCTCATGCTCGCGTTCCAGCCGATCGTCAGCCTCGACGAGGGCAAGATCTGGGCGTTCGAGGCGCTCGTGCGGTATGTCGATCCGGAGCTTGGCCCCATCACGCCGCCATCGCTCGTGGCGCGGGCCAAGAGCCTCGGCCTCATGAATCTCCTGACCAAGCAGGTCATCACGAAGGCGTTGAACGCCGCCGAGGAGTTTTATCGCCTTGAGCCGAGCATCACCTGCATGACCGTAAACCTCGAGCTGCGCCAGATCAGCGAAGACGAGCTGGGGCCGTTTATTCGGGAGGCCGCTCGTGCCCACCCGAACATCTCCCTGTGTATTGAGCTCAACGAGCGCTCACAACGATCTGTCACAGACGAGCTGCGGCGCGATGCGGAGATCATGCAGGCTGCCGGAGTCATGATCGCGCTCGACGACTACGGCTCCGACGACTCATCGGTCGGCGCCCTGATCCGGTTCCCGATGGACATCCTGAAGATCGACAAGAGCCTCATCGACAATCTTGAGGACCAGCGTCAGCGCGAGGTCATCAAGGCGCTGCAGGGCTTCGGTGACAACCTGAACTACGCGATGGTGGTGGAGGGCATCGAGACGCAAGAGATGGTCGACGTGATGGTCGAGCTCGGTGTGCGCAGCGCGCAGGGCTACTTCTACGGCAGGCCGATATCGCTCGCGCGCACCACCGATCGTCTGCGACGCTGGGGCACGCAGGCGCTCGCCGAGTAGGCGCTGCACCGCCGCCCACTGGGGGACGGCCGCGGCTAGTAGTCGGAGTCGGCCTCGGACTGCGACGGGGGCGTCACGTCGACGCCGCCGCTGAGCCGCGCGATCGCCTCGTCGGGAGCGAACGTCGGATCCTGCTCGATGAACGCGTCGACGACGCCCACGAACGCGAGCGAAGCCACGGACCAGGTCTCCGTGCCGTTCTCTACCGGGAGGTCGAAGTGGGCCTCGACGAGGGTGGGAACCGTGGAGCGCACGATGCCGAGCCCCTCGATGACCGAGGCCGCCGCCACGACGAACGGCTGGTAATCGTTGTTGAAGGCGGGCTTGAGGCGGTAGCCGATCGTGGGAAGCACGTTGCGGTAGAAGCTCTCCATCGTGTCGACGAAAGACAGCTCGCTCGCCCGAAGCGCGTCGAGCACGCGCGTGCGCGCCTCACCCTCGGGCCAGGACATGATCGTGGTCGAGAGCGCTGCGTAGGTGCGCCACTTACTTGAAGCGGTCACCGCACCAAAGTTGTACTCCGCGGCGGTGCGGATAACGTCGACCAAGATACTGCGGCGCCCTGCGGTCGAGCGGAGGTCGTCCGTGCGCATGCTGAGGTACTGCCAGGTCGAGAGCAGGGTTTCGGTGTCGGCGCGGTCGATCTGCGCCTGGTTTGCCAGCTCGCAGAACAAATCGGTGAGGAAATCCTCGGGGGTCGCCCAGATCTGGTAGAACTGCTTGGCGGTAACGCCAGCCTCGGCGGTGATTGCCTCAATGCGCACGGCATCAATGCCGAGGGAGAGGCCGACGGACTCAACGTGGTGGGTCGCGCTTCGCAGAACCGCGGCGCGTGCCTCGAGGAGCGCAGGCTTGTCGCGCGCGCGCGCTTCCAGATTCCACTTGTCTGCCGGCACAGCTCCTCCAATCGCATTCTACTCTGTGGTTCATAGTAGCAATTCGACCCCAGCGATGGGGGGCAAATTGCGAACGACGCGCCCGAATTTGCTGCAGTGTCGCCTCGCGCCGCACGCGGCGTCGTTTCGGCACGTCTCGCAACGCGTTGTAGGGCAGAATGGAGTGTCGATGGGTCCCCATCGGGCCCACAATCCAGGGGGATTCATGAACTGTCCATTGCAGCGAGGGCACTGTGGCCTTCAGGGGGACGGTGACGTTGTCTCACGTTGATCGTTCGGTCACGAACCACCAGGTCATCCCGGTGATTGGCTCGGCGCTGTTCGCCGACGAACCCACCTCCAGGCTGGCGTGCGGAATCATCGCCGAGGGCGGTATTGCGGTTGCCGGGTTCGAGGCGGAGTATGCCGCCCACTTCCACCTTCGCAAGAAAGTGTATGTCGATCAGACGGGACAACTCGCGGAGAGCGAGTTGCAGCCGGACGGCACCGATCGCGACGACGACGACGCGCGCTCGGTCACGTTCGCGGTCTTCGAGAATCACGCGGACGGCGTGCGCGTCGTCGGGGTGTCCCGGTTGATCCTGCGCGGTGACGAACACCCACTTCCGGTCGAGGAGTTCTGCCCCGACTCGTTCGCCCCGGGCGACCTCACGGTCAACAGCGTCGAGGTGTCACGAGTCATCGCTCGCCACGAGCGGGCCGCGCTGCAGGATCTCGTGCAGTGGCACCTCTTTGCAATCATGCTCGCCTACGTGGCGAACCATGAGCTGGGGCGCACGTTCGCGATCATCGAGCCCTGGCTCGAGCGGGTGCTGAACGGCTCAATCGCGATTGAGCGCATTGGCGATCCGCGCTATGTCGAGCACTATCTCGACTACAACCTGCCGATCGAGATCGATATCCCGGCCTCTGCCGAGCTGGTGAACGCGCGCAACGGTGGCTTCATCGACCGCTACCGCGCCGCCGAGCCCGCCATGGCCTACTTCGGGCGCGCTGCCCGAAACGCCGCGAGCGAGCGGGCCGCCTGATGGCGAAGACCATCACGTCGCCCGAGTTCTCGCGCAACTACGGGTTCTGGAGCGAGGACGAACAGCGGGCGCTCGTCGAGTCGCGGGTCGCGATCGCTGGCGTCGGCGGGGACGGGTTCCAGCTCGGCCTCAAGCTGGCCCGCATGGGGGTCTCGCAGTTCAGCATCGCCGACCCCGAGGTGTTCGAGCCCGAGAACGTCAACCGCGTCGAGGGCGCGACCGCGTCGTCGGTCGGCCGCGACAAGGCCGAGGTGTTTCGTGAGCGCGTGCTCGACATCAATCCCGACGCCGAGGTCGAGACCTTCCTCAGCGGTGTGACGCCCGACAATGTCGAGCCCTTCATGCACGGTGCCTCGCTCGTGCTCGACGAGTCGGAGCTCACCCGGCCCGAGATCGGCACGCTCATCGCGCGACGGGCGCGGGCGCAGGCCATCCCCGACCTGCTCGTCATGAACATCGGCTTCGCGGCCCAGGTCACGTCTTTCGCACCCGACTCGGCGTGGACGTTCGAGCGGTTCATGGGGTTCACGCCCGAAACCCCGCTCGCCGAGATCGCGGAGGTGGGCGTCGACCTGTCACGCTGCCTGCCCTATATTCCGCCCTACACCGACCTGCGCTCGCTGCAGGCCGTGCAGGGCGAGGACGGGGCGGAGCCCGCGTCGCTCCCGTCGATCTCGATCGGCGTCGACCTCGCCTCGGCGATCGGCAGCGCACAGGCGTTCTTGCACCTGACCTCGGGCGTCTCGAACCGCCGCCGCTCGCCCGTCTGGGCGCCGCGCGTGGCGATCACCGACGCCTACAGCCTGCGCACCCGCATCTTGCGGGCTGGCCGGGCTTCGCACGTCGGCCACCTGCTGGTGGCGGCGGCGCGCGACAAGCTCGGCAAGAACCCGCAGGGCAGCTACACGCTCGCGGACATCGCGCGCCGGCGCTCCGCGTAGCGGCAGGATCCTGCTGGGTGGGGGCTCGTGCTGCCGGCTGCAGCGTCAGAGCTTCTCTGGCTCTTGGAGTGGGCGGTCGCGTTCGCCGCACCCTTTGGGACATTCTGTTCCCCCGGCGTGGTCTTGCGTCTGGGCAACTGTCCGCGATCTTCGCCTTTAGTATCCATAAAGGCGAGATACTCATGTTCTATGGCGTAATTCTGCCGTTTATGTATACGGTAAGTGCATGAGGGGTGTGGGCATACGGGCGAGTGATCGCGCATACGCGCTGCTGCTGGACGAGATTCAGGGCGGCGTGCTCGCGCCCGGCGCCGTGCTCGGCGAGGCGCCGCAGGCCGAGCGCCTGGGCCTCAGCCGCACCCCGGTCCGCGAAGCTCTCGGCCGCCTGATCGCCGACGGCCTCGTCGCGCAGCAGTCGCCGCGCGTCATGGTGGTCACCGATTTCGACGCCCGCGACGTGCGCTCGCTGTTCGAGACGCGTCGAGCGCTCGAAGAGACGGCTGCGCGCCTGGCGGCTCTGCGCGGAGACCGCGCGGTGTTCGCCGCGCTCGCCGACGCCTTCGACCGCGCGGGGCTTGGCCACGAGGGCGGCGTCGACGCCTACTACGCGCTGATCGCCGAGTTCGACGCGGCGCTCGACGCGGCGGTCGACAACGCCTATCTTGTGGCTGCCCTCCGCACCGTGCGCACCCACCTCGCGCGCGCCCGCCGCCTGGCCCGCGACAACCAGGAGCGCCTGCGCGCCTCGGTCGCCGAGCATCGGCTCATCGCCGGCGCGATCTCGGCGGGCGACGCTGAGCTCGCCGCCCATGCCACCCATGTACACCTGCACCACGCACTGACTTCGATCCTCAGCTCTCTGTCGGAAGGAACCCCATGACCGTCACCCACCACGTTCGCGTCTATCGCAGCGAAGAGGACCTGCCGCGTGCCGAGCAGCTCGCCTGGAAGATCGCGGAGGTCGCCACCGACCCCGTCGCCGTCGACCCCGAGGTCGTCGACATGATCATCAACCGTGTCATCGACAACGCCTCCGTCGCCGCGGCCTCGCTCGTGCGTGGCCCCATCGTCGCCTCGCGCGCACAAGCCCTCGCGCACCCCGTCTCGACCGGCGGCACCGGCGCCACGATCTTCGGCTGCGACCCGGCGACGAAGTCGAGCCCCGAGTGGGCCGCCTGGGCCAACGGGGTCGCCGTGCGCGAGCTCGATTACCACGACACGTTCCTCGCGGCCGAGTACTCGCACCCCGGTGACAACATCCCGCCGATCCTCGCGGTCGCGCAGCACGCGGGCAAGGACGGCGCCGCCCTCACGCGTGGCATCGCCACGGGCTACGAGATTCAGATGAACCTCGTGCGTTCGATCTGCCTGCACAAGCACAAGATCGACCATGTCGCGCACATTGGCCCGTCGGCCGCCGCCGGCATCGGGACCCTGCTCGGCCTCGACACCGAGACGATCTATCAGGCGGTCGGCCAGGGCCTGCACACCACGACCGCGACCCGGCAGAGCCGGAAGGGCGAGATCTCGACCTGGAAGGCGCACGCCCCCGCGTTCGCCGGCAAGATGGCCGTCGAGGCGGTCGACCGTGCCATGCGCGGCCAGACCAGCCCGTCGCCGATCTACGAGGGAGAGGACGGCGTCATCGCGTGGATGCTCGACGGCCCCGACGCGTCCTACGATGTGCCGATGCCCGCTCCCGGCGAAGCCAAGCGTGCCATTCTCGACTCGTACACGAAGGAGCACTCGGCCGAGTACCAGGCGCAGGCCTGGATCGACCTCGCCCGGAAGCTGCATGGCGAGCACCCCGAGCTGCAGGACCCGGCGAACATCGCGAGCATCGTGCTGCACACGAGCCACCACACGCACTACGTCATCGGCTCGGGCGCGAACGACCCGCAGAAGTACGACCCGCTGGCGTCGCGCGAGACGCTCGATCACTCGATCCCTTACATCTTTGCCGTCGCGCTGCAGGACGGTGGGTGGCACCACGTCGCCTCGTACGCCCCCGAGCGCGCGGGCCGCGCCGACACGGTCGAGCTGTGGAACAAGATCACGACCGCGGAGGACGCGGAGTGGACGCGCCGCTACCACTCGGAGGACCCTGCCGAGAAGGCGTTCGGCGGCCGCGTCGAGATCACGCTCTCGGACGGCAGCAAGATCATCGACCAGATCGCCGTCGCCGACGCGCACCCGCTGGGCGCGCGCCCGTTCGCCCGCGCGAACTACATCGCGAAGTTCCGCATGCTGGCCGAGCCCGTGCTCGAGCCCGCCGAGATCGAGCGCTTCCTTGAGCTCGTGCAGCGCCTGCCCGAGCTGAGCGCGGCCGAGGTGAACGAGCTCACGATCGTCGCGAAGCCCGGCCTGCTCGAGTCGGTGCCGAGCCCGAAGGGCCTCTTCTAATGCTGTACGCGAAGAGCACCCCCGAGGCCAAGCGCCGCGCGTTCCGCGAGCGCCTGGCGAGCGGCGAGCTGCTGCGGTTCCCCGGGGCCTTCAACCCGCTGTCGGCGCGCATGATCCAACAGAAGGGCTTCGACGGCGTCTACATCTCGGGCGCCGTGCTCTCGGCAGACCTGGGGCTGCCCGACATCGGGCTCACCACCCTCACCGAGGTGGCGGGGCGCGCGAAGCAGATCGCCCGGATGACCGAGCTGCCCGCAATCGTTGACGCCGACACCGGCTTCGGCGAGCCGATGAATGTGGCCCGCACCATTCAGGAACTCGAAGACGCCGGCCTCGCCGGCTGCCACATCGAGGACCAGATCAACCCGAAGCGCTGCGGCCACCTCGACGGCAAGGCGGTTGTCGACCAGGACACCGCGGTCAAGCGGATCCGGGCCGCGGTCGACGCGCGGCGCGACCCGAACTTCCTGATCATGGCGCGCACCGACATCGCGGCGGTCGACGGGCTGGACGCCGCAATCGATCGCGCGAAGGCGCTCGTCGACGCGGGCGCCGATGCGATCTTCCCCGAGGCGATGCGCTCGCTCGAGGAATTCGCCGCGATGCGGGCCGCCCTCGACGTGCCGATCCTGGCGAACATGACCGAGTTCGGCAAGAGCCGACTGTTCAGCACGCAGGAACTGTCAGACGTCGGTGTGAACATGGTGATCTGGCCCGTCTCGATGCTTCGCATCGCGATGGGTGCGACCTCCCGTGCCCTCGATACGCTGAACGACGAGGGCCATCTCACCGGCAAGCTCGGAGAGATGCAACACCGAGCTGACCTGTACGAACTCATTGACTATGAGGGCTACAACCACTTCGATACACACGTGTTCAACTTCGAGGTTGAGCGCTAACGAGACACCCCGGGGCCCGGCCGGCAACGTGCCGGGCCCCACCCAGCTGGCCACCGCAAAGGAGCAATCATGGCGGAAGTAGAAATCAAGAAGGGCCTCGCCGGAGTCACCGCGGACGTCACCGCGATCTCCAAGGTGAACCCCGAGACGAACAGCCTGCTCTACCGCGGCTACCCGGTGCAGGAGCTCGCGGCGACCCAGCCGTTCGAGGCGGTCGCGCATCTGCTGTGGACGGGCGAGCTGCCCACCGAGGCGGAGCTCGCGGAGCTTCGCGCGACGGAGCGCGCACACCGCGCCCTCGCCCCCAATGTCAAGGCGGTCATTGACCTGCTGCCGGTGGACGCCCACCCGATGGACGAGGTGCGCACCGCGGTCAGCGTGCTCGGGGCCTCCGACACCTCGGCCGGCGCGTCCGTACTCGACGCTTCGGGCAGCCCCGAGCTGAACCTCGAGCGCAGCATCCGCCTGTACGCGGCGTTGCCCGCGATCGTCGCCTACGGCCAGCGCCGCCGGCACGGCCTGCCGGCGATCGAGTCGCGCGACGACCTCGATTACGCCGCGAACTTCCTCTGGCTGACGTTCGGAGAGGTGGCCGACCCCGTGGTGGTCGACGCCTTCAACCGCTCGATGATCCTCTATGCGGAGCACTCGTTTAACGCGTCGACCTTCACCGCGCGCGTGATCACCTCGACGATGTCGGACCTATACTCGGCGGTCACTGGAGCGATCGGCGCGCTCAAGGGCCCGCTGCACGGCGGCGCCAACGAGGCCGTCATGCACATCTTCGATGAGATCGCTTCGGCCGAGCAGGTCGTGCCCTGGCTCGAGACCGCGCTCGCCGAGAAGCGCAAGATCATGGGCTTCGGCCACCGCGTCTACAAGCGCGGCGACTCGCGCGTGCCCACGATGCGCGCCGCGCTCGATACGCTCATCGCGTTCTACGATCGGCCCGACGTCGTGAAGCTCTACGAGACGCTCGAACACGAGTTCGTCTCGCGCAAGGGCATCTACCCGAACCTCGACTACCCCTCGGGCCCGGCCTACAACCTCATGGGCTTTGACACGCTCACTTTCACGCCCCTCTTCGTCGCGGCCCGGGTGACCGGGTGGACCGCACACATCTCCGAGCAGGCGGCCTCGAACGCCCTGATCCGCCCGCTCTCGGCCTACAACGGGCCGGACGAGCGACACATCGCGGGCTACGCGCCCGACGAGGCGGCGCTCGCCGCGGCCCTGCGTGCGGACGAGGCGGCGAGCTAGCCGTGACCGAGGCGCCGATCCTGCTTGAGATCAGCGACGGGCTTGCCCGGATCACGCTGAATCGCCCCGAGAAGCTCAACGCCTTCGACCGCGAGATGGCCGAGAGCTGGTCGAACCTGGCCACCCAGGCGGTCCGCGAGCCGGACGTCAAGGCGATCCTCGTCGAGGGCCGAGGGCGTGCGTTCTGCGCGGGCGGCGACGTCCGCGCAATCTCCGAGATGCCCGAGGGTGGTGCTGGCGTCAAGGCGCTGGCCGAGCGCATCAACATCGGCATCCGTGCGCTGCTCGACTCGGCGATTCCCGTCGTGGCCGCAGCCAACGGGGCAACCGCCGGCGGCGGCCTCGGGATCCTGCTGAGCAGCGACTATGCGGTCCTCGGCGAGCGCTCGAAGGTCGGTAGCCGGTACGCGAACGTCGGGTTGACCCCCGACCTCTCGGTGACCGCCCTGCTGGCCGCCGCTGTCGGTGAGCGCCGGGCGCTCCAACTGGTGTTGCAGGATCGGATGCTCACGGCCGAGGAGGCGTTGGATTGGGGGATCGCCGCCGAGGTGGTGCCCGATGAGCAGGTCTCCGAGCGGGCCGAGGCTATCGCCCGGTCCTGGATCGAGGGCGCGGCGGGAGCGTACGGCCAGGCGAAGCGGCTGATCCGCTCGCGGCCCGGGCGATCGATCGCCGAGCAGCTGGCCGAAGAGGCGCACACGATCGGCGCCGCCCTGGACGGGCCCGAGGCGCGCGAGCGCATCGCGAGCTTCCTCGGCGCGGCGCGTGGCTGAGTCGACCTTCCGCCGCACCGTGCCCCTGCCCGAGTTCCACGACCCCGTGCCGCTCTGCCTGCCCGATGGGCGGCTGAACCCGGCCGCCATCGGCTGGTCGCGCCGGCACCTGCACCGCACGAACCTGCCGCGCACCCCGCTCGCCTGGGGCCGGAATAAGCGCTGGGAGTACTGGGGCATCACGACGCCCGCGCACGTCATTGGCCTCACGATCTCGAGCCTGGATTACGCGGGCGTGCACCAGTTCTTCGTGCTCGACCGGGCGACCGGAGCGCAGATCGAACGCGGCGCGCTTGCGCCGTTCGCGCGCGGCGTTTCGCTGCCCGACTCGCTGCCCCCGTTCACCGCACGAGCGGCCGGTCGGGGCTACTCCTTCGAGTTCGTCGACGCGGGGATGGGCGCGACGGCCCGGCTGCGCGCGACGCTCGGCGAGCTCGAGATCGACGCCACCGTGCGTCTGCAGGGTGACGCGCTCGCCGTCGTGGTGCCGTGGTCGGAGAAGCGCTTTCAGTACACGGTGAAGGCGCCAGCGCAACCCGTCTCGGGCGCCCTCACGGTGGCGGGGGTGCGTCACGAGTTTGCTGCAGACTCGTTCGCGGTGCTTGACCGCGGGCGGGGGCGCTGGCCCTACTCGATGCAGTGGAATTGGGGCGCCGGCTCGGGGGTCGTGGCGGGCCGCACGATCGGCTTGCAGGTGGGCGGCCGCTGGACCGCTGGCACCGGCTCGACCGAGAACGCGGTGATGGTCGACGGCGTCGCGGAGTACCTCCCCGATGAGCTCGCGTGGGAGTACGACCGCGAGGCGCCCGAGCGGCCCTGGCGCGTGAGCGGCGAGCGCGTCGACGCGACCCTCACCCCGTTCGGGGTGCGCCGGGCTCGCACCAACGCGCTCGTCATCGACAGCGATACCCGGCAAGCGTTTGGGGTCTGGCGCGGCTGGGCGCTTCGTGAATCGGGCGAGCAGGTCGCGCTCGACGGGATCGTCGGCTGGGCCGAGGACGTGCAGAACCGCTGGTAGCTGCGCCAAACGACCACGGCGGGCCACCGGATCCTGCCCGGTGGCCCGCCGTGGTCGCGTCGGGGAGTGAGACTACGCGGCGGCGACGGCTGCCTGGTCGCGCTTGATGCCCTTGCCGAGCGCAAGGAAGAGCAGCACCATGCCGACGGTGAGGAAGATGTGGCCGAGGCCGGCGATCCCCGAGATCATCGCGTTGGATTCCTTGCCCATGACGGTGAGCGAGCCGTGCCAGATCATCATGCCCGACGTGAGTACGACGCCCGCGTTGTAGGTCCAGAAGAACCAGCCGAACAGCTTGCTGTCCGAGATGCGGAACTGCTTCTCGAGCAGCAGCACGATGAGCAGGACGATGAAGCCGAGCGTCAGCAGGTGGGTGTGGACGAGGCCCAGCTGGGTGAACTCGCCCGATGGGAAGTCGTACGCCTTTGTGAACTCGCGGTAGAAGAGGCCGGAGGCGACGCCAACCGCCATGTAGGTGAATGCGGCGACGTAGAGCTTGTGCATAGTGGACCTTTCGTTGGGAACTAGCTGTCTCGGGAATCGAAGGGGGAGATGAGGCCGGTCTCGCGCGCGAGCGTCACGGCCTTCGCGCGGCTCTCGACGCCGAGCTTGCCGAAGAGGTGCACGAGGTGGGTCTTCACCGTCGCCTCGGTGACGAAGAGCGCCTTGGCGATTTCGCGGTTCGAGGCGCCCGTGCCGAGCAACTGCAGGACTTCGTGCTCGCGCGCAGTGAGCTTGGGCTGCGGCTGACGCATCCCGTCGACGACGCGGCGCGCCATCTCGGGGGCGAGGACCATCCCGCCGGCCGCCGCCTCGGTCAGGGACGACAGGATCGTGGCCGCGGACACGTCCTTCAGCAGGTAGCCGGCGGCGCCGGCCTCGACCGCGCGCAGGATCTCGACGTCGTGGTCGAAGGTGGTCAAGATGATGACGGCCGGGGCGGGAGTCTGCGCGCGGAGCCGGGCGGTCGTCTCGACGCCATCGATGCCGGCGCCGAGGCGTAGGTCGCACAACACGACCTGGGGGTGCAGGTGTTCGGCCAGCGCGATGGCCTCCTCGCCGGTGGCCGCCTCGCCGACGACGGTGACCGCGTCGGAGTTGGCGAAGAGCGCGCGCAGGCCGGTGCGGACGACGGGGTGGTCGTCCACGAGCAGGACGGTGATGGTCATGGCTGAGGGTCCTCCAGTGGCTTCGCCGCGAGCGGGACGTGCGCTGAGAGGGCGGTGCCCTCGCCCGGGGCGCTCTCGACGTCGAGCCCGCCGCCGAGTTCGTGCAGGCGTGCGCGCATCGAGTGGAGCCCGTACCCGCCGGTCGTGGCGGCGCCGGATCCGCGCGAGCGGGTGTGCCAGGCCGAGGTGTCGAAGCCCGCCCCGTCGTCGACGATATCGAGCCGGACCGAGTCGCCGGCGTCCGCCAGGTTCACGACCACCCGGGTGGCCTCGGCGTGCTGGCGCACATTCGCGAGCGCCGATTGCGCGGTGCGCAAGAGGGCGACCTCGACGGTGGTGGGAAGCGCGGGCAGGTTCTCGTCGACGCGGAACTCGGTGGCGAGCCCGGTCTCTTCGGTGAGTCGCTCGAGCATGCGGCGGAGCGCTCCTGAGAGTGCGCCTTCGTCGAGCGCGGCGGGCGCGAGGGCGGCAACGATGCGGCGCACATCGACGAGATTGTCGCGGGCGAGCGCGTCGATCTGCTCGAGGGTGCGCGGCATCGCAGCGAGTTCCCCCCGTTCGAGCGCCGCGGTCGTGAGCAGCGAGATGGACGACAGCCCCTGCGCGACCGTGTCGTGGATGTCGCGCGAGATGCGGGTGCGCTCGGCCTTCGCGCCCGAAAGGCGTTGCGTCTTCGCGAGTTCCTCCTGCAGCGCCGCCATTTCGGTCTGGGCGTGCACGAGGGAGGCGACGAGCCGCTGCCGCTCCTGCAGGTCGTTCACCAGCTCGACATACCCGCGGGCGATGAAGAGCGCGAACGTTCCCCCCAGGAGGGGCCCGATCACGTTGGCGTAGCTGGTGGTGCCGAAGTGGAGCGGCGGGGCGACGGCCACGACGAGGAACACCGCGACCGAGCAGATGACTGCCCAGCGCCACCGCAAGATGTACCCCGCGAGGAGCCAGAGTGGGAACGCGAGCCAGATGAACTCGGCCGAGGCCGCCACCGTGCCGACCCAGATGAGGGCGAGGCCCGCGAGCCACCAGGCCGCCACGGGGCGGTCGTCGACGCGCCCCGCGAGCACCACTCCGCCGACGTACCAGCCAGAGAAGACGAGGGCGCCGAGCAGCACCGGGGCCGCGGGCGAGCCATCGGCGAGCGCGCGCAGGCACGCGACGACAATGAGCACGGCGGTGATGAAGTGCAGCCCGAGCTGCATCGACCGGATCGTGGCGCTCAGGGTGCGCGGGGCGCCCTGAGCGATCGGGCTATCGGGTGAGGGCGGCTTCGCGCGGCTGCTGGCCATGCTCTGATTCTGCCTCCTGATCGGCCGGATTGCGCGGGGCAGCGCCGCGAAGCGCCGCGCCCGGTGCCCGCGACGGCCACCAGATGCGGTCGCCGAGGAGCGCAAAGATCGCGGGCACGATCACGGTGCGCACCACCAGGGTGTCGACGATCACCCCGAGCCCGACGATGAGGCCGAGCTGCCCGAGGGTCACGAGCGGCAGGGTGCCGAGCGCCGCGAAGACCGCAGCGAGCACGATACCCGCGCTTGTGATGACGCCGCCGGTGCTGGCCACCGCCCGCACCATGCCGTCCCGGGTGCCGTGCAGGGCGGACTCCGCCTTCGCCCGATGCACGAGGAAGATCGTGTAGTCAATGCCGAGGGCGACGAGGAAGAGGAACGAGAGCAGGGGGACCTGGAGATCGAGCGCGTCCTGTCCGAAAAGGACGCGGCTGAGCCAGGATCCTGCCCCGATCGCCGCGAGTGCGCTCGCGACGTTCACGAGGAGCAGCAGGGTCGGTGCGACGAGCGAGCGCAGGAGCACGAGCAGCACGATGAAGCTGACCGCGAGCACGAGCGGGGCGATCAGGAACAGGTCTTGCGTGTTCCCGGCGCGGGAGTCGAGGTCGTCGGCCACCGCGCCCCCGACGAGGGCCTGTGCGCCCGGTACGTCGTGCACGCTCGCCCGCAGATCCTCGACGAGCGCGAGGCTCTCGGGGGTTCCGGGGCCGGGCTCACCCGTGACCATCAGCTTGCTCAGCGTGCCATCGGTCGACTCGCCGAGCGGGGTCACCCGGATCACGCCGTCGACGTCCGCCGCGGCGGCGCGCACGTCGTCGATCGACTCCGTGTCGGCGATGACGATCATGGGCTGGGACTCGCCAGCGGGGAAGTGCTCGGACAGGGTCTCGAGCCCGGCGGCCGACTCGGAGGCGACCCGGAACTTCTCGGTCTGCGTCAGCCCGATCGAGGTGCCGATGAGGCCGGTCGCCATGATGGCGAGGAGGGCAGCCCCCGCGACGAGGGAGACCACTGGGCGACGGACGACGCCGCCCGCGATGGTGCCCCAGAAGCGGCGGCGAGTGCGCGTCTCGCCCGGGCGCGGCACGAGGGGCCAGAAGACGCGTCGACCGCACATCGCGAGCAGCGGCGGCAACGCGAACAGCACCGCGACGAGCGCGATGACGAGGCCGATGGCGGAGGTGATGCCGAGGCCCCGGGTGCCCGGAATCACTGCGAAGACGAGGGTGCCGAGTGCGAGCACGACGGTGACGTTGGACGCGATGATCGCCGGGGCGGTCCTCCGCCAGGCGGTCGCGAGCGCCGAGCGGTGGTCTTCATCGAGAAGGAGCTCCTCGCGGTAGCGCGAGATGAACAGCAGCGCGTAGTTGGTGCCCGCGCCAAACACGAGCACGCTGATGATGCCGGCGTCGAACTGCAGACCGAGGGCGCTGCCGACGGTGTCGGTGACGAGGCTCGCCAGGCGGTCGGCGATGGCCACGACCGCGAGCGGGATCAGCCACAGGATGGGCGAGCGGTAGGTCACGATAAGCAGCAGTGCGACGATGAGGATCGTGACGAGCAGCAGGGTGAAGTCTGCGCCCTCGAACGACGCCGCGATGTCCGCGCCGAACGCGGAGCCGCCGGTCACCTGCGCGGTGATCCCGTCGATGGGGCTGGCCGCGAGTTCGGCGCGCACGTCCTTGACTGCATCGGCGGTGGCCGTGTTGTCCTCGCCGAGGGTGATCGAGGTCTGGATCACGGCGGCCTTGCCGTCCTCGCTCGTAAACGGCTGCGAGGCGGTGTGGCCGGTCGCGCGGTCGATCCCCGAAACCCACGCGCCGACGGCGGCGAGGTCGGCCTCGCTGAGCGTTCCCCCGTCGTCGCGGGTCGAGACGATCAGGATCGACCCCTCGTCGCTGCCCGCGAACTGTTCGCTGAGCTCGCGCACCTGCCCCGACTCGGAACCCACCGGCGACGGCAGATTGCTCGCGGGGGACTCGGCCCCGCTCAGCCCTCCGAAGAGCGCGACAATGGCGAGTACGACGACTGCCAGGGAAATCCTGGCGCCGCGCTTGGAGGTAAGGCGCTCGGCAAGGGAGGCGCGCTGGCGCAGATCAGACATGACCCCAGTCCAGCAGCGCGGTGCGGCAGAAACATCGTGCGCCCGGTTGAGATCGCCCTCAACCTTTTGGTTGAGGGGTGATCGTTCGTGCAGTTAGCCGCGCACGCCGACCGTCAGCGCGGCGAGCGGCTGCGGCGCCTCCTGCCCGGGCCAGTGCCCACTCAGGTGCCCCTGCGCGCCGCCCGAGAGGGCCGTCGCGAGCGCGCGCCCGCCGACCTTGCGGGTCACGATCAGGCGGGCGAGCCCGGTGTCGACCACGGCTGCGCCGTCGACGTCGCTCGCATCGATCACCGAGGCGGCGAAGAACTCGGGTACGGCCTGCTCGGCGATGCCGGATCCCTGCACCAGCGTCTTCCGAGGGCGCTCCACCAGGCCCTGGGGGCCATTCACAAACTCGGGCACGTTGGTGTCGGCCTGCGCGATGACGCGGGCGAGCTCGGTGCGGTAGACGGGGTCGCCGATCGCGTTGTAGATCCAGCGCGGACCGAGCACCGAGTGTTCCATCGTCGTTATGAAGAACTCCTCGCCGTCGGCCAGCGGCGCGGCACGATAGCTCAGCGGAACCTGCCAGGTGGCGGCGTCGGCGCCGGGGGTGCGCACGAGCAAGACCTCGACGCCCACCTCGCCCTCGGGGTCGTCGAAGCGGTACGAGCCGACGATCGTCGCGGCCTCGTGGTCGCCCGAGAACCACGGCTGCGTCGGCAGCCAGGTGGTGACGAGCTCGATCTTGGTGGGCGTGATAGTTGCGTCTTCGATGCGTGCCATGGTCAGAGAATACGCCCTCGGCCGGCCCGACATGCAGGCCGGTGAAAAGTCTCGGATTGGTCGCGATTGCCCCGACCGGGCATGCGGGCTGGGCTGCCGCCGGTACGCTCGAAGGGAGACGTTTCCCCGCTCGGGCACCGCGGCAAGGTGCCAGGGTGTACCCAGCAGCGGAGGGAAAGCGCGAAGATGCCACGCTTACCAGACAGGGTCTGTCGCGAGTGCGATGGTCATGAGGTGAGCGTGGCGTTTTTTCGCGGTGAGTTACAGACAGTATCTGTTGATGACCAGAGAGCCTGCCGCTTTCCGAGACGACTCGCCCCAGTACACTCAGGATCAATCGACCGGTCCGGGGGCGCCGAGCGCGCGCCCGCTCAGGAATCGAGAAAGGCATCAATGAAGACACGCACCATGCTCCCCGCACTCCTCGTGCTCGCGGCCCTCGGACTGACCGGCTGCGTCAACAACGCGGCGAACGAAGCCGGCACCCCGAACATTGCGGAGGGCCCCACGGTCGAGGTCGACACCGCGGCTGAGGCGCTGCTGCCCGCCGATATCCGAGATCGCGGCGTGCTGGTGCTGGGCGTCAACCCGTCTTACTCGCCCAATGAGTTCAAGGACGCCGAGGGCAACCCCACCGGTTGGACGATTCAGCTCACCGACGCGGTGGCCGCCAAGTTGGGCCTCGAGTCCGAGTGGCGCCAGGCGAAGTTCGACAGCCTGATCCCGAGCATCACCGGCGGCAAGATGGACGTCGGCGCGAGCTCCTTCACCGACAACGCCGAGCGCCAGCAGGTCGTCGACTTCGTCAACTACTACACCGCCGGCGTGCAGTGGGCTGCCCCCGCGGGCAAGACCGTTGACCCCGACAACGCGTGTGGGCTGAAGGTGGCCGTGCAGTCGGGCACCTTCGAGCACACGGACGAGGTGCCCGCGAAGAGCGAGGCGTGCGTGGCGAGCGGCAAGGACGCGATCCAGATCCTGCCCTTCGACAGCCAGGAGGACGCGAGCAACGCGGTCGCGCTCGGCAAGGCCGACGCGCTCTCGGCCGACTCGCCCGTGACGCTCTACGCCATCAAGAAGATGGACGGCAAGCTCGTCGCCGCGGGCGGCACCTTCGACGAGGCGCCGTACGGTTTTGCGATTGCGAAGGGCATCGACCTCGTCCCCGCAATCCAGGCCGCCGTGCAGTCGTTGATTGACGACGGCACGTACCTGGATATCCTCACGGAGTGGGGAGTCGAGGGCGGCGCGCTTGAAACCGCGACCCTCAACGCCGGCCAGTAACTTTCAGTCCCGCGGCGGCCAACCCGGTCTCCGCAACATGCCCCACTAGAGAGAAGGATGAATCGATGAAGATTCGCTACGTGCTCCCCGCCCTGGCCGCAGTCGCGGCGCTCGCCCTGACCGGCTGTGTCAACAACACCGAGGGCTCCACCACGGACACGGGGACTGACAACAGCTCCTCGATCAAGCCCGACGAGGCCGCGGTCGCCCTGCTGCCCTCGGATATCAAGGACTCCGGCAAGCTCGTCATCGGAACCGACGCCGAGTACCCGCCGAACGAGTTCAAGGACAAGGACGGCAACCCGGTCGGCTGGGGCGTCAACCTCGCCAACGCGGTCTCCGCCAAGCTTGGCCTCGAGCCCGACTGGCGCATCATGGGCTTCGACAGCATTATCCCGAGCATCACGGGCGACAAGGTCGGCATGGGCTCGTCGTCGTTCACCGACACGATCGAGCGCCAGAAGTCGGTCGACTTCGTCAACTTCTACACCGCTGGTGTGCTGTGGGCGGCCCCGATCGGCAAGACGGTCGACCCCGAGAACGCGTGTGGCCTGAAGGTCGCCGTGCAGGCGGGCACCTACCAGCACACCGACGAGGTTCCCGCGAAGAGCGAAATGTGCGTCGCCGATGGCCAGCCGGCAATCGAGATCCTGCCCTTCGACGGCCAGGCAGAGGCAACGAACGCCGTCGTGCTGGGTAAGGCGGACGCCTTCTCGGCTGACTCGCCCGTCACGCTCGCGGCGATCGCGCAGCTGAAGGACAAGATCGAGGCCTCGGGCGAGGCCTTCGACGTCGCGCCGTACGGCTTCGCAACCAAGAAGGACAGCGACATGACCAAGGCCGTGCAGGCCGCGCTGCAGTCCCTCATGGACGACGGCACCTACCTCACGATCCTGGAGGACGCGGGCGTCGAGGCTGGCGCGATTGAAGAAGCGACCATTAATGCGGGGAAATTTTAACCAATGAGTGAAACGAAGCACGGGGCTGCGGCGGGAGAGCCGCCGCAGTCCCTGCCGTTCTATGAATCTGAGCCGATCGTCGCGATCAAGCTCAAGCACCCGGGCCGGATCGTGTTCGCCACGCTCCTGGTCCTCCTCGCCGGCATCTTCATCTTCGACGCCGCGTTCAACCGCCCGGCGTTCGAGTGGGCCGAGGTGGGCAAGTACCTTTTCGATACGCGCGTCACCCAGGCCGCCGGCTACACGCTGCAGCTCACGATCTACTCGATGATCATCGCCATCGTGATGGGCATCGCCCTCGCGGTCATGCGACTCTCGCCGAACCCCATCGTGAAGTCCATCGCCTGGGTCTACCTCTGGATTTTCCGTGGCACCCCGGTGTACGTACAGCTCGTGTTCTGGGGCCTGCTCTCGGTGATCTACCCGACCATCGGTCTCGGCATCCCGTTCATGGAGCCCTGGGTCGCGGTCGAGACCGACCTCCTGCTCAACACGTTCGCGCTCGCCGTGATCGGTCTCGCGCTCAACGAGGCGGCCTATATGGCCGAGATCGTCCGCGCGGGCCTGCTCTCGGTCGACAAGGGTCAGGACGAGGCGGCCACCGCGCTCGGCCTGGGCTGGTGGCACACGATGACGCGAGTGGTGCTGCCCCAGGCCATGCGCGTGATCATTCCGCCGACGGGCAACGAGGTCATCTCGATGCTGAAGACCACCTCGCTGGTCACGGCGATCCCGTTCACCCTCGAGCTCTACACGCGAACCCGCGATATCGCTGCGGTGACGTACAAGCCGGTGCCCATGCTGATCGTGGCATCCATCTGGTACCTGTTCGTCACCTCGATCCTGATGGTGGGCCAGTACTACCTCGAGAAGCACTTTGCGCGAGGGGTGGCTCAGCGTCCCGACGTCATGAAGCCCACTACCGAAACGCAGACTCTCGGGGTGCCGTCGGCGACGGAGATCGCGAAGGCGAAGGCCGACCGGCCAAAGCCCGTGGCAGATCACGGAGAAGGTGACGCACGATGACCGATAGCAATGTGCCCATGGTCAAGGCCGAGGGTGTCTCGAAGGCTTTCGGGTCGAACCTCGTGCTCCGCTCTATCTCACTCGAGGTGGCGCGCGGCGAAGTGCTCTGCTTGGTGGGGCCCTCGGGCTCGGGCAAGTCGACCTTCCTGCGCTGCATCAACCACCTCGAGACGGTCGATTCCGGCCGACTGTCGGTCGACGGTGAAATCGTGGGCTACCGCCAGTCAGGCGACAAGCTCTACGAACTCCACCCGCGGGAAGCGTCGCGTCAGCGCCGCGACATCGGAATGGTGTTCCAGCGCTTCAACCTGTTCCCACACATGACCGCGCTCGGCAACGTCATGGCTGCGCCGATGCTGCTGAAGAAGGGCAGCAAGACGCAGCTCAAGGCGCGCGCCATGGAACTGCTTGCACGGGTCGGCCTGGCCGACAAGTGGGATCACTACCCCGCGCACCTCTCGGGCGGTCAGCAGCAACGCGTCGCCATCGCACGCGCGCTTGCCATGGATCCGAAGCTCATGTTGTTTGATGAGCCGACGAGCGCGCTCGACCCCGAGCTGGTGGGAGAGGTGCTCGACGTCATGAAGGGCCTCGCCCAGAGCGGCATGACCATGATCGTCGTGACGCACGAGATGGGCTTCGCCCGCGAGGTCGCCGACAAGCTCGTCTTCATGGATGGCGGCGTCGTCGTCGAAGAGGGTGACCCGCGCGAGGTGCTCTCGAACCCGCAGCGCGAGCGCACAAAGGCCTTCCTGTCGAAGGTGCTCTAGCGCACACACGATACGGGCCCCGCGGCGACTCCTGAACGGAGTTCGGCGCGGGGCCCGTATCGTTTCGGCAGGATCCCGTCGGCTAGGTGCCGAGGTCGTTCTTGATTTTGCTGGTGGAGATGCCCTCGGTGCGATCGAGGTAGACGAGCTCGCAGTAGGGGCGCAGCAGCTCGAACCGCGGGTCGCCCTCCCAGTCGCCGCCCATGACCACGGTGTCGATCTCGTAGCGCTGGACGTCGCCGATCTTCTGGTCCCACTCGTTCTCGGGGATCACCAGGTCCACGTAGCGCACGGCCTCGAGCATCGCCTTGCGTGTCTCGAAGTCGTGGTAGGTCTTCTTGCCCTTGCCCGCGTTGAACTCCTCGGTCGAGAGCGCGACGACGAGGTAGTCGCCGAGCGACCGGGCGCGGCGGAGCAGTCGAATGTGACCCCAGTGCAGCAGGTCGAAGGTTCCGTACGTAAGAACGCGCTTCATGCTCGACTCCAGATTCCTCAGGCGGCACCGGCTCGATGCACGATTGGAATGGTAGTACACCGGGCCTGAAGCGCTCTTGTGTACCGCGTCCAGAACGCCATAGCATCGCAGTAAACCGACACGGTACTGAGGAGCGAGGGTGCAACCTGGGGCTGGTAGTGACGCCGAGCCCGGCAACGGCCGTGAGCCTCAGCCGAGCGAGATCCGTTGGATTTCGACGTGCTTGGCCGTCGCCATGCGCGGGTTGACGGGCGCGGACCGGTGCATGGTGATTCTGCATGCGGGAACCGACCGCGAAGAGTTGTACGCGATGACGGGCCACGCGGGCTGGGATGACGTCCAGCACGACGCCGACCTCGACCCGCGACACTGGACCAAGAGCCCGTTCTCCCTGCCCGCGTTGGACGAGCTGCTCGCACGCGAGGTGAGTACGCTCAATCGGCCAGAGGACTCGGCCTTCGGGCGCTTCCTGTTCGAAACGCACGGCGTCGTCGCCTTTGCCACGGTTCCCCTGCACATTGACGGCAAGAACAACGGGCTGGTGGTCGCGCACTGGATTACGAACGAGCCGCCGACCGAACTATCGGCCGACCTCAGCCATCGCCTCGCCGCCCTCTCCCAGATCGCAGGGTTCGCGATGGCCTCGACGCAGTTGCACGAGCAGCTGCTGTGGGAGAGCGAGCACGACCCCATCACGGGGCTGCCGAACCGGCATCAGCTCGAGGCCGAGCTCGCCGAGCGGCTGCGCCACCCCGAACTCCACCGCGGCCTCGTGGTCGCGTGCCTCGCCGTTAACCGATTCGGTCGAGTGAACGACATGCTGGGCCGCGAGGGCGGCGACCGGGCGCTTCGCCGCGTGGGCCGGCGGCTGCGCCACCTGCTCGGCGAGCGCGCGATCATCGCCCGCACCTCGGGGAGCGAGTTCATCGTCGTGCTCGAGGGGCACGACAGCGATACCGGGGTGGACCGTGCCCTGGAGCGGGTCAGCGAGGGGTTCGAAGCACCGGTGGGGATCGATGCCGACCGCGTCTACCTGAAGTTCTCGTTCGGGGTGAGCCGCCTGGTCACGCGCGAGGCGTTGGCGCACGAGACGGACTTTGCGGCGGCCGCCTGTGAGCTCATCGCGGAGGCTGAGCGGAGTCAGTTGTCCCGGGTGCGCGAGCGGGAGGCCGCGCAGCTCGGACTCAGCAGCGTCGAGGAACTCATGCTCGACACCGAGTTGCACTCGGCGATTCGCAGCGAGCAGTTCTTTGCCGCGTACCAACCACAACTTGACCTGCGCACTGGGCGCGTCATTGGAGTCGAGGCGTTGGCCCGGTGGACGCACCCCGAGCTCGGGGCCATCTCGCCCTTGCTCTTTATCCCGCTGGCCGAGATGAACGGCCTGATCACGGAAATCGGCAGGGTCATGCTCGTCACGGCATGCCGAGACGCTCGGCGCTGGCGCGAGCAGGGCCTTGATATCGGGGTGTCCGTCAACGTTTCGGGGGCGCAGCTCGAACGGCCCGACTTCGCGGATCGCACCCTGCAGATTCTCCGTGACGAGGGCATGCCGCCTGGGCAGCTGACCCTGGAGATCACCGAGTCGAGGTCGCTCATCGATGAGCAGCCCGCACTCAACCACCTACGTCGGCTCGCCGACCTCGGGATCAACATCGCGATCGACGACTTCGGCACCGGGTTTTCCTCGCTGACGCGGCTCGTCACGCTGCCGATCGCGGAGCTGAAGATCGACCAGAGCTTCGTGCAGGGCGACGATAGCGAATCGCAGGCCGTCGTCGGGGCGATCGTGAGCCTCGCGCGCAGCCTCGGCCTCGAGGTCGTCGGCGAGGGGGTCGAGACCGACGAACAGCTCCGCTTACTGCAAGAGGCCGGTTGTGAGCGCGCCCAGGGGTATGGCATTTGTCGGCCCCACGGTTTCGAACAGACCACGAAGTTTCTGATTGAACACTCGCGTGGGGTTCCAGCTCTTCCCTAGGCAGGCGCCCGGGTGTACCGTGCAAACAAAGGAGGGAGACCTCATGAAGGAATCGAACGACGCACTGGTGCCAGACCACGAGTCTGATCCGGCACACAACGACGAACCCGGCCAGGACTGGGCGGACGAGGGCGGCGCCACCCCGGACGGGCCCGCCACTCACGTCGAATCCGGGCACTCGCATCACGACGCCGACTAGCCCGCCCGTCGCCTGTGCAGTGGGGCCGCGAGCCTGATCGCGCCAGTATGCTGGGCGCATGAACAGCTACCGGCACGTCGTGCGCAAGTGGGTCAAGCCGGCGGATCTGAACCAGCACGGCGCGCTTTTCGGGGGTCGGCTGATGGAGTGGGTCGATGAGGAAGCCGCGATCATCGCGGGGGTGCAGCTCGGGACGGTGAGCATCGTCACCCGCCACATGTCCGCCGTCGACTTCGTCGCGCGCGCCGATCGGGGCGACCTCCTGGAACTCACCTACGGCGTCGCCCGATTCGGGCGCACCTCCGTGACCCTGAGCTGCGTCGTCGAGAACGTGGCGACCGCGCAGGTCATTCTCACCCTCGCCGAGATCGTCTTTGTCGCGGTCGACGACGCCGGGCTCCCCGTCGCTCACGGGTTTCACACGGTGGCGACGGACAGCGTCCGGCTGCGGCCCGTGGCAACGTAGCTCGCTCCCGCGGGGGCCGAGTAATCGGCGCGCCGCGTGCAGAGGCGTCGCCTGGTAGGCAACCATGGGAGGTATAGGTGACGCTGCCCGACCGGGTGCGCGCGCCACGAAACTCGGGGAGCATCATGACCTCTGCAACTGACACCACCATGCCGCCGGTCGTCCAGGAGGTGACGAACGGCATCCGCACGATGCTTGGTCTCGGTGGCCTGCTCGCCGTCGTCGTCGGCATCTTGATCCTTGTCTCGCCGCTGAAGACCGCCGCGGCGACCGCCGCCATCGTCGCTGTGTACGCCGCTGCCGTCGGCGTCGTCTACCTCGGCTCGGCGCTCTTCTCGAAGGGCCAGGGCGGCTGGCACCGGGTCGGCGCGATCCTGCTCGGCCTGCTCTACCTCGCCGCGGGCATCGTCGCGATCGGCAACCTGACCGCGACCGCAGCGTTCTTGTTCCTCTTCATCACGATCATGCTGGGCATCACCTGGATCGTTGAGGGCATCGTGACGCTCACCTCGATCGGCACCTCGACCAACAAGGTCTGGGTCGTCGTGTTCGCGGTGATCAGCGTCATCGCCGGCGTCACCCTGCTGTTCTCGCCGATGATGGGCGCCGTCACGCTGTGGTGGCTCCTCGGCATCTCGCTGATCGTGCTCGGGATCCTGCAGATCGTGCGGGCGCTCACCTTCGGGAAGCAGAAGTAGCGACTACACCCCAGTCGGCACCGGACGGCCCAGGAGCAGCGCGCGCAGCTCCTGGGCCGTTTGTGCGTGCGCGAGTGCCCCGGCAGTGTCGTCGTCGTCGTGGTCGTAGCCCCAGCCGACGAGCACGGTCGGGATGCCGTGGGCGGCGGCGCCAATGATGTCGTGCACGCGATCGCCCACCATCACCGGACGGGAGAGGTCGGCGCCCTGCGCCAAGAGCTGCGCGAGCGCCTCGGCAATCACGGACTCCTTGGTGGCGCGGCCAACCGATTCGTCTGCGCCGACGCAGGCCCCGAGCAGCGGTATGAGGCCCAGGTGCTCGGCGATGGCGGCGACGAGCTGCTGGCCCTTGGAGCTCGCGACCGCCTGCGGGAGCCCGGCGGCGTGGATCTCGGCCATGAGCTCGAGCACGCCGTCAAACGGGGTGGAGGTCTCGGCGATGTGGGCGAGGTCGACGAGCGAGCGCATGACCCGCTGGCCCTCGGCGGCGAGCTCGGGCGGCATGCCCAGCACCTCAATGAAGCCAGTGGTGACGGGCGGGCCAATCAGGCGCGCGAGCACCTCGGGCGCGGGGACCGGCCACCCGAGGATCTCGAGTGTGCGCGTGAAGCGCCCCGTGATCTCGGTGCCCGAGTCGACGATCGTGCCGTCGAGATCCCAGATGACCGCGGTCCAGTCGGGGTGGCTCATCGCAGGCGTTCGAGCGTCGCCGCGTCGATGGGCTCTTCGCGCAAGGCGAGCTCAATGTACTTGCGCAGGATCACGAGGGGCACGCTGCCTGGGTTGATCTCGGCGGCGACGAACTTATCGGACGTGATGAGGCGCAGCGCCGAGAGTGCCGGCATGATCGCGCCGCGGGCGGCATCGGCCTTCGCCTTCGGCACGGCGGCGCGCAGCTCGTTTGCCGAGGTGAAGATCGGCAGGATCAGCTGACCCTTGGTCGAGCGGGTGGTCCGGATTCGGGTCACCTTGTTCTTGGGGGTGCCAGTCACGTCGACGACCAAGAAGCCCTCGCGCAGCGCGCGGAGCACCGCGGCGAGACGCTCGTAGTCGGGCTCTGCGAGGAGCGCCGCAATCGCGTCGCGCGCCTCGGCGTTCTCGGTGTCCGCGGACACACCCTCGGGAATCTGCGCTTCAGCCATGCGACTAGCCTACCGGCGGCCCGGCGGGCACCCGCTTAGAAGAGCGCGTTCACGTCCTCCAGGCCGCGCATCGCGTCGTAGTCGAGGACGACGCAGCGGATGCCGCGGTCTTCGGCGAGCGTGCGGGCCTGCGGCTTGATCTCCTGCGCCGCAAAGACGCCCTGCACGGGCGCGAGGCGCGGGTCGCGGTTCATGAGCTCGAGGTAGCGGGTGAGCTGCTCGACGCCGTCGATCTCGCCGCGTCGCTTGATCTCGACCGCGACCGAGACGCCCTGCTCGTCGCGGGCCAGGATGTCGACCGGGCCGATCGCGGTCATGTACTCCCGGCGCACGAGCGTGTGTCCCTCGCCGAGCACCTCGATCTGCGCCGCCATGAGCTCCTGTAGGTGCGCCTCGACGCCGTCCTTGATGAGTCCAGGATCGATGCCCAGGTCGTGACTCGTGTCTTGCATGATGCCGAAGATCGACACGATCAGTTGGTCGGCGGTCTTCGCGTGGACGACGCGCCACATCTCGGTCACGCCGGCCGCGACCTGCTCGTCGCTCGGCTCGATCGGAGCGAGCGAGCAGGGCGGGCTCATCCAGTTCAGCGGCTTGTACGAGCCGCCGTCGGAGTGGATGAGGATGCTGCCATCGCCCTTGAGCATGAGCACGCGAGTCGCCCGCGGCAGGTGCGCGGAGAGTCGACCCGCGTAGTCAACGGAACAATCTGCAACAACGATACGCACCCAGTCATTCTAGGCGGCGGGCTGGGGCTCCCGTGCAGCAGCGGCGAGGATCCCGGCGACCGCGATGACGAGCACGAGCGGAAGGAACGCATTCAGCAGCCCGAAATGGTCGCCGAGGAAGCCGAGCAGCAACGGGCCGATCAGGTACGCGCCGTAGGCGATGGCTGAGACCGCCGCGACGTCGCGCACCGCGGTCGCCGGGTTGTCCGCGGCGGCCGAGATGCCGAGCGGGAAGCCGTAGGCGACGCCGACGCCCCAGAGGATGGCCCCGACGACCGCGAGGGGGATGGCGGGGGAGAGGATGACGAGCAGCAGCCCGACGATGCACAGCACCGCGCTCGCGCGCAGCATCGTCACGCGGCTGAAGCGGGCGAGCATGGGCCCACCAGCGAAGCGGGCGACGGTCATCGACACGTAGAACGCGCCGAGCGCGAGCGCGCCCGCGTCGTTGGTGATGCCATAGCCATCCACCAGCGCCATCGGCAGCCAGTCGCTCGCCACACCCTCCGCGAGGCTGAACGAGAGTGCCATCACGCCGACCAGGACCACGCGGCGGTCGCGCCAGGGGCTGCGGGGGCGGACGCGGGGCGCGGCCGTGCCGCCCGGATCCTGCGCGTGGTGCAGCTCGCCGCCGCGAACGTCGGCCGGCACGACGAGCAGCGCGCACAGCACGCCGCCGGCGATCACGATGAAGGCGAGCAGCAGGTGCAGGGGCACCGAGACGCCGCCGGCCTCAGCGAGGGCACCGACGCCCATCGCTGAGACGCCGCCGAGGCTGTACGCGCCGTGCAGGAGCGGCATGCGTGAACGGCCGAGGGCGCGCTCGGCGTCGGCGCCGCTGACGTTCATGGCGACGTCGCTCGTTGCGAACGCGAACCCGAATGCGAAGAGGGCGAAGATCGCGGGGACCAGGTGCTGTTCCCAGATCAGCCAGGCCGCCAGGGGCATCGCGACTGCCTGCACCAGGACGCCGATGCGCAGGATCCTGCGCGCGCCGACCAGCGTGACCGTGCGCCCCGAGAAGATCAGGCCCGTGACGGAACCGACCGCGAGGCAGAGGCCCAACAACGCGATCTCGGAGGGGGTTGCCCCGAGGTGGTCGCGGACCGCGGGGAGCCGAGACAGCCAGGATCCAAACCCGAAACCGAGCAGGCCGAAGACGACGAAAATCCCGCCGACCCAGGCGTTCAGGCGACGGCGCTCATGCGCGGCAGAGTGGGGCACCGGGATCCTGACTATAAAACTGGGGGAGTCACAGCAGACTACTGCAGCGAGGCTCTCCCCGGGCAGCCCTCGTGCGCTGAACCGCTCGCCTGCGACGGTGAGGCCCGGGGGTGAAATGCGCCGCAGAATGACGCAAATTGCCCGTTCGCTGCGCACATTGCACCACCGGCGGCTGTCTGGCTGCTAGCGTTTCGCTGTGTCGCAGCAGAGTGCGCCCCAGGTTGAGGGGCTCGGAGAACGATCGATTACCCACTACGGACAACGCGAATTCGCGCGCGAGGGGGTGCGCGGGGTCGGCGGCGACCTGGGGATGAGCGCGAAGGTGCGCGCGTTCGGTCCCGTCCTCGTGATCGAGGCGTCGGGGAGTGGCTCAGAGTTCGAGCGCCGACCCGTCCGTCCGGGCCTGCCCACGATCGACGTGATCTTCGTCGGAGCCGGCGAGTTCGCCTACCTCGAAGGCGGGACCTGGCACGCCTCGCAGGGCCCGCTGATGGTGGCGCCGAGCGGACTGCCGCATCGGGTGCGGTTCACCAGCGAGTGGCGGTTCCTGGTGGCGCGGATCCCGCGGGACGCGCTGCTGCCTTTCGTGCCGGGGCTCACGGACACCGTCGGGATCTACGATGAGCTCACGATTCCGGAGCGCGCGATGGAGGCATTTCTCGCCCAGTCGGTGCAGAGCGAGGATGAGATCTCTGCGGGTGACGGCCTTACGGTGGGGCGGATGGTGCTTGAGATGGCGGGAGCGATGTTGCGCAGCCGACAGGGTGAGGCCTGGCAGCTGGGCACGCCCCAAGCGGTCCTGCGGGGCCGGGCCTGCGCGATCATCGCCGCAGAGCACGCGGACTCGGGACTCGACCCGGCGCGCGTCGCCGGCGGAGTGGGCGTCTCGCTGCGCCACCTCCAGACCCTTTTCGCCGACACGGGGAGCTCGGTGGCCGGGGAGATCCGGCGCGAGCGTGCGCGCGTTGCGCGCGCGATGCTCCAGGACAGTCGATTTGACGACCTGAGCGTCGAGCAGGTCGCCGGGCGCGCGGGGTTCGGCTCGAGCGTGAGCCTGCGTCGATCGCTCGACGTGCTGTACCAACTGAGCCCGAAGGAATTGCGCCAGCGGCGCACCCCCGCCGCCTAATCGTTCGGTGCGCGCGGAAACCGTGCAGATTGTGCGGTCGTCTCGCGCGCCGCTCCACCTCAGAAGGGATGCTCCGTAGTCTGTGCCCATGAGCATTGGGAACCGGGCTGGGCTGCGTCGCGTCGCCTCGGGCGTCGCGGGGTTGATCGGGGCGGCGCTGGCCGTGAGCGGTTGCGGACTGGTGGGTGGTTCGGGGGCCTCGCTCACGCCGACCGCGAGTGAGAGCGAGTGGCAGGCTGACGCATTCGCTGGGCTGTATGCGCAGGAGATCGACTGGTTCGAGTGCACCCCGGACGAGGGTCTCGATGCGTACACCGCGGACGCGCTCGAGGCGGCCGGGCATGATCTCAGCCAGATCGGGTGCGCCCTCATCGAGGCGCCCGTCGACTGGGACGACCCCGAGAACGCCGAGACGATCGAGCTGTCGATCGTGCACATCCCCGCCACGGGAAAGGAACCGCTGGGGACCCTGCTCGGAAACCCCGGCGGCCCGGGCGCCACCGGGGTGGACTTCATGCTGGGCATGGCGCTCTCCCCGGGCTTCGAGGGCGTCGCGGCGAGCTACGACCTGCTCGGCTTTGACCCGCGCGGCATCGGCGGCAGCACCCCGATCGACTGCGACGGCGCAGGATCGGACCTGCCCGTCGTGCAGCTCGGCGTCTGCATCGCCGAGAACCCGCTCACCCACACCATGGGCACCTCGCAGGTCGCGCGCGACATGGAGCTGATGCGGCACCTCATGCAGGACGAGGTGCTCAACTACCTGGGCTATTCCTACGGCACGATGCTCGGGGCGACCTACGCCACGCTCTTCCCCGAGCGGGTGGGCCGGATGGTGCTGGACAGCGCCGAGGACGCCGAGTGGGCGAGCCTGATCCACCTGTTCGACCAGCAGGTCGCCATCGCGAACGCGACAGTGGCGCTCGCGACCGCGTGCCGCACGGACTACGCGGACGAGGTCGAGGTGTGCCCGTTCGTCGACGAAGACTCGCTGCTCGCGGTGCTCGCCCAGCTCGACGCCGAGCCGCTCGTCGCGAGCGACGGTACCGAGATTACGGGTCAGCTGCTGCAGTCCTACCTGACGAGCGCCCTCTACCAGAGCCACTTTGAGCGGGGGCGCACCCTCGACACTATTGCCCTCGCCCTCTTCGGCGATCAGGAGGCGATCGACGAGATCGGCGCCGAGTTCGCCGACAACGGTTCCGGCATCGACATGGCCATGACCGTGGTCACCTGCCATTCGTTCCCCATCGAACCCAACATTCCGGGGCTGCTCGAGCACATCGAACGCGTCGGCATGCCGCGCCTGCTCGGCGGGCCGGCGATCGACGACGAGACGCTCGCCCCGTTCACCGACCTCTCGTGTTACACGCTCCCCGAGAGCGGGCTCGATCTGACCGAGTCGTTTTCGGCGCCGGACGCCGGGCCGATCCTGGTGATCGGGATTACGGGCGACCACGCGACGCCGTTCCAGTACGCCGAGGTGCTGACCGAGGAGCTCGGGAACGCCGTGCTGCTCACCCTCGACGGGCAGGGTCACGCGGCGTCGTACACCGGCCGCTCGAGCTGTGTGGACGATGCGGTCACCGAGTACCTGCTGGACGGGGTGTTGCCCGGCGAGGGCACGGTGTGCCGCGACGACGCGGTGCCCGCCGAGGGCTGAGCGCAGCAGTCAATCCACGCGATTCTCGTGCAACCCGCGCGAGATCGAGCCCGTTGGCCGATTCGTGCAGCGCAGGTCAGGCACACTGGCGAAACTGACGCGGAACACGCGTCCGATCAACGGGGGAACCACACATGCCTCAGGCCATTGACGACGCTGCGGTGACGCACACCGATTCCACTTGGATGAACCGGCACTTCGAGCTCGTCATCGCCATGCTGCTTGGCCTCGCGTCGATCGTCACCGCCTGGGCGTCGTTCCAGGCCTCGCTGTACGACGGCGAGATGTCGGCAGCCAACACCCGCGCGGGTGTGCTCTCGGCCGAGGCTGAGTCGCTGTACCTCGAGGGAAACCAGCAGTACCTGAGCGACGGTCAACTGTTCGACCGGCTGACCGAGCTGCGCATTCAGTCGACCAGCGCCGACGCCGCGGCCGCCGCGGTGGCCGCGGAGACCATCGACGTCCTGACGTTCCAGTCGATGAGCGAGGATTTCGCCGCGGCCGTTGAGTGGGCTGACGCCGAGAACGAGGCAGACCCCGAGATGTTCACGCACCCCCAGGGTGACGAGGCCTACCTGGCGACCCTGTTCGGCGAGTACGAAGAGGTGAAGGCGCAGGCGGACACCGAGCTCGCAAACTCAAGCAAGTTCAACGACCTGGGCGATCAGCTCACCCTGAACACCGTGCTGCTCGCGATCTCGCTGTTCCTCTTTGGTATCGCCGCGATCCTGCGCACCTATCGCACGCGCCTGCTGATCACGGGAGTCTCCGCCGTGGTCATGGTGGTCGCCACGGTGCTGACGTTCATCGTGGTGTCGACGCCGATCTCGTAGTGCAGCCGTGCGTGCCGGACGTTGGTCTGTCACCCGAACCTTTTGAGAGGAAAGCCATGAAGCGGTTTGGACTGTCGATTGTCGCCATTGCGGCTCTCGCGTTGAGCGCGTGCTCCACGGCGCCCGAGCCCGGCGAGAGCCAGCGGCAATCCGAGCGGTACCCCGGCGTCTATGCGCAAACGATCGACTGGGGAGCGTGCACCGAGGACTTCGGCATGACCGAGACGATGGCCGAGAAGCTCGAGTCGCGCGGTGCTCCCATTGACACCTTCCGCTGCGCCATGGTGGAGGCGCCGCTGAACTGGGACACCCCCGCGAGCCACCAGACGATTGAGCTCGCGGTCGTACATGTTCCCTCGACCGGGGATTCGCCGCGGGGAACGCTGTTTGGCAACCCCGGCGGCCCGGGCGGAAGCGGACTGGAATACACCTACGGCCAGACCACGCGTGAGGAATTCGGAGAGGTGCTGGCGAACTACGACCTCATCGGCTTTGACCCGCGAGGCATCGGCAAGAGCTCGCCGCTCGTGTGTGATGACGTTTCGGCCTCGAAGGTACTCGATATCGCTACCTGCGCCGACGCATACCCGCTCGCACACTCGATGGGGACCTCGCAGGTAGCGCGCGACATGGACTTGTTGCGGGAACTCATGGGCGAGGACCGACTCGACTACCTGGGCTACTCGTACGGGACGGTCGTTGGCGCGACGTACTCAACGCTGTTCCCCGAGCGCGTCGGACGGATGCTGCTCGACAGCGCCATCGGGTCGCAGTGGGCGAGTCTCACCGGCCACTTCGACCAGAGTTCGGCAATCGTGAAGGCGATTGAGTTCATGCTCGCTGAGTGCGGGGTGAGCTATGAGGTCACGACCTGCCCGATCGCGAACGAGTCGGCGCTGAGACACACGATTCAGTCGTTCGAGGAGCAACCAAAGTTTGCGAGTGACGGGACCGAGGTCGGGGGAGGCATGCTCTGGGGTCACCTGCTGAAGGCGCTCTATGGCGGCACCGTCCCCCGAGAGATCGCGCTCGATTCGTTCGGGCGCGCGATCGGCGGGGAACAGGCCGCGATCGATGAGATTGCCGAGGCGATGAGTGGAGGGGGTGCTGAGGTGGGGCTTTCCGGCCAGATCGTGAGTTGCCACTCGTTCCCCCGAGACCCGGACGTGCTCGGCTTGGTGGAGCGCGTGGAGGAGCTCGGCTTGCCCGAGATGCTCGGAGGGCCAGCGATAACCGACGAGGCGCTGATGGGGTTCACCGACCTGTCCTGTTTTGCCCTTCCCGAGGCTGGCGACGACCTCACCTCGTTCCGGGGCTCTCCTGACGCGACCATCCTGGTGGTGGGCATTACTGGAGACCACGCGACCCCCTACGCGCAGTCAGTCGCGCTGGTGCGTGAACTCGGAAATGCGCGCCTGCTCACGCTCGAGGGCGAGGGGCACGCGGCCGCATACACCGGCAAGTCGAGTTGTGTGACCGAGGCGGCTACCGCCTTCCTCGTGGAAGGGACGCTGCCCGCGGAGGGCACGGTCTGCGCGAAGGATTAGCCGAGCACGACCCAGCGCTCGCCGCGGGCGCGCAGCCCCAGCGTGACCGCCCGGGCGAGCATGAACACGAGGGTGAAGCCCGCGGTGAGTGCGATCAGCGCCGGCAGGCCGGTCGGGGCGAGGCGCGTGAGCAGCCACAGCACCGGAAGGTAGCAGGCGAGGTTGACGAGGCTGGTCCAGGCGAGGTAGCGCGCGTCGCCCGCGCCCATCAGCACGCCGTCGAGCACGAAGACGATGCCGGACAGGGGCAGCGAGAGCGCGAGCACCAGCAACACGGGCGGCAGCAACGCGAGCACGTCGGGGTCGTCCGTGAAGATGCGTCCGAGCCAGGGGCTCAGCGCCGCGAGTAGCGCACCGAACGCGACGCCGCTCGCGGCACCCCACCAGACGGTGCGCGCAAGGACCTGCCGGGCCGCCCGCGCGTCACGGGCACCGAGGGCGTCACCCACGAGGGCCTGCGCGGCGATCGCGAGGGCATCGAGCGCGAAGGCCGCGAGCGTGAAGAGCGTGAAGACGACCTGGTAGCCGGCGGTCGTGACCGCGCCGTGCACGGTGGCGGCCCCGACGGTCGCAAGTAGCGCCGCGCGCAGGCCCAGCGTGCGGATGAAGAGCCAGCCGCCGCTTTGGCCCACCTGCCGGAGGTCCGCCGCGTGGGGCCGCGGGCCCACGCCCGCAGCGCGCGCGTGCCGCGCGATCACCACGAGGTAGGCGATCACCATGCCCCACTGCGCGATGACGGTGCCCCAGGCGGATCCGGCGATGCCCCAGCCGAAACCGTAGATGAACAGCACGTTGAGGGCGGCGTTCAGTGCGAAGCCGATGCCGGCGACCGCGAGCGGCGTTACCGTGTCTTGCAGTCCGCGCAGGAGGCCAGCCGCGGCGAACACCAGCAGCATGGCGGGGACACCGGCTGCGGACGGCAGGAGGTACGCCAGCGCCTGATCGGCCACCGACTCGCCCCCGCCGAACGCCCCGACGAGGGGGCGCGCGGCGAACGCCAAGACGAGGGCGAGCACCGCCCCGAGGCCCAGAGCGAACCACAGGCCAGAGACTCCCGCCCGCATGGCGCCCGCGAGGTCACCCGCGCCGCGCCGCCTGGCCACCTGCGGCGTGGTCGCGTACGCGAGAAAGATCATCAGGCCGACGAGGGTGCTCAGCACTGCAGAGGCGACGGCGAGTCCGGCGAGCGAGTCGGCGCCGAGATGGCCGACGAGGGCGGTATCGACGACGAGGAAGAGCGGTTCGGCGATCAGTGCGCCGAGCGCGGGGATGGCGAGCGCCGCGATCCGGCGGTCTATCCCGCGGTGGGCACTGCGCCGGTCGGCCGTCACGCCACCGAGTCCACGACCCCGTTGAACCGGGTGCCGACGCCGTAGACGAACTCGCGGGCCGCCGCGGGGTTCGCGGGCTCGGGCAGGGCGGACTCGTCATGCTCGGCGCAGGTGATCAGGGTGAACTCGGGCCACCACTTCTTGGGGCGCGCCTGCTCGGTGAACCCGCACACCACGCACTGCAGCGTGACCCACACCGGCTTTTTGCCCGTGCGGTTCGATCGGGACTGCGCAAGCCAGGCCGGAGGGTGCGCGTTCATCTCGTCGAGCTCTGCCTGGCTGATCTGAGCGGGAATGCCGTGACGACGGGCCATCTCGAGCGAGATGTCGAGGGCAAGGGCAGCGTCGAAGCGTGAGGGCATGCCCCCAGGGTACGCCGGTGGCGGAGGTGGTGGGGATCCTGCCCTGAGGCGGTGGGCGCGCGAGGCGTGTGGCGAGTGGCCGTCAACGTGCGTTGTTCCATAGGATGTTCCCGGGGGGCGCCTTCGGTCGCTGGGGGAACTTTTTGGGGATTTCATGGCGAAAAGCTGTGTTTTATTTTGCTACGGACAGTCGGGGGACTGAGACCTGAGCTTTGATCGTTCATGCGTTTTCGATGACTACCGCGCCCAGCGCGCGCTGACGTAGTCACACTCAAGTAGTTCGCCGTTTTGGCATGCCCACAAACGGCTCGTGGTTTCAGGGGATTGTGTGTTGAAGAGGTTCTTTTCGGGTGTCGTCACTGCGGCGCTCGTAGTATTGCTCGCGCTGGCCGATGTCGCAGGAAGTATGACTGCGATTCCAGCGGCACAGGCCGCGGATACGCCGGGCATCACCCTCAACGGCACGGTAGACGAGGGTGACCCCGGGTACCTGAACTCGAAGTCGATCGTGCTGTCCTCGGGCAACGAGACCCGGGTGAACTACCGGCTCGTGCCCGGCTATGCGTCGGGAAACGCAACCGGTGTGCAGGTCAAGATCTTCCTGCCCTCGCTCGAGTACGTGAATGGCGAGTACCAGGTCGTCAGCCGAGACCGGGCCCCCAGCCCGCTCGGCGTGCAGGGCCGCGTGAGCGCAGGCGGCGGCTGGAACGTGCTGTCTGACACGACGGTCCAGGGCGGACCGATCGTCATGGAGTACATCGGCGACCTGGGCGCCGGCGTGAACCCCGCGTTCGACATCTTCCTGACAACCTACAACGACCAGACGGACGGGCCCTACGGTGGCGTGCCCGAGGGCACCCGGTTCGAACTGGGCGGCGCCGTCTCGTACGAGATGTTCAACCGGGTCCCGGGCTCCTCGTGGGAGACCCCGAACCAGCTGGACGACGAGTCGCGAGTCTCCGTCATCTCGTCTGATTTGCGCTGGGAATCCAACATCCAGGCGCACCTGCCGGCCGGGGGCACGGACTCAGTGCCGATCTGGGACCGCTATCAGTACGTCGACTACCTCTACTCGATCACCAACACCTCGACGAACGTCGCGTCGAACATCGACGGCTACTCGGTCACGTTTGACATCGACTCGACCGACAGCAACGTCAACGGGATCATCCCGTTCGACATCAATCGCTGGAAGTACATCGAGGGCGGTGCGCCCGTGCCCAATGGCGACCGAGAGGACACCTCGGGCCAGTTCGTCGGAGTCCCGGGTGAGGGCGGCGTGCTGATCTACGACGCGACCGACTGGGACGGCGTGAGCGAGCTCACGGAAGAGATTCCGTACACCTACTCGGGCACTGGCATGATCACGATCGATCGTGAGCACGGCGCGAACAAGCAGGAGCTCACCCCCGCGGGGGCCGCCGGCCCGACCGAGCGGAAGTTCGTGATCTCCCTGCCCCTGAGTCGGCAGGGCTTCCCGAACCCGCCCGCGATGTTCAAGGTGGCCGCGATCACCAACATCCTCTTCGCCCAGACGGCGAACTGGTCGAAGACCCGGATCGTCGAGCGCGAGATCGTCGTCCCGACGTACGAGTTCTCGTTCACGCACACGACGCAACAGGACGAGGTCGTCTACGGCTACGAGACGTTCAACGAGATCGCGAATCTCCGCAACGGCTCCAACGCGCCGACCTTCGACCCCTCGGTGCGCTACGAGGTGGACGAAGATTTCCTCCTCGACCGGGTCACCTACGAGTTTGACGAGGCGCACCTTTCGAGCTTTGAGCAGGCTGAGGTCACCTACTCGTACGTCGACGCGAACACGGGCGACACCGTCACCGAGGGGCTCGAGGCCACCGCGCTCGCGCGCGATGACGCCACGGGCGTCGTGACGCTGACCTTCGACGTGTCGCACCTGCAGCGCCTGGACTGGGACCACACGCTCTCGTTCAGCCTGGTCGACCGGGTCGAGCCCGGCGCGAGCCTGCCGCTGACCATCAAGGTCTTCGGCGAGCCGGTGCGGGTGGGCGTCATGACTGCCACGGCGACCGCGATCTTCACCGAGCGGATCGCGAGCAACAACGACTTCGGCGAGGAGACGACCTACACCGAGGTGCAGCACGAGACCGCGCTCGACGCGAGCTTCACCGTGATCTACCCGGATGAGGTCGTTCCCGACATCGAGGTGGACATCAACTCCCAGGGCGACCACACCACGGTGCCGTTTGAGTCTGTGGCGCTGATCGACTTCCTCTTCGGCGTCAACAATACGACCGCCGAGAACTCGACCACCACCCTCACCCTGAACACGAAGAGCGCGGTGCTCACTGAGGCTGAACTGACGCTGAAGGCCGCGCTGTTTGCGCAGGGGGAGAACCTTCGCGTCTCGGTAGCGACGCTCGACGGCGATGTCGAGAAGCTTGACCTGACGAGCTACGCGGGAAGCGGTGACTTCACGGTCGCCCTGCCCCAACGAGTGGCGACGGTCACCATTGACACCGACGCGCTCACCTCGGACGGCGTCGCAAACTTCGCCTCCGTCTCGGCGAAGGTGGGCCACAAACTCACGAAGCAGCACCTCGTGACCGGCGACATTCGGACCTACCAGCCTCGGCCGTACGACCAGGACACGACCGCGGAAGCAATCGGGACCATCGACATCCAGCTGCCGAACGAGCTCGTCCCCGCGGTCGACGTGATCGGCGTCTACGGCACGCTCGCGACGCGAAAGACCACCCACGTCGGCTACGAGTCGACCTTCCAGGCCGAGTTCCAGCTCGACACGCTGGGCGTGAACTCCCCAGAGTCCGAGTACGTCATCGACCTGCTCGCGCCGACCAAGTCCGGCGCGCTCGCGTTTGGCAAGATCGCGCTGCAGGCGGCGTACCTGGACAACGTCACCGACCCCGCGATCACGTTCGTCGATGCGAAGGGCAAGACGCAGCGGTTCACCGCGCCCGAGGTGGCCGCGGCTGAGGTCACCCTGACGGACATCGCGAAGATCGTCGTCTCCGGCACCAATCTCAGCCTGCAGGGCCCGCAGACCATCGCCCTTGCCGAGTACAACGCGGACATCGAGATCGGGTCTTCGCAGACCGTCCGCGCCACCTTCACGGGCACGCAGGAGGCGCCGTACGAGGACGAGAAGTCGGCGACACAGAAGAACCAGATCACGGTGCGCGAGACCCAGACCAAGGTCAAGGTCGAGGGCGTGAACCAGGTGACGCAGCCGGTCGGCGCCGGGAACACCTACTCGGTCGACATCTACCGCTGGTGGGGCAAGGGGTCCACCTACAACACGCAGGACTCCACGCTCGATCAGGGCTACAAGTCGCTCGGCGGGTTCACCTCGACGCTCACGAGGCCCACCGAGACCTTCGACAACAACAACCAACGCGTGAGCGTGGACGTCGAGCTGCCCTACGAGCACTTCGACCTCTACTACCTCAAGATCCGGGAGGACATGCGCGAGTATGTCGACTCGGTGGACGTCTACCGGATGGTCGACGGCAAGGAAGTGCTCTGGAAGACGGTGCCCGGCAGCGACTGGGTCAACAACTCCGCCGAGGGCGCAGGCTTCTGGCGCATCGGCACCGCGCGCCCGGACATTCTCGACCAGGAGATGTACGCGAGCTACCCCGGCGTTGCGGGAGTGAGCAATCACCCGTACTACAAGGAAGCCTGGGATCAGGACGTCCGTCCCGACGCTCCCGTGTCGCGCGTCGACATCACGCTTGAGTTCACGCGAGAGGGCAACGATGCCGTCCCCCAGATGGCCGGCGTGCAGAACGACGTCGTCGAGTACATGGGCCGCTTCCACTCGTCATCAGTGGGCGGCAAGCAGCCGACCGACCTCACCGCGACCGACACGATGGGCCTCGGCACTGAGCTGACGCGGACGGACCGTGCCAGCATCAACTCCCTGGTCGCCTACCCGTTCGCGCAGACCAAGACCGGCGCGAACGACAACACTTCGCTCGCGAACAAGGTCATCACGATGGGCTCGGTGGGCGAGTACCTCGCGAGCATTTGGAACGCCAACACGACGAACTGGAGCTACTACTCGGGCCACGGGCCCGACGTGTACTCGCCCGCCGCCACCGAGTACGACGAGTGGCTGGGCCTCTACGACCCCGCGTCGTTCCATGACGAGCTCGTATACGAGTTCGTGTACCCGGCCAGCCCGAAAGACAACGGCGTCTACAACCTCAAGGCGACGCACGTCGCCATCGCGAACACGAGCACACTGCAGTACCTCACCGGTGTGCGGGTGCTCGGCGAGAACGGGAAGACCGTCGAGATCTCGTTCGGGGCTGAGCTGACCGACACCGCTCGCTTCGATTACGACAACTCGCTCGCGGCGGGCATCCACGACGACGGCGACGGAAGCTTCACCGTGTCGTTCGGCGAGGACGGCGTCTTCCCCGAGAAGTTCGAGGGCATCTTCCGCCAGGTCTCCGGCTTCGGTGAGCGCACCGCCGAGATCGACGGCGCGGTCGCCGACACCCTCGGCGCCTCGCTCGCCGAGGTCGACGTCCGCGTCGGCGGGGTCGTGAACGGCAACCAGGCCCTGAAGGGCACGACGAACCTGTACCGGGTGCCTGACGACACGCAGATGAAGACGCTGCTGCACTCGACGAGCGCGACCCTGACCGGCTACACGCCCAAGCTCGGCGCCTCGCTCGACATGCAATTCGACAGTGTCAAGGTCTACGACTACCAGGCCGACGGCGTCACCCCCAATACCTCTCGGGTGGTGGCGGGGATCGCGAACTCCTCCGAGGCCGACATCAAGGACCTCGTCCTGAACGTCAAGCCGGACGCGAACTTCCGCTCGCAGCTGGTCGAGATCCCTGAGGACATCTTCGCGGGCGACTGGTCGGTCGACTCGGTGGTCGTCTCCCAGGGTGCGCAGCACACCCCGATCGCGCTCGACGAGTTCACGCTCAACGAGGCGACGCGCAACTACGAGTTCGACCTGCGGGCGCTGTTCGCCGACGGCACGCTGACGACCCAGGAGGTCGCGGTGACGCTCGGCGGCGAGGCCACGCTGCTCAAGCAGCACGTGGACAACATCGCGGTCGCCTTCGTACCGAAGGACGACACCGTCGGGCTGTGGGGCTCGCTGACCCGGGCGGAGTCCGAGGTCCCGCTCCCGACGCGCATGCGCGACGGCGGAGACGTCTTTGTCACGGGCGTGTGGGTCGACGAGGACGAGCACGGCTCGAACTGGAACTCGAAGCCCAGCTTTGTTTCCGAGCGCAGCAAGGGCAGCAACGAGCAGGTCATGCACCACAGCTCGTTCAACGCGAATGCCACGGTGACCTCGTACAACCCGATCTTCGCCTCGGCGGGCGGAGGCAACGCCGGCGCGAAGCCGACGCTGACGCACGCCAGCCCGACGAGTTCCCTCGCCCCGCGCATCTACACGCGGGTCGCGCGCCTGCAGACCCACGCCGTGCATCTGCAGAACGACTTCTCGAAGGCAGACGCGACGCACCTGTTCTACGACGCCGACACCGGCGCACAGATCAACTTTGCCAACATCGCGGTGGGCGACACCACCAAAGTGCTCTACGAGCTGCGCAACGTGGGCGTGACCGCGACGGACAACGCGGGGGCAGGATCCCTGCCCGTCTTTCGCCCGCAGGCGCACATCGAGGCGCCCGCGTTCATGGAAATCTCCTCGGTCGAGGCCACGTCGGCATACCTGTTGGGTGACCCGAACCGCGGGGCGATCATCGGCGAAGGCCCCAACGCGGCCGTCGACGTGCCGGCCGAGCAGGTGGCGGTCGACACGCGCAACCCCAAGCGCACCGACGTCACGTTCGACCTGACGCTGAACGACGGCGAGTCTGTGTTCTTCCTCGTCGAGTACACCGCGACAAACGATGCGGGCGCGGGGCTGGGCGCCACGCAGGGCAAGACCCTGCAGTGGAACACCTACGCGCGGCCGGCCTATGCCCACCACTTCATGAGCTACAACAGCGACGGAGCGAACGGCAACCGGGTGACCGGCACGACCGCGGCAGTGAACTTCGACGGGGACAGCTTCGCCGAGCAGCTCGGCCGGGTCCACAACACGCTCTACCGCTACGCCGACCCGAACCAGCTCGTCATCGAGAGCCGCTTCGACACCGAGAACGTCTCGGGCCAGAACATGACCCTGACGGTCAAGAACATCCGCAACGAGATCCTGCACGACAACACGCGCCTCGACCTGTTCGTGACGCTCGACAAGAGTGCGCTCTCCGGGTTTGAGCTGACGGGCTTCCCCGCCCCGACCTATCCCGCGGGCTTTGCGGGCGAGTTCGCGGCGCCGAAGGTGTCCTTCTTGGACGCCGGCGGCAAGTGGATCGCCGCCGAGGCGTTCGACGCGTCGGTGCACACGCTGCGCGAGGTCAACCAGCTCCGCGTCGAGTACGGCACCGTCCCGGCGCTGGGCGACGCCGCGACGGTGTTCGAGGCCCCGAGCTTCCAGGTTTCGGGTATCGGGCACTGGAAGACCGCGGGATCGCAGTCGACGAAGTCGTATGTCATCTCCTCGCAGGCGACTACCCAGCTGACCCACCAGGATCCTGCCGGATCGCCGGTCGCGGAATACACGTACCGCAGCGAGGCGTCATCGACCGCGTGGAAGGCCATCCCGACGGTCGAGTTCAACCTGCAGTCGTTCGACAGCGCAGCCGAGGCCCGGGCGCCTTACAACGGCGCGGCGCTGGGCAAGACCGGCTACCGTCCGGGCGACCAGATTCACTACCGGGTGACCGCGAAGAATCACACCACGTTCCAGGGCACGGCCACCAACACGCCCTACGGCAAGGCGCCGCTCACGCACCCCGTGATCTTCGACAAGATCCCGGAGTACCTGCATGCCGAGCTGTTGCAGTACGTCAGTGACGGGATGCTGGACGTCACGGCGGCCACCGCGGCCGGAGCCCTCGAGATCCGCGTGCTCGACGCCGCGGGGAACCCCCGCCCCTTCGTGCAGCCCACCGCGACGGTGCGCACCGAGACCGGGCTCGACGTCGCAGGCGCGCAGACGTTCGCGAACGACCGCCACAACGACGGCTGGGGGCGCCTTTCGGGTGCGGAACCCGCCAACACCAAGGTCAACCCCGCGAACGAGATCAGCTTCGAGGTGATCACCTATTCGTTCAGTGCCGACAGCCTCGGTCGCGGCGAGCAGATCGAGATTGTCTACGCGGCGACGGCCCGCGATGCGGGCCTGCCGGTCGCCAAGTACCCGAACGGTACGTCGGTCTTCGCGCCGCTCTTTGGCTGGTACGGCAGCAACGTTCCCGTGGCGAACACCGCGCAGAACGTCGCGATGGACATGGCGACGCTCCTCCACGACGCCGGCATCTCGGGCGACCGCGGCCACGAGATGACCGCGGCAGAGTTCCTCTCGAACTCCTTCTCATGGCAGCCGGGCGGGAACGAGCAGCGACGCGACGCGAGCAGCTCCTCGGGCTCGTACACGCAGGCCACCTACTACGACGCGTCGGCGAACGCGCAGAAGTCGCACACGGCGCACCTGCGTGAGACGGCCACGAACGACCTGTACGTCTCGTTCGCCTCGGCCGCGCTCGACGAGAACTTCGGCTACGCGACAAAGGCGCGCGTGAACGACGGCGCGGTCACGTCCGGTGACCGCATCCTCTGGACCCAGGACGGCATGCAGCTCAACCGCGCCTGGCTGTACGGCGCGAGCGAGATGGTTCCCGACACCCAGCGCGGCGCCTGGGGCGTCGACAACGCGAACTTCTACGAGCACGATGGGTCGCTGAACTCCTCCAACCGGCATCGCTTGGGCTACACGCCCTATGTCGAGGACGACTACACCTACGCCGTGCAGCTGCACGAGGAGTTCACGGTGCGGCTGCACGCCGCAAACCTGGGTGACCGCGCAATCACCAGCGGCCTCGAGTACACCGAGATCCTGCCCCTGGGCATCAGCCCGTTTGATGCCGAGGGGAACCTCCTCGGCATCACGGCGTTCGATGCCGCGGGCGCCGCGCTCGGCAGCACCGTCGAAATCGTGCAGACGCCCGACGACGACCAGGGCTTCCGCGCCCCGGCGCAGTCCCAAGAGGCCGGCACGTACGCGGCGGACACCCGCGACGACATGCTCCCGTACGTCGTCAAGGTGACGGTTGCCAGCCCGGTCACGAGCCTGTTCCACTCGGCGGGCACAAGCCAGGACGCCCAGGCGCAGCGCGTGGACATTCGCGTCCGCGTCGCCGAGGAGCTGCCCCCGACGGCCGGTGATATCTCGTACTGGCACGACGAGCTCACGCTCACGAGTGTCGCCGAGGAGCCGTTCCTCGAGATCTACAGCGAGCAGTACGGCGCGTTCAACCGCGCCATCGGCACCTACAACCAGGCGCGGTTCCCGAACGACGGCATGCCGCAGGGCATCAAGGTCAACGACCTCTTGTACGACTTCGGAAGCTACAGCTCGTATTTCTCGGTCGAGCCCTGGGGCACCTACATTCGCGGACTGAACGCGCAGGCGACCAAGGTCGAGCGGGACGGCAAGCCCGCCCTGGCCACCGGCGACCAGATCGCGATGCGCAAGCCCACGCTGCGAGTATGGAGCGGCGCGACGAAGGACTCGTATAGCGACGCCTACGACTCCACCATTCAGGACTTCGCAGTCGACCTCTACGAAGAGTTCACCATCAACTCGACCGTCGAGAACCAGCAGCTCGAGGTGCTCGGCGAGTACAACCGCGTGAACAGCGGCTACAACTACTACTCGGGCGACAACTTCAACGACGACATCTGGAAGAACGCCCCCCAGACCATCGGCGGGGCCCGCGGATCGTGGTTCGAGCCGACGGTGTCGGTCGCGCTGCCGTACGGCGTCGCGCCGGTGCTCAAGGACGGTTCGTACGCCCGGTATGACGCGAAGCTCGCGGACCTGCAGCAGGTCACCTTCGCCGCCTCGGTGAACGCCGTGACCTACCAGTCCTCGGTGCCCGCCCGGGACGTCGCAGAGTACTTCGCCGTCGAGGTGGAGCTCGTAGAGGACGCGCTCGGCAAGCGCTTCGTCCTGCACTTCACCGCCGATGGTGACCGCGCCGTCGACGTTGCATACGGCGAGTCGCTCGTGATCTCGCCCCGCGTGGTCACCATCGACACCCCGACGTTCGGGGCCGACACCGACGACAGCCGCTACACCGAGGTGCTGACGTTCGCCGGTACGAAGCGGCCGGTCTTCAACCCGATCGTGTCTGATCGCTACACGACGGGCTCGACCCCCTCGCTCAGCGCGCGCGACCAGGGCGTCTCTGCCGCCCCGAACAACGTGAAGTCCGCGAACGGGCTCTCCATCACGGTGAACGACCGCGCCCGGCGCGACTCTACGAGCACCTGGAGCAAGAACGTCGGCGCGCTCAAGATCACCGAGCGGCTGATCTCGGCGACCCAGCATTACGCCGACGATACGGACATCGTGCTGAACGGCGGCGTCGGCTGGACGGAGAAGGCCCAGGCGTTGACCCCGGACGGCCTCGCCACCAAGCACGACAAGCGCGGCGCCTATGGCGGCACCCTGCTCAACCTCAAGAAGCCGTCGATCACGAACACCGCGAAGGCGGCGACCTTCGCGGACGGGGCCGAGCAGGATCTGGTCCAGGTCGACGCGGCCGGCAAGTACTGGTACGTCACCGAGGTGAAGAACGAGCCGACGAGCGCGGCCGACCCGTACGAGGAGATCAAGACCGCAGGCGACGTGCACAACTCGCGCTTCGTGCTCACGCAGTTTGTGACGAGCTTTGCCGAGGCGACCGGCGAGGTCCGCATCAAGCTGGGTGACCAGGTGTACGACCGCGACGCGTTCGAGGCCATGGGGTACTCGGTGAAGCGGATGACCCCGGGCGAACTCGCGGCTGATGCGCACCGCAACCGCATCCAGTGGGTCGTGACGACCCCGCCGAACGAGCGCGGCACCTCCGGGCAGCTGCGCTCGGGCGAGAGCTTCAAGGTGCTCTACGAGGTGCAGCTCGTGGACGGCTACGCGGACAATGTCGCGTCGCAGGACCACGTCTGGAGCGCGGACGAGCTGATTGCCGACTCGTATGTCTCGCTCATCTCTGACGACGTAAGCCTGATCCCGGCGGGCGGCCCGCAGCGGGCAGAAGACTTCATCGTGCAGTCCCTGAAGTCGATGAAGTACCACACTCACGCGTCGGACACGGGCGCGCAGTCCGATATCGACAGCAACGGCGACCTCGCGGGCATCTACGCTGCCGACACGGTCGAGATCGAGATCCTGAAGCCGAGGGCCCAGGTGCGCATCAACACCACGCGGCCGCGCATCGCCTACTCGAATGGGATGTCCGGGGACACGTACTTCAACTCCTCGGACACGATCGAGTACCTGATCACGCACGCGAAGAACACGGGATCCGGCCTGAAAGAGCTCGTGATCGAGAATGTCTTGCCGACCGACGAATCGAATGACTCGACCGTCTCCGTCAGCAATCAAGAGATCGCCACGAGCACGCGCTACGTCACGTCCGGCGCGTGGGCGCTGCCGCAGGCGATGCTCGACCGGCTCGCGGCGAACGGGACGAGCGTGGACGAGGCGTTCAAGACGTACGTCTACGTGTCCGACGAGCTCGCGGAAGACGGGTACGAGGCCGGAGACTGGGAACTCTTGAACCCCGGCGGCACCTCGATCCTGACCAATGAACGCTTCGACATTCCCACGTCGGAGCAGGCGGGCCAGCGGAAGATTCGCGTGGTGGTCAAGGCGCTCGACCCGAGCAACTACCTGGTTCCCCAGGGCACCCGCCTCGACATCGACGCGGACCCGGTGGCCGACGGCTCGCAGTCGGTCCTCGACACGGACCCGACGAATCAGAGCACCACGCAGTATCCGGCCTCGGTGACGGATAACGCCATCGCCTTCGGCGTGCGCATCTCCTCGAACGCCAAGTCGACCCTGTTCGTCTACGGCACCGCGCAGGTGTGGGGCAACTACGTGGGGACAAGTGTGTCAAAGCTCGCGCAGAGCGAGACCCGGTCGTACCTGACGCCGTCGCGCCCGGTCGTGAACGTGAACTACGACGCGCTCTACTACCGCAGCGATTCGACGAAGCCGACGGAACAGCGATTCGGCTGGTCCGACGTCACTGCCATCGCGCCCAAGTCCTCGCCGCACCTGAAGTTCAGCGGCGAGTTCATCAACGCCGACGACACCATGTGGTCGCGCGACGAGGACAACACGTACGCCGAGGACACGCTCGTCGACCCCTTCGTTACCTTCCAGCTCCCGGCCGTGATGGAGTCCGGCGCGGACTTTACCTACGTGCCGCGCGACCAGATCACGCAGGATCACCCCCTCAGCGACGAGCACCGCTCGCGGTACTCGCTGACGGACAAGGAGAACAACCTGTGGACGTGGAAGCTGCTGCGGGCCGACGGAACCGAGGCAAGCCCGGACTCGCATCTCACGCACACCAAGATCTACTCGGGGCCGTGGGCCGGCTTTGACCGGAACGTGGTGTCGGTGTGGTTCGACGGGAGCGTCTTCCCCGGCGACAAGATCGTGGTCGAGTTCATCGGCTCGGTCGATGCGTACTCGCCTGGCGCGGACGCGGAGGACCTCCGGTCTCGCGCGATGGTCACCAACAACACCGGCCTGCTGCACCCGCTGAACTCGCAGCAGAACTCGGGCAACCGCCTCGGGTACTCCACTGACAGCAACGACTTCAACGACAACCGCCTGTTGAACGACCGGCTGGTGTTCTCGGAGAAGTCGCTCTTCCAGTACGAGACCTACGACAACTTTGGCAAGCGCAAGGTGGCCTACTCCGACCTGAACCGGGCAGGAACCGTCGCGCCGGAGCTGACCCCCGTCCGTCAGGGGGGCGAGTTCGCGTTCGAGGTCTCGGTGGACAACTCGAAGGAGGCGGGGGACCGGGCGTACCCGTACCCGATCCTGTACGACGTGCTGCCGTTCGTGAAGGACACGTCGATCACCAATGCGGGCATCGCGCGGGACTCGCAGTACTCGGCCTGGCTCCGGCCAGACAGCCTGAAGCTCGAGCGCGAGGGCGCCGACAAGAAGACGTACGGCGCGGGTGAATACACCGCGTACGTCGGCCCGTTCACGAAGCGGGGCGGAGAGATCGTGCAGACCGACCTGGTGCCCCACGCCGAGGCCGCGAGCGAGTCGTTCTATGACGCGCTCGGCCTGCCGGGCATCCCCTCGGCGACGCGCGACAAGTACTTCGTCAAGCTGAGCGAACTCCAGAATGATCCGGCGCTGCTGCAGCAGGCGAAGAGCCTGCTCGTGCTCTTCAACAACCCCGCCGAACAGCTCCCCGGCCAGAACAAGCTCAAGCTCACCTATTCCATGCAGGCCCCGCACAACGCCCCGGCGTACCTCGAGCAGTTCGACGAGCCCGAGAAGAAGGCCGCGTCGTCGCTCTGGAACTCGTTCGTGGCGACGCAACGCGTCAGCCGGTTCATCCCGCAGGAGTCGAACAATGCGGGCGTCGTCGTGACGGAGAAGCAGGACAACGTCTACCTCGGCAACTACGTGTGGAATGACGTGAACTACAACGGCGAGCAGGATGAGGGGGATCCCTACGTCGACGAGAACGGGCGCACGCACCTGTCGCCGTCGCAGGACCTGAACTTTGACGGCGAGGTCGACGACCCGGGAATCAACGGTGTGCGGGTGACGTTGCTCACGGCTGCGGGCTACAACGTTGACGCGCTCGGTAACCCGATCCACCAGGCGGGCGGCGACTGGGTCGTCGTCGACGAGGCGACGGGGGAGTCCGTGCTGGACGAGGTCTTCGCGAAGCCCATCCCCTCCGAGGGCCCACTCGTCACCGCTACCGAGTCGGATATCCACGGCAACGCCGGGTACTACACCTTCTCGAACATCACGCCGGGCGACTACCGGGTGATGCACGAGTTCCCGAGGGAGTACGACAGGTTCCTCGCGACGACCGCCGAGGTGTTCCAGGGTGCCGGGGTCCAGAACTTCGCCCCCGGCGCCGCGCTCGACATCCCGGCTGCGGTCGATGGCTCGGCGTTCGTGACGATCACCGAACCGGCCCGCGTTGACACGCAGACTACCGACGCCGAGCGCATGAGCTTCGACATCGGGGTGGCGGAAACCATCCTGGTCGGCGGCACCGTCTTCGCGGAGGACATCGCGACCCTCGACGGCTACCAGGCCGGTCCGACCGAGACCGGGATTCCGGGGTATCACGTCACGCTGAAGCGCCCGAACGGCGAAACCGCGGTCGACGTCTACGGCGACCCCATGGTGCAGGTCACCGATGCGGAAGGGAAGTACTCCTTCGCGCTACTACCGGTGGATCGCCAGTACACCGTCGAGGTGACGGACGAGAACGACGGGTTCAACACCGAGCGCCTGGTGTCGCCCTTCGTGCACCACGCCGACCCGTTCGCCGAGGCGAACGACAACGACGGCGTGAACGAGAAGGGCACGAAGATCGTGAAGACGGGCGCCCTCCACTTCGACCTCGAGGGGCTCTTCCGGTCACAGTTCGCGGACCGCGACTCGGTGAGCGTGGGCTTCTACGAGAAGACCACCTACGGCGTCATCGGCAACCGGGTGTTCGACGATCTGGACCGGGACGGCGTGCAGGACGCGGGCGAGCCCGGGCTTGCGGGCCAGGAGCTGCAGCTCGAGCAGTACACGCGCTCCGGCGACGAGTGGGTGCGTACCGAGTTCGCGCGTTCTGCGGTGTCGAACGCGGACGGGTACTACTACTTCACGCAGGTCCCGAGCATGCTCTACGCGGACGGTCAGCCGGTCGAGACCCGGTACCAGGTGGTCGCCAAGAACCTGCTGACGGGGTACACCTTCGCGCCGACGAACGCGTTCCTGGCGGCGGCGGTCGCCGGCACGCAGGCAAACGAGGTGGACTCGGACTTCTTCCCGAACGGGACGATGCACGGCGCGTCCCCGGTGGGCGAGCACCTGATCAGCGTCGTCGAGATTGACGAGGGCACCGGGGTCGTCTTCGGCGTGACCGACAACACCGTCGACCTCGGCCTCGTACGGCACGCGCTTTCATCGCTTTCGGGCGAGGTCTTCGTGGACAGCGATCGCGACGGCGTGCAGAACGACCACGCCGCGCCAGCGGAGAAGTACACCGCGACGCTCGAGGTGAGGGTCGGAGACGCGTGGGTCGATGCCCGCCAGGACGCCGGCGGCCGCATGATCGAGCCCGCCCAGGCGCAGGACTCGGACGTCGTCATGCAGCATGTGGGGGCAGCGTCGTACCGCTTCAATAACCTCCACATCATCGATAGCATCGCGCTGCAGCCGTACGAGTACCGCGTGCGAGTCACGTCGATTCCGCTCTGGCAGGACGTCACGGTGCTGCATGCGGGGGACGACCCGACGCTCGACAACGACTTCACCCTGGCGGCGCGCGATATCGCCCACACGGCGGTGTCCGACAGCCGGATCCTGGGAGAGCTCCAGAACGAGCTGCTCCCGATCCAGACCTTTGTGGGTGTGGACGCCGAGCACGTCGACCTGGGGCTGTTCGGCCTCGCGACGCAGGCCACGATCGGCGACTTCGTCTGGGATGATCGGAACCGGGACGGCGTGCAGGACGCGGGAGAACCCGGGATCCCGGATCTCCGTGTGGTGCTCAACCGCGTGGTCGACGGCGAGCTCGTCGTCGCCGCCGAGACGCAGACCGACGCCGACGGCGCGTACGCGTTCGTGGCCGATGCCGCCGACCAGGACCCCGCGAGCGCCCGGTTCAACCAGCCGCACGTGTATGTGGTCGAGTTTGACCTGACGTCCCGCCAGACGCTCTCTGCGTTCAAGGCAGGGGACGACACGAAGAACTCGAAGTTCAGATACCTCGTCTCGGGGGGCGTGGCGCTGTACGGCCACAGCATCGCCGACCCGGCGCACGCCGCGGTCTCGGAGGAGTTCACGCTCGTGTCGGGTGACGCGAACGGGTACGCGCAGTACGGCAGCGTGGCTGACACCGACCGGGTCGATGGCGGCGTCGTCGTGCACGACTCGATCCGGGTGCTCGGCGACACCGTCTACGAGGACACGAACGTCGACGGCGTGCAGGATCCTGCCGAGCCCGGAATCGCGGGCCTTGCGGTCTCGCTCTTCCAGCTCAACCGGGACACCGGCCTCTGGGAGGCGCACGAGGACGCGGATGGGCACGCCTCGGTGACCACCGACGCCGACGGGCGGTACGAGTTCTCCGTCGAGGTCGCGGATCTCGACAAGGGCTCGGCGCACTACCGCCTCGCCGAGGAGTACCGCGTGCTCATCACGGCGCCGGCGAACCTCCGACTCGTGGAGATCGGCAACGTGTTCTTCCCGACGGGGCGAAGCGACGTGGACGGCATCCCGGTGCCACAGCCGCGAAGCTCGGTCCTCACCGGGGCGATCGCCCTGGTCGATTCCGATGCCGAGGGCGTTGTGCTGGGTTCGGCACGCGACGTGCGCACGGCCGACGCTGGGTTCGCGGTCTTCGCTGACGCTGTCACCATCGGCGGTCGAATGTGGGACGACGCTGACGCGAACGGCCTGCAGGACGAGGGCGAAATCGGCATCGCCGGTCGCACCGTCGCCCTGTGGGAGCGCGTGGGCGATGACTGGGTGCCGGTAACGGACCTGGGCGGCCACGACACGACGCAGACCGACGCGGAGGGCAACTACAGCTTCACCGTGAGCCCGACGCACTACGACGAGGGCGAGGCGAACTTCCTCGCGCCGCGGGAGTACCGCGTCTCCGCCGTGCGCGAGGGCTACCAGGTCTGGTCGCCGCTCAACGCGGGCGACGACCGCGCGCTCGATAGCGACCTCATCGCGGCGGATCCCGGCTCGGGCGAGACCCACACCGGCGTCACACACGGGTTCTCGATCGTCGACCACGACGGAACGGTCATCGATGTGACCTCGGTGCGAGACGACCTGCAGATGGACATCGGCCTGCAAGCCTTCGCCCACGAGGCGATCGTCGGCGGCACCATCTGGGATGACGCAAACGAGGACGGCGCGCAGCAGCCGGGCGAGGGCGTGCTCGCGGGCCAGACGGTGACGCTCTGGGAGCTCGTGGAGGGCGAGTGGCAGATCGCCACCGATGCCCGCGGCAACTCGTCGCAGCTCACCGACGCGGACGGGGCGTACGAATTCGCGGTGTCCCCGACGGACTACGACGAGCACTCGGACGGGTACCTCCTGCCGCGCGAGTACCGTACCGCGGTTGCGGTTCCCGGGGGCTACCTCCTGAGCGGCGGGAGCACGACCGCGTCGCTCGAGGGCGAGCGGGCGGTGTCGCAGAGCGCGCAGATTACGACGCTCGACGACGCGGGCAGCGTGGACATCTCCGCCGTGCAGAGCGATCGCACGCTGAGCTTCCCGTTCGTGAAGGTCGCGCTGGCGTTCACCGGTTCGAGCTTCGCGCTGGGATGGGTCGCGGTCTTGATCCTGCTCGGCCTCGTCGTCGTGTTCGCTGGGGTGCGACGCCAGCGCTCGCCGCACGCTCGGAAGACATCATGAGAGAAGGGGTGGCGATGACTGATCGCGGCAAGCATGCAATGGAACCGGAGATTCAGGAGGGCTCGGGGGCGTCCCGCCCGCGGCGCACGCTGCTGTGGGCCGGGGGCGCTGCCGCTGCCGCGCTGACGGTGGGGGCGCTTGCCTGGTGGAACTGGCCGGCGCCGGGCGTGGCGGACGTCACGATCCTGGGGGTCGACTACACGACCAACATGGAGGTCGAGGAGCACGGCGGATATGTCTACGTCACCGTGCCGGTGAACTCCGACCCGCGCTCGGTGGTGGTGGAGGTCGGCAACGCGGGAGACGACCAAGAGATCCGGGAGTTCCTCGATGGCCTCGACACGCTCGTCCCCGGCGAGCACGTCGTCGAGCTGCGAGCGTCGAACCTCCACTTCATCGTGGACGGTCTGGCCGAATAGATAGGGTGGTCGCATGACCGCAGCCACCACGCCCTCCTCCGGAATCGACCTCGCCGAACTCGACTCGGCCGTCCGCCCGCAGGACGATCTGTACCGCCATGTCAACGGCAAGTGGATCGAGCGGACCGAGATTCCCGCCGACAAGGCGCGCTACGGCTCGTTCGCGGTGCTCGCCGAGAACGCTGAGGACGCGGTCCGCGAGATCATCACGCAGACCGAGGCCCCGGCCGCCGGTGCGGGCAGTGCCACGGAGGCCGAGAAGGTCGCCGCGCTGTATGCGAGCTTCATGGACGTCGAGCGGGCGGATGCGCTCGGCGCGGACCCGATCCTGGGCGATCTCGCCCGCGCGCTCGCGGTGGGCTCGGTTGCCGAGCTCGTGGCGCTCGTCGGCGAGCTCGAGCGCGAGGGCCTTGGCGGGTTCTACGGCATGTTCATCGACAACGACCCGGGGGATCCGAACCGCTACATCGCGTTCGTGATGCAGGGCGGGCTCGGCCTGCCCGACGAGTCGTACTACCGCGAGGAGCAGTTCGAGGAGGTGCGCGGCCAGTACCTGGCGCACATCGAGCGCATGCTCGAGCTTGCGAAGGTTCCGGGGGCCGCCGAGAAGGCCGCGCTGAGCTACGAGCTCGAGCGCCGCATCGCCGCGAGCCACTGGGACAAGGTTGCGAGCCGCGACATCCAGAAGCTGTACAACCTGCGCGACTTCGCCGGGCTGCAGGAGATCACCCCGCAGCTCGACTGGAGCGCGTATCTGAGCGCGATGGGCGCGCCCGAGGGCGCGTTCGCCGAGGTCGTCGCCGGCCAGCCCGACGCGCTTGCCGGCCTCGCCGCGCTGCTGGTCGAGGACGAGCTCCCCGCCTGGCGGGCCTGGCTCGCCTGGGCCCTCGTGCGCTCCTCCGCCTCGTTGCTGTCGCAGGAGATGTCGCGCGCGAACTTCGAGTTCTATGGCACCGCACTCACCGGCGCGACCGAACAGCGCGACCGCTGGCGCCGCGGCGTCTCGTTCGTCGAGGGATCGATGGGCGAGGCGGTCGGCCGGCTCTACGTCGAGCGCCACTTCGACGAGTCCGCGAAGGCGTCGATGGACGTGCTTGTGGGACACCTCATCGAGGCGTACCGCGAGTCGATCCAGGAGCTGGACTGGATGGGGGCGGACACGAAGGTGCGCGCCCTCGAAAAGCTCGACAAGTTCACCCCCAAGATCGGCTACCCCGTGAAGTGGCGCGACTACTCCGCGCTCGAAGCGGACGCGGGCGACCTTGTCGGCAACTCGCGGCGCGTGGCCGTGCTCGACTTCAACCGCGAGCTCGGCAAGCTCGGGCGTCCGATCGACCGCGACGAGTGGTTCATGACGCCGCAAACCGTGAACGCGTACTACAACCCGGGCTTCAACGAGATCGTCTTCCCCGCGGCGATCCTGCAGCCGCCGTTCTTCGACAAGAGCTGGGACGACGCGGCGAACTTCGGCGCGATCGGCGCCGTTATCGGCCACGAGATCGGCCACGGCTTCGACGACCAGGGCTCGCGCTACGACGGCGACGGCAAGCTCACCGACTGGTGGACCGAAGGCGACCGCGCGGCGTTCGAGACGCGCACCAAAGCACTCATCGACCAGTACAACGCGCTCTCGCCCGAGGGTGCCGACGGGCAGACAGTCAACGGTGAGCTCACGATCGGCGAGAACATCGGCGACCTCGGCGGCCTCGCGATCGCGTGGCGCGCGTACCTGCGCTCGCTCGCCGGCGCCGAGTCGCCGGTGATCGACGGGCTGAGCGGAGCCGAGCGCTTCTTCCTCTCCTGGGCCCAGGCCTGGCAGCAGAAGTCGCGTCCCGAAGAGGTCGTGCGCCTGCTCACGATCGACCCGCACTCGCCCAACGAGTTCCGCTGCAACCAGATCGTCGCGAACCTCGAAGCCTTCCACGAGGCGTACAACACGCAGCCCGGCGACAAGCTCTGGCTCGATCCGGCCGCGCGCGTCTCGATCTGGTAGCGGCTGCTGGCGGCCCGGATCCTGCGCAGGATCGCGGGCGCCGGGCAACCTAGGTGCGTTGAGGCTCGCTCTGCAGGACCGCGGAGCGGGCCTTTGGCGTTTCATCCGGGCGCCCCGCATCGCGCTGCCGGTCGCCCGCGCCGATGCGCTCGGACGTTTCGAGCCAGCGGCTGATCTTCCCCTCGCTCGCGGCGCCCACCCCCATGAAGCGGTGCACGCGGAACGGGCGCACGCCGCAGAACTTCAGCGTTCTCCGGCCAATCTGTGCGGCGGCGGGCGTGCCCATGAACGGCAGTGCATAGCCGGGGGTGTCCGAGAGGAGCAAGAGTCGCCCGCTTCGCCCCGCGAGGAGGCCCCGCGGGAATCCGAGCGGCGTCATCTCGTACTCCTCGTGCGGAAGTAGGGCGCGGTCGAAGAATCCCTTGAGCAGTGCGGGCGCGGACCCCCACCACATGGGTGACGCCACGACAATCCGGCTCGCCGCGTGCAGCGCCTCCCGGGCGTCGGCGAGATCCGGCTCGATCGGGATCCGTCCTCGGTAGCCGAGCCGGAGGTTCGGGTCGAAGTCGAGTTCCCGCAGCCGAAGGAGGCGGGCGTTGCCGTTGCCGGCGACGTACCGCTCGGCCATCGCCGCGGTGAGGGACTCAGGGTTCGGGTGGCCGTCGATGACGAGTGTGGAAGTCATGTTGCCTGCAATCTTGGCACTGTCTATTTCAGGTGGACAGTGTCAAGATAGGGAAGAGTGTTGCTCGTGTCAAGTTCCCAGGGGTCGTACCACCACGGCAGTCTCGCCCGAGCGCTCGAAGACGCCGCGATGCAACTACTCGAGCGCATGCCGGCGCCGGAGATCAGCCTGCGCGAGGTCGCGCGCGCGGCAAACGTCAGCCACAACGCGCCCTACCACCACTTCACCGACCGAAAAGGGTTGATTAAGGCGCTCGCCGAGCGCAGCATGGCAGATCTCGTTGACGCGGTGCATGCCGCTGTGGCCGCGGGTGGCAGTGCGCAGGAGGATCTCTTCGCCGGAGGGGTCGCGTACATCCGCTTCGCGGTCGATCGCCCACACGCGTTCAACGCGGTCTACGACCCGACCGTGTGCATTCCTGGTGCGCCCACTGAGCGGATGGCGCCGCTCATCGACGACCTCGCCGTGACGCTCGGCCAGGCCGTCGCGGCCGCGGGGCTTTCGGAAGAGGAGGACGCGCGTTCGCTCTGGGCCACCATTCACGGCCTCGGCACGCTCAGCGCTGCGGGCCACTTCTCGGTGGACGAGGCGATCTCGGCGTACGCGTCGGCGCTGAGCCGCCTGCTCGGGGTGCACGAAGACTCACCCGGGGTGTGAGGCGGCCCAAGTGGTTGACCACCGTGCGCACGATTGCGATTCGCGCGCGGGAAGCGGATGCGCGAGCGAGCGCTGGAAACGCGTTAGCCCGCCTGCGCTGCCGATGCCACGGCCGCGGGACTCGCGTCGACGGAGCCCCCGTGCTCGGTGCAACGTGCATCGGCGTGCTCCGCGCACGTGACGAAACGCGCGCGGCACGACGGGTCGGCGCAGTTCTGCAGTGTCGATGACGGGGTGGCGCAGACGGCGCAGCGCCCGAGCACCGCGGCGTTCGGTGCGAAGTCCAGCGCCTCGCGCCCGTCGAACACCGCCAGCGAGCCCTCCCAGAGCCCGTCGTTGCCGAAGGCCTCGCCGTAGCGGACGATGCCGCCGTCAATCTGGTACACCTCGCTGAAACCGCGCTTGATCATGGCGGCAGAGAGGATCTCGCAGCGAATGCCGCCGGTGCAGTACGTGACGACGGGGCGATCCTTGATGTCGTCGAAGGCTCCCTGCTCGATCTGCTCGATGAAGCCGTGGGTGCTCGACACCTCGGGCACGACGGCGTCCTTGAACCGACCGATCGTCGCCTCGTACGCGTTGCGGCCGTCGAAGAAGACGACGTCCTCGCCGCGCTCGGCCACGAGTTCGTTCACTGCCTCCGGGCTCAGGTGCACGCCGCCGCCGACAATGCCGGCCGCGTCGACCTCGGTTTCGTCGGCTAGGCCGAAGGCCACGAGCTCGTCGCGCGCCTTCACGCTCAGGCCGGGGAAGTCGGTGATGCGGCGCCAGGGCGCGCGTCGGTCGATCCCGTGCAGCGGCTCGGCAGCGTCGTCCGCGAAGCCCGTCCCCTCGCTCCACTTCACCTCGAGCCCGGCGAAGGGGCCGTACTCGCGGGTGCGCCGGAGGTACTGCTTGCAGGCGTCGATCTCGCCGCCCACGGTGCCGTTAATGCCGTGCTTCGAGACGATGATGCGCCCGCGCAACCCGAGCGATTCGCAGAGCTCGCGCTGCCAGAGGCGTACGGCCTCGGGGTCGGCGACGGGGGCAAACGTGTAATACAGCAGGATCTTCGGGTCGCTCACGGCTTCAATCGTACGGGCGGCGCCTGCGTGAACGCGCCGGATCCTGCCCCAGGAGTCTGTCGCCCTGCCGCCGTGCTGCCCGCCACCACCTGCCGACCCGTCACATATGGCTCTTCGGGGTGGCCGGGAGGAGCAATATGCGACGGGTCGATGGGGATGAGGAGGCGAAGGGTGAAGGGGGAAGGAGCGTGCGGGGCGGGGGAGTGGGTCCGCTACGCCAGGCGGCCCTCCGCGCGGTCCCACGCGGCGAGCTCAGCGCTCCGCTGGGCAGGATCCCCGAAGCCGCCGCCGCCCGCGGTCTCCACGCGGACGACCGTGCCCGGGGCCAGCAGCCGGGACGTCTTCCGCGGGGTGTCGAGCACGGTGCCGTCCGGGCCGAGCACGGTGATCGTCGTCGCCTGGGCGACCGCGCCGCCCGACGCCCCCTCGGGGGCGAAGCGCGCGTCGGTCTGCTCGGCGTAAAAGGTCACGTGCTGCGGGTGCTCGAGGATCTCGTACTCGCGGCGCAGCCCGAGGCCGCCGCTGTGCTCGCCCCGGCCCTGCGAGCCCGGGATGAACTCGGTCTTCAGGATGCGGATGTTGTAGTTTGTCTCGACCACCTCGGTCGGCATGACGCCCACGTTGGACATGTAGGTGTCGACGCCGTCGAGCCCGTCCGAGCCGGCGGTGCCGCCCGTGCCGCCGCCGACCACGTCCGCCATGACGGCGGGAAGCCCGGTCGAGGGGTTCGTCGAGCCCGCGTTGAAGCTGAAGAAGCTGACCGAGCTCGATGCGACCGCGCGGTCGGGCCAGATCTGCTGCATCGCGCGGATGAGCGTGTCGGCGAGGCGCTGGCACGTGTTGTGTCGGATGGACACGGCGGCCGGCGGCAGCGGGTTGATGACGGTGCCCTCGGGCGCGATCACGTCGACCCGGCGTAGCAGGCCGTCGTTCGAGCCGATGCCCGGGGCCACCACGCAGCGCACCGCGTAGACAAGGCCGGCGCGGGCGCTCGCCCACGGCACGTTCATGGCGCCCGCGGTCTGCGGGTCAGACCCGGACAGGTCGATGTGCAGCCGGTCGCCCCGCTTCTCGATGCGGGCGTGGATGCGGGTGGGCGGGCCGTCGCGGCCGTCGTCGTCGAGCGAGCCCTCGGCCTCGCCCACGCCGTCGGGGAGCGCCGCGAGCGCGTTCTGCACGGCGAGCTCGACCACGTCGAGCATGCGCACCATCACGGCGAGCAGCGTCTCGGGGCCGTAGAGCCGGGCGAGCTCCTGCACCCGCTCGTCGCCGAGCTGGCAGGCCGCGCGCTGGGCGCGCAGGTCGCTGAGCGTGCTCAGCGGGTCGCGGAAGTTCTCGGTGAGCAGCGCCACGAGGTCCTCGTTCTCGACGCCGGCGATGGAGAGCCGGATCGGGGGCATGACGACGCCCTCGCCGTACAGCTCGGTGAGCTCGGGGCCTTCGCTTCCGGGGTTCACCCCGCCCACGTCGATGTGGTGCGCGGCGGTGCCGGCCCACGCCGCGAGGGTGCCGTCGATGTAGATCGGCGTGACGATGTTCACGTCGGGCAGGTGCATCGCGCCCTGGTACGGGTGGTTGCAGATGAAGGCGTCACCCGGATTGATGCGCCCGTCCCACTTCGTGAGCACGGACTTCACCACGAGTGACATCGCCCCGAGCTGCGCCGGGATGTAGTCGGCCTGGGCGACGAGGTCGCCCTCGGCGGTGAAGAGCGCGCACGAGAAGTCGTCCATGTCGCGGATGATCGGGCTGTAGCTCGAGCGCTTGAGCAGGCTGCCCATCTCTTCCGCGGCGGAGAGGAGCGCGGCGGAGGCGACCTCGAAGGTCACCGTGTCGATTTCAGGAGTCAGAGACATGATGCGGTTCAGGCCTTTCGTGAGTGATCGGTGACCACGAGGTCGAGGGTGCTGAGTGCCTCGACGCTCTGGCCGGGCAGCAGCACCGTGGTGGCGTCCATCTGCTGAATGATCGCGGGCCCCGTGAACCGGGCCCCGGCCGGGATGCGTGAGCGGTCGATCACGGGGATTTCTGCAGGATCGAAGCCGGGCAGGCGGACGCCCCGCCGCGCGACGATCGCCGACTCGGGCAGCTCGCACGCGGCGACCTCGACGGCCGCCTCGTCGGCGCGCTCGATCTCGCCCGTGGAGGCGAGGCGGACGGTGACGATCTCGACCGGCTCGCCGAGGTTGCTGTGGCCGTAGCGCTCCCGGTGCACCTCGTGGAACTTCGCGGGCAGCTCGGCGAGCTGCTCGGGGGACCAGCCGGCGACGGGGATGTTGAGCTCGAAGCCCTGTCCGCGGTAGCGGCAGTCGACCGACGCCTCCTCGCGGATCCGATCCTCGGGCACGCCGTCCGCGAGCAGCTGCTCGCGGGACTCGGCGCTCGTGGACGCGAACCAGGCGATGAGTTCGTTTGTCGCGGAGTCCCCGGCGGGCAGCAAGATGGTCTGCGAACGGTCGCTGCGGAGGCCAGCGACGAGCAGTCCGTCGGCGGCGAAGAGGCCTGGGCGCAGCGGCAGGATCGCCTGCTTGAGCTCGAGGTGGCGCAGCAAGAGACCCGTGTGGAGGGGGCCCGCCCCGCCGAAGGGCACGAGCGAGAACTCGCGCGGGTCGAGGCCGCGCTCGACGCTCACCTTGCGCAGGGCGCGCACCATATGGGCGAGGCCGATCGCGAGGATCGCCTCCGCTGCCTCCTCGACCGAGAAGCCGAGCGGCTCGGCGATCCGGCGCACCGCGGCCACCGCGAGCTCGCGGTCGAGGGTGAGCCCGCCGGCGAGCTCGCCCGTGCCGAGGGTGCCGAGCACCGCGTGGGCGTCGGTGATGGTGGGTTCGACGCCGCCGCGGCCGTAGCAGGCGGGCCCGGGCACGGCCTTGGCCGATGCGGGGCCGACGCGCAGACGCCCGGTCGTATCGATCCAGGCGATGCTGCCGCCGCCGGCGCCGATCGTGTGAATGTCGACCGAGGGCGCGAGCAGGGTGTGATCCTGCACCTCCTGGAGCGTGGTGAAGGGGATCTGGCCGTCGCGGATCAGGCAGACGTCGGTCGAGGTGCCGCCCATGTCGAGGCTGATGAGGTGCGGCTCGTCGAGCGAGCGCGCGAGGGCGACGAGGCCGGCGACGCCGCCCGCGGGGCCCGAGAGCACCAGGCGGTGGGCTTCGGCGCCCGCGCGCTCGGCAGGGACGGACCCGCCGTTGGACTGCATGACGAGGAAGGGGGCGTCGACGCCGCTGTCCGCGAGCGCACCGGCGGCGCGCGTGAGGTAGCGCTCGACGAGCGGGCGCAGGGCCGCGTTGATGCCGGCGGTCGCCGTGCGCGGGTACTCGCGGAACTCGCGCGCCACCTCGCTCGAGAGTGTCACCGGCAGCTCGGGGAAGGCTGCGCGTAGGGCGTCGCCGACGCGCTGCTCGTGGCCGTCGTTGAGATAGCTGAACAGGAACGAGACCGCGATGGCCTCGGGTGCTGCCTCCCGGATCTCGGTGATGAGGTCGGTGAGCTCAGTCTCGTCGAGCGGCGTGAGCACGCGTCCCGCGGAGTCAAGGCGCTCGGTGAGCTCGAAGCGCAGCGCGCGCGGCACGAGCTCGGCGGGGCGCCGCGGCGTGAGGCTGTACACGTCGGGCCGGTTCGACTGCCGGTAGCCGAGGACGTCGCGGAACCCACGGGTCGTGACGAGCGCGACCCGGGCAAGGTTGCCCGTGAGGGTTGCGTTCGTCGCGACGGTCGTGCCGTGGCACACGAGCGAAACCTCGTCGCGCGGCACGCCCTGGGCGGCCAGCGCGTCGACCGCGTTGCTCAGGCCCCGGGACGGGTCGTCGGGCGTCGAGGCCACCTTCGCCTCCCGGATCGCGCCGTCACTGCTCCGTGCAATCGCGTCGGTAAAGGTGCCGCCGGCGTCGATGCTGATGGTCCACTGCGTGGGGCTCACGGTGGGTCCTTTCTCCAGTCACTCCCGGCAGCTTCGCCGGAATACCTCTGAGTCTGTGCTGCTTCCGCCGCGATTGACTCCGCTATCCGACGGATCTCTCTGCCGGATCCTGCCCGGGGCGAGACGCCTGGGTACGTCGAATGACGGATGCCCGCCCCACGGCGCGCCCGGAAGAGTGGACTTCGCACGAGGATGTGAAAGGGCAAATGATGACGATGTGGCCGGACGGGTACTCCTTTGGGGCGACCGTGAGTTTCGATTTCGACGCCGAGGAGGTCTGGATCGGCGAAGACCCCGAGAACGAGAGTCGGCCGGGCGTGCTGTCGCAGGGCGCCTACTCGCCCAAGGTGGCGATCCCGCTCATCCTCGCCATGCTCGGGCGCCAGGGCATCACGAGCACGTTCTACGTCCCCGGCCGCGACGCGCTGCGCCACCCCGGCCGCGTGCGCGAGATCCTCGCCGCGGGCCACGAGGTCGGCCATCACGGCCACTCGCACCAGTCCCCGACGCTGCAGAGCCGCGACGAGGAGGCGGCCGAGATGCGGGACGGTCTGGCCGCCCTGCAGGGCCTCGGCGCGGATGTCGTCGGGTACCGCTCGCCGTCGTGGGACTTCAGCCCCAATACGCTCGACCTGCTCGAGGAGCACGGTTTCGCGTACTCGTCGAACCTGATGGACGACATTCGTCCGTACCGGCACGAGGGCCGCCCCCTCGTCGAGGTACCCGTGTCGTGGATGCTCGACGATGCCCCCCACTTCTGGTTCGCCTCGGACACCTGGCAAAAGACCATCCGATCGGCCGCCGAGGTCGAGGCGCTGTGGCTCGAAGAGATTGAGGGGATTGCGGCCCTTGGCGGCCACGTCATGCTGACGACCCACCCCCAGTTCATCGGCCGCCCCGGCCGCCTCCTCATGCTTGAGCGGGTCATCGAACGGATGCGCGAGATGGGCGCCTGGATCGCACCCACTCGCGACGTGGCCGACCGAGTGGTCGCCTAGTGGGGGCCGCACGGCCGGTCGTGATCGTGACCGGCGCGGCCTCGGGCATCGGCCGCGCGATCGCCGAGCGCCTGCTCGCCGACGGCGCGCGCCTCGCGCTCTGCGACCTGGACGCCAGCCTGACCGAGACCTTCGCCGCCGAGATCGCGCGCGGCGACGTCGTCGCGCGTGTCGGCGACGTGTCGGCGGATGGCGAGGCGGACGCGCTCGTCGGGGCGGCGCTTGCCGCCTTCGGCCAGCTCGACGGCCTCGTGAACAACGCGGCGACGGGCGGGCCCGGCGCCGAGGTCAGCACCCTGGACCTCGACGCGCTGCGCCGCACGCTCGATATCAACGTTGTCGCGCTCGTCGCCCTGGTGCAGGCCGCGACCCCCGCGCTCACGAGCGCAGGCGGCAGCATCGTGAACCTCGGTTCGGTGTTCGCCACCGAGCCCGTCCGCGCCGGCGGCGCGTACTGCATGAGTAAGGGCGCGGTACACACGCTGACCCGCGTGCTCGCGATCGAGCTCGGCGGCGCCGGGGTGCGGTGCAACACGGTCGCCCCCGGCTACATCTTGACGAAGATGCACGAGGACGAGGTCGCCGGGCAGGCCGCCGAGCTCGGCATTGCGGTCGATGAGCGCTTCGCCCAGCTGCGCGCCGAGGTGCCCCTGCAGCGTCACGGCACCCCCGCGGACATCGCGGGCGCGGTCGCCTGGCTGCTCGGCCCGGACTCCGCCTACGTCACGGGCCAGTCGATTCCCGTCAACGGCGGGATCCAGTTCTCGTGAGCGGCGACGCGGTGGACGGTACCCGGGGCCTTGTCGTCTCGGGGGCCCACCCCGAGATTGTCGACGCGGTGGCGGCCCTCGCCGTCGAGCGCGGCTGGCGGGTCGCGGTGCTCTCGGACATCGCCTGCCAGCAGGATCTTCTCGGTGCCGGCTTCGATACGGAGGGCAACGCCGAGCTCGCGGTCAACCTCAGCGACCCGTCGTCCATCGAGTCGGCGTTTGCCGGCATCACCGCGCAGTGGGGCCGCGCGCCCGACGCCGTCGTGCACTGCACCAACCCGTCGCACACGGCCGCGGCCGTGACCGAGTCGGCGAGCGAGTGGGACGCGAACCAGGCCGATGAACTGCGGGCCGCCTTCCTCGTCGCCCAGGCGGGGGCCCGCGAGATGCTGCGCCTGCGCGGGGCCCGCGCCGAGCTCGGCAGCGTCGTGTTGGTCGGCTCGCTCGCGGGCAGCCGCGGCTCGATCCGCTCCTCGGGTGTCTCGCGGGCGACCGCCGACGGGGGACTCGTCGGGATGACCCGGCAGCTCGCGGTCGAGTGGGGCGGCGACGGCATCCGGGTGAACGCGGTGCAGGCCGGAGGCCTGGATCCTGCGCTGCGCAACAACCCGGACTACCTGGCCCGCGTGCCGCTTCGCCGCGCGGCCGCCCCGCGCGAGGTGGCGGAAGTATGCCAATTTCTCGTGAGTGAGGCATCCTCATACGTGACGGGTGTTGTGCTGCCGGTAGATGGGGGCCTGCTGGCGGCGTGAGACGGGTAACTGGTTCTCTCGGGAACCCCGATTCAATACATACATAAGGGGGCAGGATGCAGGATCGACTCGCGATTGAGCAGGTGGTTGACCGCTCGACCCCGCTCGAGTCGTTGCCCCGCGAGGTGCCGGCGCAGCTGTGGGAATACACCCAGGCCTTCCTCCGCGTCGAGCGTCGGACTGTCCGCTTCATGTGGCGCGACGGCGACCGTTGGCTCGACGTCACCCTGGTGCGCGGCGAGACCACCGGCGGGGCGCGCGCGCTGCCGCGCGTCTCGGTCCGGATCAACGAGGCCGAGATGCCTCGCGGGATCACCGCCCGCGAGTTCGACGTCCTCACGCTGGTCGCGCTCGGGCTGACGAACGGCGGCATCGCCGAGCGCCTCGGCACCTCGGCCCGCACCGTCTCGACCCAGATCGAACGGCTGCTTGGCAAGCTCGGCCAGGGCACCCGCGGCGGGCTCGCGGCGCTCGCCGTCGACGTCGGCCTGCTGCGGCTGCCCATGCCGGGCGGCGCCCCCGAGGCGGGCGGGATCGGCGTGGCCGAGCTCGAGCTCGCCCATCGCTCAAACGCCTCGCACGGCCTCAGCCCCATCCGCGCGAACGAGGCGGACCGAGCCCCGATCCTGCTCGGCATCGTCATTCCGAAGGACGTCGGGGGTGACACGGAGCAGATGCTGCACGGCGCGCTGCTCGCGGTCGACGAGGTCAACGAACAGGGCGGCCTGGGCGGGCGGCAGATCAAGGTCATTCAGGCGCCCGTCGAGATGTTCGGCTGGGAGAGTGTGCGCGCGGGTCTGCAGTCGCTCTTCGACGCCGGTGTCGACGCCATCGTGACGAGCTACGTGAGCGCCGAGCACCCGGGTTTTCTCGAGCTCATCGCCGACTACGGCCGGCCCTTTCTGCACACGGCGACGTTTGACGCGGACGTGCTGCGCACCGAGGCCGAGCCTTACCGTTACGGCGCGATCTTCCAGACCTGCGCGTCAGAGGTGCACTATGCCCCGGGCATGCTGCGCTTCGTGCAGGCACTCGAGGCCTCGGGCAAGTGGACGCCGCGCACGCACCGGGTCGTGGGGATCGAGCAGGCCTCGATCAGCATGCGGCTTTCGACGCCCGCCTTCATCGAGACGGCGAACGCCTGTGGCTGGGACGTCGCCCGCACGATCGAGACCCCCGCGGGCGCGACGGACTGGGAGCAGGTCATCGCCGAGGCGAACGCCGTCGAGCCCGACGTGCTCTTCGTCGCGAACTACCTCGAGGACGAGCTCGTCGCGTTCCAACAGGCCCTCTTGCGCGACCCCATTCCGGCGCTCGTCTATAGCGTCTACGCGCCGTCCATCCCGTCCTTCGCTGAGCGCCTCGGCGCCCAGGCCGAGGGGATCGTCTGGTCGACGACGACCGGCACCTACGACGACGACCTCGGCCGCCGCTTTCGGCGCCGCTACCGCGAGCGCTTCGGCGCCGACCCCGGCTGGTCGCAGGCCGGCGCGGCGTACGACCAGGTCCGGGTGCTCGCCGCGGCGTGGTCGTCGGTCGACGCCCGCAACGTTACCGAGGTCACCCGGTACATCCGGCGCTGGCCGCACCGCGGCGTGAACGGGGTCTACTACTTCGGTGAGAGTGGTCACGCGCCGCTGCTCTACCCCGACACGACGAACGACGCGGCGCTCAGCCAGGCCCACCTCGTCTACCAGATGCGTGGGCGCGAACAGGTGCTGCTCGCGCCCGAGCCCTTCGGCAAGCTCAGCGACTTCCGGCTGCCTCCCTGGATTTCCACGGTGTAATCCGTCATTTGACGCATGACGCCCGGGCTCCGGCGCGATTGCATGAGTATTGATGGCCGCTGCGTGCGGCCACTGCATGCACCCACAAAGGAGTGAAGATGACCGATCATCGTGCTGAGCCGCCAGTTCGTCGGCCAAAGCCAGTGAACCGACGGAACTTTGTCACCGGCCTCGGGCTTGCCGGGGTGGGCGGTCTGCTCGCCGGCGGTGGCCTCGGCTACGGGCTCGCCCCGCGCGGCGCCCAGGGGGGCGCGGTGGGTGGCGGAGGCGTCACCAAGATCGGCATGGTCGCCCCGGTGACCGGCCCGTACTCGGGCGACGGCCAGGAGATGGTGCGCGGCGCCGAGCTCGCGGTCGAGGACATCAACCAGGCCGGCGGCCTGCTCGGCAATCAGCTCGAGCTCGTCACCGCCGACATCGCCGACATGGCGCCCGAAAACTTCATCCAGGCGGCCCAGCGGCTCGTCTCGCAGGAGAAGGTGGCTGCCGCGTTCGGCGGGTACACGACCGCGACTTCGGTCGAGTTCGACATCTACGCGCAGGCCGGCGTGCCCCTCTTCCACACGAACACGCTGCAGGAGAACACGGACTTCGTCGTCAAGAACGGCATGACCAACATCTTCCAGTGCTGCCCGACCGAGATCTGGTACGCGAGCGGCTTCATCCAGCTCATGCAGGAGTGGATCGAGAGCGGCGTCTGGACGCCGTCATCGAACACCGTCGCGGTGATCTCAAGCAACGACTCGTACTCGATCTCCATCGCGAAGGTGCTGCAGGAGGGTATCAAGAAGCTCGGCTGGACCGTCACGATGTACGAGGAAGTCAGCGTTCCCTACGCCGACTGGGGCCCGCAGCTCTCGAAGATCCGTAACAACCCGCCCGGACTCATCTTCATCACCGACTACCTCGCGGGCGATCTCGCGAGCTTCGCGAAGCAGTTCGCCGCCGCCCCGACCAACTCGCTGCTGTACCAGCAGTACGGCCCGAGCGTGCCCGAGTACCTCGAGCTCGCGGGCGACGCGGCGAACGGCGTGGTCTGGTCGACCACGATCGGCACGCTCCCCGACGAGATGGGGACGGCCTTCCGTCAGCGCTACCTCGACACCTACGGCACCGAGGCCGGCCTCAGCCAGTCGGGCGCACAGTACGACATCGTGCGCCTGTGGTCGCGCGCCGCCGCTCTTGCCGGCGACCCCTACGCCTTCGAGCGGGTGACGAACGCGGTGCTCGCGAACACCTTCCGCGGCGTCGTGGGCACCTACGGCTTCGACCAGAAGGAACTCACCGCGATTCCGTTCCCCGACAAGCTCGCCGACCCGAGTCTCGCGATGCCGCACCTGACCTACCAGATCCAGGACGGCAAGCAGGTGCTCTTCTCGCCGGCTCCGTACGGCCTGGGCGAGTTCGTGCTGCCGAAGTGGCTGAGCTGATGAGCACCGAAGCTGCCCTGCTGGAAGTGCGGGGCGCGACCAAACGCTACGGCGGCCTCACCGCCGTGAACGACGTCAGCTTCGAGGTCCAACGCGGCGAAATCTTCGGCATCGCGGGCCCCAACGGGGCGGGCAAGACGACCCTGTTCGACGTGCTTACCGGCATGGTGCGGGCGACCGATGGCGAGACCCTGTTCCGGGGCAAGCCGATTCACCAGGCGACGGTGCACGAGATCTGCCATCTCGGGATCACCCGCACCTTCCAGCAGCCGTCGGTGTTCGACAGCGAAACCGTGCTCGGCAACGTCCTGGTCGGCGCTCACTTCGGCTCGGGCGCTCCCTGGTGGCGCGGCCTGCGCCGGGGCGACGAGCAGTGGGACCACGCGGTCTCGGCGCTCGATTTCGTCGGCCTTTCCGGCCGCGAGTCCGAGGTTTCGGGACCGCTGCCCGTCTACGACAAGAAGCGGCTCATGATTGCCTCGGCCCTCGCGAGCGGCCCCGAGCTGCTCTTCCTCGACGAGCCGTTCGGCGGGCTCACGGACGAGGAGATCGACCAGCTCATGGTGCTTCTCGAGAAGATCCGCGACAGCGGGGTCACGATCGTGCTCATCGAGCACGTCATGCGCGCGCTCATGGCGCTTGCCGACCGGATCCTGATTATGAACCAGGGCGCGACCCTCTTGCAGGGCGACCCCGCGACGGTCATGCGCGACCCCGAGGTGGTGCGCGTGTACCTCGGTACCGGAGCCGCCGCCGAGGCGACCCGCTCGCTGCCAGTGAAGGGAGAACGGGCATGAGTGAGAACTCGATTCTGGAGGTGACCGGCCTCGTCGCGGGCTACGGCTCGACGCCGGCGGTCCACAACGCCACGTTCTCGGTGAACGAGGGTGAGTGCGCCGTACTGATCGGCCCGAATGGGCACGGCAAGACCACGATCCTGCGCGCGATCAGCGGCCTGGTGCGACCGTCGGGCGGCGAGATCCGCTTCGACGGCCAGGTCTCGACGCACGAAAAGGTCGAGAAGCTGGTCGACCGCGGGCTGATTCACATCCCGCAGGGCGACCTCGTGTTTCCCGACATGACGGTGGCCGAGAACCTGACGCTCGGTGCCTTCTCGCGCTCGGCGCACAAGCTGGCCAAGGAAAAGCTCGAGCGCGTCTTCGAGCAGTTCCCGAAGCTCGCGGAGCGCTCGGGCCAGCGCGCCCGCACGCTCTCGGGCGGAGAGCGGCGCATGCTCGCCCTCGGCCGCGGCATGATGGGCGAGGCCCGTCTCATGATGATCGACGAGCCGAGCCTCGGCCTCGCCCCGGTCATCGTCGACGAGGTGTACGAGCTCATTCGCGGCATCGCGGACTCGGGCCTCACGGTGCTGCTGGTCGAGGAGAACGTCTCGCGCGCCGCGACGCTCGCCGACCGCGTGCACCTGGTCGAAAACGGAGAGATTCTCCGCTCGGGCACCGCGGACGCAGTGCTCAACGACGCCGCCGTGGCGGCCACCTACCTGGGGGTGACGGAATGAACCTCATCCTGCAAACGCTCGTGAGCACGATCGTGCAGGGCTCGATGCTGGCGCTGATCACGATCGGAATGAGCCTCGTCTACGGCACGCTGCGCGTGTTGAACATGGCGCAGGGCGTCATGGTGATGCTCGGCGGTGTCGCCGCCTACGTCACCGTGGCGAACCTGGGGCTCTCGCCCTGGTGGGCCTTGCTGATCGCCGCGATAGTGACCTTCGCCCTCGGCGTCGCGAGCTATTTCATCGGCGTGAAGCCGCTGGTCGGCAAGGCCGGCGTCGACTTCGAGATGACCGCGTTTATCTCGACGTTCGCCATCGCCACGATCCTGCAGAGCGTCGTGCTGTGGGTGTTCGGGCCCCGCCAGAAGAACTTCCCCGAGTTGATCTCGGGCAGGATCGAACTCACGGACGGGGTCTCGATCACGTGGCACCAGGTGCTCACCGCGGTCATCGCGATCGGCATGCTCGCGGCGCTCGGGCTGTTCCTCACCCGCTCTCGCTATGGACTCGCGATCACCGCGGTGGCGCAGAACCTCGACGCCGCCCGCCTCATGGGCATTCCGGCCAAGCGGGTCTACGTGCTCACGATGGGCATCGCCAGCGCGCTCGCCGGTGTCGCCGGCGTGCTGCTCGCGCCCGTGTACTTCGTGTCGCCGAACATGGGTGACCTGCCCCTGTTGCAGGCCCTGATCGTGGTGATCTTCGCGGGGCTCGGCAGCGTCCGCGGCACCGTCATCGCCGCCTACATCATCGGCTTCGTGCAGGCGGCAGTGTCGATCTTCTGGAGCTCGACCTTCGCGCTCCCCGTCCTCTACGCGATCATCGTGGTCGTGCTCATCGTCCGGCCCTACGGGATCGCCGGCAAGCCGCAGGAGGCCCGACTGTGACTCAGAACACTGCAGTGGGTGTGGGCACGACCCGCACCCAGAAGCTCCCTCGCTGGGACGCGAAGGCGCTCGGCTGGCCCCGCCCCAACTGGGTGGTCATCGGCATCGCGATCGTGATCGCCGCGCTCATCCCGATCGTCGCGCCCGACCGCAGCTGGGTGAGCGTCGCGACCCTCGCGATGATCTGGATCACGCTGGGCCAGAGCTGGAACCTCGTGCTCGGCTACGGCGGGGTGTGGAATTTCGGCCAGCTCGCGTTCTACGCGATCGGCGCGTACGCAGCGGCGCTGTTGTCGCTGCACGCGGGCCTGCCGCCCTGGCTCGGCATCCTGGCCGGCGGCCTGATCGCATCAGGGATCTCGCTGCTGCTCACCATCCCGGTGCTCCGGCTGCGCGGCATCTACGTCTCGCTGCTCACCTTCGGGTTCGCCGAGGTGGTGCGCCTCCTGATCGTCGCCGACCAGTCGGGCGTGACGGGCGGCTCGTACGGCCTGTCGGGCTTTGGCGGGCTGGGGTTCGAGGGGCTCGGCGGCAACGCGGAGGGCAACGCGAACTACTGGGTCGTGCTCGCAATCGCGATCGTCACGAGCGTGATCATCACGGTGATCGTGCGCTCGCCGCTCGGCAACGGCATGATCGCGCTGCGCGACAACCCGGCGCTGGCCGCGGCCCGGGGCATCAGCCCGCGCACGACGCAGATGCTCCTCTTCGCGATCTCGGGCTTCTTCGCCGGGGTCTCGGGGGCGCTGTACGCCTACGTGTTCAAGGTGGTCGCCCCGACGCTCATGGGCCTAGGCCCGATGACGCTGCTCGTGACCATGCTGGTCGTCGGCGGCCTCGGCACCGTGGTCGGTCCGATCGTCGGCACCATCATCATCGCCTTCGTGCAGGCGCGCATGCAGGAGTTCCCCGAGGTGCGCCTCGCGGTGCTCGGCGTGGTGCTGCTCGTCATGGTGCTGCTCATGCCGCGCGGACTCGTACCGGTGTTCAGCCGAGCGTGGCAACGGCTGAAGGATTGGGTGGCCGAGGAGGAGGACGTCCCGAAGGACGACCCCGACTACCCGAGGCTGCTCGCCGAGGCGCGCGCGAAGGAGGCCGCGGGCTAAGTGCCGGGCGGCTGCGCCACCGGCGGTGAAAGCCGCTGCGGGGCGCCGGCCGCGCCGATCGACACGCAGGGCCCGGGAGAGCGAATCTCCCGGGCCCTGCGTTGTCGCGGCCGATCGGCAGGTCGACGGCCGCCCGCGCTACGCGACCAGGTAGCCGCCGTCGACCGGCAGCACGACGCCCGTGATGTAGCTGGCCGAGTCGCTGCTGAGGAACAGGCAGGCGCGGGCGACGTCCTCCGCGGTGCCGAGCCGGCGGGCCGGCAGGCGAGAGACGAGCGACTCGGTGGCCGCCGCGTCCTCGACGATCGTCGTCATGGGAGTGTCGATGACGCCGGGCGCGACCGCGTTCACGCGGATGCCGGCGCCGCCCAGCTCGACCGAGAGCTGGCGGGTCAACGAAACGACCGCGCCCTTGCTCGACGAGTAGTGCGCCGACGGCTCGACCTCGTCGCCGCGCCCGTAGGCGACCGAGGTCAGCAGCGTGATCGCCCCGCCCGTCATGCGCCTTGCCGCGGCGCGCGACACGAGGAACGAGCCGGTCGCGTTGATCGTCATGGTCTGCTGCCAGTCCGAAAGGGTCAGCTCGGTCACCGCGCGCGTGCGATAGATCCCGGCGCAGTGCACGACCGCGTCGGGGGCGCCGCCCAGGGCGATGACCGCCGCGTCGAACGCCGCCTCGACGGCGGCCTCGTCCGTGATGTCGGTGCGGATATGCACGAGGCCGTCCGCCGCCCAGTGCTCGGCCGCCGCGTCGAGGCTCACGACGCGCGCGCCCTCGGCGAGTGCGAGCTCGGCGGTCGCGCGGCCGATACCTGACCCGCCTCCGGTGACCAGCAGGCGGCTCGGGGAGGGAGTGGGGCGCGCGTTCATGGGCAAGGTGCTCCTGTGCATAGATAGGGGACGTGATCTGCCTATCTCAGCAGGATCCCGCCCCACCCGCATCCGTTACCTGACGGACGGACGGGCGGCGCGGGGCGCCCCCATCTAGTGAGCGCAAATTGCTGCTTCGCGCGCGTTGAAGGAGCAAATTGCGCTCACTAGAGGGATCGAGCCGGAGAAAAAGGGGAGGGGAGCGCTAGCGGGCCTCGCCGACCCCGCTCGCCTGGTTGATGCGTTCCTGCTGCTCGGGGGTGCGCGTCAGGGGAGGCACGACCTCCTGCGCGTCGTTCACGATGACGACGTCGTGGTCGACGTGGTTCGCCATCGAGTGCACGGCGTCGATGAAGTCGCCCCGGCGAATCGCGTCGAGCACGCGGGCGTGGTCGCGCTCCATCGCGGCGGCGCTGCCCACGTTGGCCAGGCGGCCGCGGTGCTCGGGGGTGCGTAGCTGGTCGTTGATGCCGGCGTAGAGCGACGCGAGCAGCCGGTTCTTCGCTGCGACGAACAGGAGCTGGTGAAAGCGGCTGTCGAACGCGGTTACGTCGCTGCCGGTGTTCAGTACGGGGCAGCGCGAGCAGCCGAGCTCTTCCTCTGCCGCGATCTCGAGCGCCGCGAGGTCCTCGTCGGTGCGGTGGTGGGCGGCCTGCTGGGCCGCCTCGATCTCGAGCGCGCGGCGGTAGCTCAGGATCTCCTCGAGCGAGAAGTCGCTCAGGAAGTCGTTGAGCAGGGCGCTCGTGGGCGACGCCGAACGCACGAAGGTGCCGCGGCCGGGGTTCGTCTCGAGCATGCCGAGGCTCGCGAGGGAGCGCACGGCCTCGCGCACGGTCGAGCGGCCCACGCCCATCTGCTCGGCAAGCTCTGCCTCGACCGGGATCCGGTCGCCGACCGCCCACTCGCCCGTCGTGATGCGTCCGCGCAGGTACGCGAGCGCGGCGCGGGCGCGGGTTGAACCCGAGGACCCTGCATTCATCTCGTACCTCACCAATCAGTTGCCAGAATTCCACTATAACTTGGCCGGGAATGGAACCGCCCCCCGCCTATGCTGGGGGACACGCTGCCGCGGTGCGCGGCGGGCGAGCAACACACGAGGAGCGGCAAAGATGCGCGAACCCCTGAACCCCTACGCCAACCTGCGTCAGGTGCCCGGCTTTTTGGTCACGAGCACCGACATTCAGGACGGCGAACCGTTGCCCGCCGAGCAGTTCGCGACCTACGCGGGTGGCCTCGGGCGCTCGCCGCAGCTGAGCTGGTCAGGCTTCCCCGCAGACACCCAGAGCTTCGTGGTCACCTGCTTTGACCCCGACGCCCCCACAGGATCCGGGTTCTGGCACTGGGCTGTCGCGAACCTCCCGGCGTCGGTCACGTCGCTTCCGGCCAATGCGGGCGACCCCGGGACGGGCCTCCTGCCCGAGGGCGCGATCACGATGCCGAACGAGATGCGCGAGCCGTCGTTCACCGGCGCAGGTCCGCCCGAGGGCACGGGCGTGCACAACTACTGGTTCGTCGTGCACGCGCTGAACGTGCCCCGCATCGACATCGACCCGCAGGCGACCCCCGCGGTGCTCGGGTTCATGATGCGCGACGCCGTGATCGCCCGCGGCATACTCGTCGCCACCGCCGAGTTCGGCGGAGCGGCCTAGGTCATGGCGCGCTTCGAGCAGCTGTTCACGCCCCTGACGATCGGCGGCCACACGCTGCCGAACCGCGTCATGATGGGTTCGATGCACCTAGGGCTCGAGGAAGCCCCCGGCGGCTTCGAGCGCATGGCCGCCTTCTACGCCGAGCGTGCGCGCGGGGGCGTCGCGCTGGTCGTCACGGGCGGGATCTCGCCGAACCAGGCGGGGCGCCCGGGCGTGGTCGGCGCGGTGCTCGACGACGAGTCGCAGCTCGCCGAACACCGGCTGCTCACCGAGGCGGTGCACGCCGCGGGCTCGAAGATCCTGCTGCAGCTGCTGCACTTCGGCCGCTACGCCGAGCACGACGATCTTGTGGCGCCGAGCCCACTGCGCTCGCCCATCAAGGCACGGGTGCCGCGCGAGATGAGCGACGCGGACGTTCGACAGACCATCGCCGATTTCGGCCGCGCCACCCGGCTCGCGCTCGCCGCGGGGTACGACGGCATCGAGGTCATGGGCTCGGAGGGGTACCTGCTCAACGAATTCCTCGCCCCCGCGACGAACCAGCGGGACGACGCTTGGGGCGGCGACGCTGAGCGGCGTCGTGCGTTCCCGCTCGCGGTGGTGCGCGAGGTGCGCTCGGCGCTCGGCGCCGGGCCGATCCTGTCGGTGCGTGTCTCGGCCGTCGACCTCATTCCCGGCGGCAGCACGGGGGACGAGACCCTCGCCTACGCTGGCGAGCTCGCGGGCGCCGGGGCCGACCTGCTCGTGACCGGCATCGGTTGGCACGAGTCGCGCGTCCCGACCATCGCGACGAGCGTGCCGCGGGCGGCCTTCGCCGAGTTCACGCGCGCGCTCAGGGGCGCGGCCGGCATCCCGGTCGCCGCCGCGAACCGGATCAATACGCCCGAGGTGGCCGAGCGCCTGCTCGCCGGCGGCACCGCCGACCTCGTCGCGCTCGCGCGCCCCCTGCTCGCCGACCCCGCGTTCGTGGCGAAAGCGCAGGCGGGCACCCCTGACGCGATCAACACCTGTATCGGCTGCAACCAGGCGTGCCTGGACCACGCCCTCTCGGGCCGAATCACCTCGTGCCTCGTCAACCCGCGCGCCTGCCACGAGACACAGCTCGTACTCGGCCCGACGCGCAGCGCCCGCAAGATCGCCGTCGTCGGCGCCGGCCCCGCCGGCCTCGCCGCCGCGACCGCCGCGGGGGAGCGCGGTCAGCGCGTCACCCTGTTCGAGGCGCGCAACGAGATCGGCGGCCAGTTCGATTTGGCCCGGCGGATCCCGGGCAAGGAGGAGTTCAGCGAAACGCTGCGCTACTTCACGGGCGAGCTCGAGCGCCGCGGCGTCGAGGTGCGCACCGGCACGCGGGCGACCGCCGACGCGCTCGCCGCCGAGGGCTTCGACGAGGTCATCATTGCCTCAGGTGTCATGCCCCGCCGCCCCGCGATCCCGGGAGCCGATTCGTCCATCGTGGCCGACTACGCCGAGGTGCTGCGCGGCGAGCGGAGCGTCGGTGAGCGCGTCGCGATCCTCGGCTCGGGCGGCATCGGCTTCGACGTCGCCGAGTTTCTCACCCAGGACGGCCCGGCGAACGCGCTCAGCCCCGAGCGCTTCGCCGAGTCGTGGGGTGTCACGCAGGATCCCGCCGTCCCCGGCGGAGTGCTGCGCCCCCGGCCCGAGATCAGCCGGCGTCGCGTCACAATGCTGCAGCGCAAGGCGACGAAGCCGGGAGGGGGGCTCGGCCTCACGACCGGCTGGATCCACCGCGCGGAGGTCTTGCGCCGAGGTGTCGAGCACGTCGTCGGCGCGAGCTACGACGAGATCACTGAGCGGGGCATCCGCATCACGGTGGACGGAGTGACGCGCGAGCTCGAGGTCGACACCGTCGTGCTGTGCACCGGGCAGGAGTCGGTCGAAGAGCTCTCGGCGGCGCTTGCGGCACTCGGCATCCCGGCGCAGGTGGTCGGCGGGGCGCTGCTCGCGGGAGAGCTCGACGCGAAGCGTGCGATCAAACAGGGCACCGAGGCGGCCGCGGCGCTCTAGGGCGCCTCGGCGCGCCCCACTTTCATCGAGGCGTGGGGGACGGGGGGGTGTCAGAGCGCGCCCCCCCCCCGGTGGGGCCCCC